>JAQCBZ010000011.1 GCA_027621355.1 Bacteroidota bacterium | reverse complement strand
AAAGCCAAAACGCAGCATCAGGAATCAACGAATATGGGCTTCTCTGCTCCTCAAATGACGGCCCCTGCAGTACCTTCCGCCACGGGTATCACCGGTTCAGGTGCACGGGCTACATCCACAGGCCCTCTCCAAGCAAAAAAATCCCCGGAACTAGTTGAATCAGAACCTGGTAGAAACGACCTTGTGACTATGAAGAATGTCCAGTCTGGGGAAACCAAAAAGATTAAGTGGAAGGTGGCCAAGAGGATGCAAGATCAAGGATGGATTCGGGTGTAACCTATGAAAGTCCTTGGCATTGATATCGGAACAGCAGCCATTAAGGCGTGTATTTTTGACACCGACAAAGGGAAATATACCTCAGAGGTGATCGCCAAGAAGGTCAAAGAAGGGACCTCACCTCACAAAATTGTCTCTAGAATTCATCAAGTTGTGTCCACCGATTTTGAGTGGCGTGGCCCCATAGGCATTGCGATCCCAGAATCTGTCAGACGAGGGCGCGTGTTGTCAGCCCGTCGCCTCGATAGCGCGTGGGAAGATATGGATGCCGTGGATCTGTTCTCTGAGGTGATTGATACCGATGTCTATTTCTTGAACGATGCCGATGCGGGTGGAATCGCTGAGCTACATTTGGGTGCAGGCAAAAATGAAGCCGGAGTTGTCATGTTTTTGTCGGTCGGAACGGGTATTGGGTCGGCGTTATTTATCGATGGGCAACTGGTGCCAAATACAGAGCTTGGACTCATCGAAATGCGTGGAATATCTGCCCAAGATCGGGCCTCAAATAAGTCTCGAAAGGAGGAAGGGATTAACCGGAAGGCTTGGTCCAAACGCCTAGAGTTTGTGTTGAATGCATACGAGCAAATCTTCCACCCAGATCTGTTCATTATTGGTGGACAGCTGAGTAAGAATGCGGAAAAGACCCTCCCCTATATCAAGATTCAAACCCCTGTGAAACCTGCGGCTTTCGAAAATGATGCCAGTATGGTGGGAGCTGCTCTAGTGGCTGCGGACCAAAAACGAGACCAAAAGGTCTTTTACTTGTAATAATTCGCAGGTTGCAAGCGCAGTCAGTCAGACGCACTTAGCCAGAAGCACTCAGTCAGACGCAGAGAGGTTTTTTTTCCGATCCATCCAGTAGTTCGCAAAACCTCCTCCAAAAATGGCCAAAAGCGTCAGTGGTCCAGCCACTCGATAGGTCCAGAATTCCATTGATGCCGCAATCTCAGGGGCCTTGACACTCAACACAGAATACACCATAAAGGCTACGAACCATGCAAAAAATAACGCACCTTCCCAACGGTGAATGGTAAAGCCACCGAGCATGACTGGAAAGCAACAAGCCGCCACAATGAGCATAAATGGAAGATCGATGCGGGTGGATGAGACTTGAATAGGTATATCTACGGGTAAAATGGCTCCAGACACGCCGAGTACCACGAGAATATTCATGATATTACTTCCTACGACATTACCTACAGCAATGTCTTTTTCCCCTTTGAAAGCCGCTACAATAGAGGTGGCCAACTCCGGTAGCGAGGTGCCTATAGCCACAATGGTGATCCCTATGATCAATTCACTTACCCCAAAATACTCTGCGACATCCACCGCTCCTGCCACCAACCAACGCGCGCCTAGGACCAAACCCACGAGGCCAAGAGTGATATAGAGAAGATCTTTCCAGATGGGTGTCGGTTGGTCTTGTTCAGCCGCTTGGCTGAGGTCGACAGCGGGTCCCTTTCCCTTCTTATTCATCCAAACGAGCAAACCTAGGTAAGCGAATAGCAAGGCTGCTAGAAAGGCGCTCTCAAGCCTCACCAATTGACCATCCAGTGCAAGTACGTATAAGAGTCCGGAGAGCCCCACCATAATAGGGACATCCATACGGATTAAAGATTCATGGACAATGAGTGGTACAAAAATGGAGGTTAACCCAAGGATAAGTAGCACGTTGGCAATATTGGAACCAATCACATTCCCCATCAAAATGTCTGGTTGGCCGGCAAAGCCTGACTGCAAACTCACGGCAAATTCAGGCGCTGAGGTGCCAAAAGAGACAACGGTTAATCCAATCACGACCTTACTCAACCGAAAGGATTGTGCTAGGCCTGATGCGCCACGCACGAGGATTTCAGCGCCCCCAATTAATAAGACAAACCCAGCGAGGGTAAGAAATGCAATCATAAGGTAGAACTCATATACAATAATAGGGTGTTGCTGCGTTAATGGACTGTCTCACACATTATAGAACATCATCGAACCCGTGCCTTACAGAGTAGACAACTATTAAAACAAAATGACATCAAAGTTATGAAAAACCTATTCCATAAATCATTCCCACTCCTATTTATAGGATTACTGGTTGGCTCCGTTATCGCTCAGCCAGTCGAAGCTCAACAACGACAACGCGGCCAACAGTTGAGCCAAGAGCAACGAGAAGAGATGCGTGAACGACTCCAAAACCTCACACCAGAGCAACGTGAAGCGCTTCGCGAACAGATGACACAACGACGTGAAAGTGCCACCACAAACACAGTGCGTGGTGCAGAATCCCGGATGCAATCCTGGCTGAATCCTGAGCAACGTGAACAGATCAAAGAGTTACGCTTGGACGTCATGGAGAAGCGACTACCCCTCAAAAACCAACTGAATGAAGCCAAGGCTCGGCTCAAAACCGTCTCCACAGGCTCAGAAATCAATGAAAAGGAAGCAAAAAAGCTCATTGATTCCATGCATCAATTGGAGGCAGACATCAAAAAACTAGAGTGGGATCTACGTATGGACGTCCGTGCCATGCTCACTGAAGATCAACAAGTTCGATTTGACCAAATGCCATGGGCAAGAATGGCAGCTGAGCGTGAGAACGCACCTGTGCGCCGTGCCAAAATGGTGAAGAAAGTTTACGAGCATCGTCAAGACATGCACAAAAAGCACAAAATGATGTACTAATCAAACGAAGTGCGAAGAGGTTGCCTCGAAAACGAGCGCTTACCTTTGCCGATGAGCCTAGTTAGGACCGCCTACAGCGCTTGACTCCACTGCCAAGCTTGGTGGTTCGTTGGCAATCGGTTACATTTGCATAATGTTCTATGGAAGGGGTGCTGACGGACAGTGCCCCTTTTTTGTTTTCGAAGGATTCCCCGCAACTTTGTCAAACAGATTATGCAAAACTCTATAGCCACAGAGGACACATCGTTCTTTGGACACCCAAAAGGTCTAGCGGCGCTGTTCTTTACCGAATTATGGGAGCGTTTCAGTTACTACGGAATGCGAGCCCTGCTGGTCCTCTATATGACGGCAGAAACCGTAGGCGCCAATCCAGGGATGGGTCTTGGCGTTGCCGAAGCCACGGCGATATATGGACTCTACACGTTTTTTGTGTACATCCTTTCACTCCCAGGCGGATGGGTTGCGGATAATCTCTGGGGACAACGAAAGGCTGTTTTCATTGGTGGAATCATTATCGCGTTGGGTCATTTTAGCATGGCGATCCCAAGTGATGCGACATTTTTTGCAGGCCTTGCTCTCATTGTTGTGGGGACAGGCCTACTCAAGCCCAATGTGAGCACCGTGGTTGGGGATCTCTACCCCGAAGGTGGAGCAAGACGCGATGCTGGTTTTTCCATTTTTTACATGGGGATTAATATTGGGGGCTTCGCAGGGCCGCTGCTCTGTGGATGGCTTGCCGAAACCCATTGGCATTTTGGCTTTGGGCTGGCTGGGATTGGTATGGTGTTGGGTCTCATCTTTTTCAAATGGGGTGAGTCTTGGATGGGTACAGCAGGTGAGTTTGTCACTGAAGATGCACCGGAGACAGTAGCCAAACGATCCCGTTCATTCTATGCGATTGCTTCCGTGTTTGCTGCTGGTATCATCACACTTGGGAGCCTTATTGGCACGGGCGCGGTGAATCTTGAGATTACCTCAATTGCGGCCAATCTTGGTGTGGTCGCCGTCTTAATTACCCTGGGATATTTTGCCTATGTCACCTTTTTTGGTGGGCATAATGGCGAGGAAAAGAAGCGATTGGGGGTCATTTTTTGGCTGTTCATCCTTGCAGCGTTGTTTTGGTCAGGATTTGAGCAGGCGGGATCGTCGATGAATCTCTTCGCGCGTGAGCTTACAGACCTGTCATTAGGCACCTTTGACGTACCTCCAAGTTGGTTACAGTCTGTGAACTCCTTCTTTATTATCCTTTTGGCCCCCTTGTTCGGCATCCTCTGGACGACACTCGATCGAATGCACGCCAACCCTCCAATTCCTGTGAAATTTGCGATGGGTTTACTCGGGCTTGCGTTAGGTTTCTTTGTTTTGTCCTGGGGATCTGCCAATGCGAGCGCAACCAATCAAGTTGGGATGAGTTGGCTCGTTGTTACCTACTTTTTCCACACTTGTGGTGAGTTATGTTTGTCGCCTGTGGGTCTTTCATCCATGACAAAACTCGCACCCAAAAATCGTGTAGGTCAAATGATGGGTATTTGGTTTGTAGCCGCTGCCTTGGGTAATCTCATCGCAGGACTGCTTGCCGGAACGCTAGAATCAGCTGCTCCTACTGCATTGTTTGGTCAAGTGGCCATGTTTGTAGGCGGTGCGGGACTGGTTGCATTACTTGCCTCACCGTTTGTCCAGAAGTTAATGGGGGATGTCAAGTAACGAGGGTTCACATCACAATCTAGATTCGCCGTCTGACACGATCACTCAAGGGCCTGCGATTGTCGCCATCGCCACGGCGCCTGGTAATGCAGGTCTCTCTGTCATTCGGGCCTCAGGACGTGGGGTGTTTGAGCGAGTTCAGGCATGCTTCAAATCAGATAAGCTCACCCAAGCGCCCAGTCATACGGTCCATTATGCAAAGTTAGTCCACCCTGTGAGGCAACAGTTTGTGGACGAGGTCATGGTGACAAAGTTTGTGGCGCCAGCTAGTTTTACAGGAGAAGACAGTGTCGAAATCACATGTCATGGTGGGTATTTAGTGACACAATCGGTGTTTGAAGCGTTACTTGCTGCCGGGTTGGATGCAGCAAAGCCTGGTGAATTCACTCACCGCTCGTTTATGAATGGCAAGATGGATCTCTCTCAAGCGGAGGCAGTGGCAGAGATGATCCATGCCAAGAGCGAGCAAGGTCTTCGTGCAGCACGTCAGCAGTTGACAGGCGCTTTGGGTGAAAAAGTACATGCGTTCAGGCAGGCACTTATCGATACGACAGCGATGGTGGAGCTAGAGCTTGATTTTTCGGAAGAGGATGTGGAATTCGCCGATAAAGAACGATTGCAAGCACTGCTCACAGAACTAGACCAAGGGTGTGCTCATCTTTTAGACACGTACGAAACGGGACGCCTGATTCGCGATGGGATCAAAACCGCCATTTTAGGGCAACCGAATGCGGGCAAATCGACGCTTCTAAATGCATTGATAGGCCAGAACCGTGCGATTGTTTCACCCACTGCAGGAACAACTCGAGACACCGTCGAGGCTGATTTCTCCATTGATGGCGTCTATTTTCGGTTAATTGACACGGCTGGCATTCGCCAGACGACCGATGATATTGAGGCTGAAGGGGTCAAGAGATCCCAAGCCGCCATGCGCGATGCCGACCTCATTTTGTGGGTCAAAGATCAGTCTAAACCATTAGGTCCCGAAGAGATCACCCTGCAGGAGACTATGGTGGAAGCCAAAGCTCCCGTCATTCGCGTATTGACGCATCAAGACCTTGCGAAAGACCCCACCTTAGATTTTGCCAACTGGGATCTAGCGCTTGACCTCACCACCCCTGATGCGTCACGACTCGGAGCCCTTTCTGATCTCATGATTGAGCGCACCCTTCAAGCCGAGTATCTCAACGAAGAGACTACGCTGGTCACGTCTAGCCGCCACCGTCAAGCGCTCACGGAAGCACGGGCGCACATCCAGTCAGCTATCCAAGGACTTGATCAATCTCTACCCGGGGACCTCATTGCCATTGATTTGCGTGGAGCCATTCAACAGTTTGGGCTCATTACGGGAGCCATCTCCAATGAGGATGTGTTGGACTCGATCTTCAGCCGATTCTGTATCGGGAAATAACTTCCATTTAATACAGATCGGGCTTCACATCAAACCGCTGTAGCATCCCCTCTTCGCGCATAATAGCCTCGATACTTTTCATATCCCTTGGATAACGATCCGTAATCACATCAGGACCATCTTCGCGGATAATAATCATGTCCTCAAGGCGTACATACACCCTCTCCTCTGGAATCCGAAATTGAGGCTCTATCACAAAGACCATTCCAGGTTCAATAGGTTTGCTATAGTCGCCTACATCGTGGACAGCCATCCCAACACCGTGGCCGAGCCCTGTGCGTGGATTCAAGGCTCTTTCGCGGTAGGAATCTACAAATGCGATGGCGGCCTCTTTGTGATGTTCATGGGTGAACGTCAAGGTTGGGAAGACCTCATCAAAATCGTCCAATGCATTTTGATACACCTGCTGGGGCGTAAGTCCGATCTCAATATTCTCCAGAATAGCTTCATAAAGCTCTAAATAAAATGTATACAATTCGCGTTGCACAGGGTTGAAGACTCCATCCACGGGCCACATGCGCGCCATATCGCTGGTGTAGTACTTGTACACAGGCCCATAGTCCATCAAGATCATATCCCCAGGACGAGCAGGTCGTTGAGAGTTGTGGTAGTGATTCATGTAGGCGTCAGGACCCACATGGATCAAAGCATAATAAGCTTCCTCCTCTATCCCATTTTTCCAAAAAATATAACGTGAGGTAGCCTCTAGTTCGTTGGCTGTAACGCCAGGTTTCGTCGAGCGCATCGCTTCTAAAATTGCTTCACCTTGCAGATGCGTAGACCACTCAATGAGCTCAATTTCAGCTTCACTTTTGATCTTTCGAAGTTCATCAATGATAGGGTCTAGATTTTGCCACTCTACGGTTGGGGTCATATCCTGTAAATGAGCGATAAACTCGACATGCCTCCCTGGTCGATCATCCATTGGGTCTAACTCACGATCTGCCAAGGTGCGTCGTGCCATAGAGCGTGTCACCTTAAGATTCTCATAGGCACTCATGGGTGTGTACCATTGTAGGGAGCTCGAGGTACGATTCAAAGCGGCAATGTCGTCTCTAAACTCACCAACATGTTTCACATGATCAATCCCAGAGAGTGTTTTAATAAGCTCTGCATCCTGATATGACAACATTTTCCCCTCATTATACTCCCGTCGTTCGTTGCGATCTTGTACATACACGGTTGCCTCTTGCAAGGCGCCATCCAGCAAGAGGTAGGCAAATGGGGATTCAATACCTGATAGGTAATAGAACTCATTATTCTGGCGAAATGCTTCAAATCCCATGGGCATGGGCGCCCCTTGAATCAACGCGACTCCCTGACTCCCAATCGCTTCATAAACACTAACACGTCTCTCAGCAAATTCCTCAACAGAAAAATGTTCTGTAAAATAGGGTCGCTCTTCCATCTCAATGGACTCGTTCCACGTTGATTGACCCATGCTGGAGAGGGTCAGAAATAAAAGAAAGTATAGTGTGATGAATCGTTTCATATCAAGGATATTCGGGTTTGTTTACTTGGACAGGAAGACCAAGTCTATACATCCTAGTATATTCAATTTTATGCTTAAACCGAGATTTCAGGTTTCCCCCATTCCCCAAATATGACCCAACCCACATTAGGACTCCGGCAAAACGGCGTACAGTTTTCACTTCTTGTTCTGATTAATGCATTCGTCGGAGGGATGGTAGGCCTTGAGCGAGCGATTCTACCCGAACTTGCCGAGCAGGAGTTTGGTCTTGCAGCCAAAACAGCCATTTTGTCATTCATTGCTGTCTTTGGATTGACCAAAGCCCTGAGCAACTACTATGCAGGAGCATTTGCCAACCAGATTGGCCGAAAAAACCTGCTTCTGATAGGATGGATTGTGGGTGCGCCTGTTCCGCTCATGTTGATGTTTGCCCCTTCGTGGGGGTGGGTTATAGCTGCAAATGTGTTGTTGGGCATTAATCAAGGCTTGGCCTGGAGTAGTACAGTAGTGATGAAAATTGACCTCGTAGGCGAAAAACAGCGAGGGCTGGCCATGGGGTTTAATGAATCGGCAGGGTATATGGCGGTAGGTCTCGTTGCGTTCCTAACGGGCTGGTTGGCCTCGGAGTACGGACTACGCCCGGTTCCATTTTACCTCGGCATAGGATTTGTTGTTGCAGGCTTTTTCTTGACGCTTCTGTTTGTCAAAGACACGGCAGGTCATGTTCAGGCTGAGACAAAATCGTCCACACAACCGATGCTCACAAATATTTTCCGTGAAACCACATTCAAACACCCAAATCTTGGTTCCATTACACAAGCGGGTTTAATTAACAACCTCAATGACGGGATGATTTGGGGAATCTTTCCGCTTTTGTTAGCCTCAAAAGGGTTCTCCATTCAGGAAATTGCCACCCTGGTTGCCATTTATCCTGCAGTGTGGGGGCTGGGGCAATTGTTTACGGGAGCCGCAGCCGATAAACTGCCCAAGAAACAGATCCTATTCTGGGGAATGCTAGGTCAAGCCATTGCGATTGCTGGATTTCCTCTTGCCTCGACGTTTGCTTCCATGACTCTTTTAAGCGTGATCTTGGGGCTTGGTACCGCCGCAGTCTACCCCACTTTTCTCGCCGCCATTGCCGATAATACGCACCCTCAACAGCGTGCGTCCTCGATTGGCATCTTCCGATTATGGCGAGATCTTGGGTATGTCTTTGGAGCGATTCTCACAGGCATCCTGGCCGATACAATCTCTATGGAGGTCGCGATATATACGATTGCTGGATTGACCCTTTTCTCCTCAATCTTTATTAAACTGAGGATGAAACCAAATTGAGCTGTGAAGACGCATGGACCTATGTGCAGACACACAGTCAAGTCAAATTTTAACACCCAACGATGAGTCTCCACACATGGCCCAAATTTCACCCAGTATTCCCTCTTTCAAGTCAATAATTGCCGCCACAACATTAAGCGCTTTGTTTGTGATAATTCAGCTTTTCCCAGCCGCTGCAGTGGCACAGGAAACGGAGGTGCGCGCTAGTCAAACGGCTAAAATCACACAGTATGTGGGCGATACAGCGGAGCTCACGTTTACTTTTGGACGTCCAGCGGTCAAAGGCAGGACGATTTGGGGAGAGTTGGTCCCCTATGTCTCGCCTGAGGATGACGAGGCGACTCCATGGAGAGCAGGAGCGAACGAAAACACGACCTTTTCCACCAATCAAGATCTTTTGATAGAGGGCGAATCCTTACCTGCAGGCACGTATGGGATTCATATGTTCCCCTCAGCCGATGAGTGGGTGATTGCCTTCAACAATGAGTCTAATCAATGGGGAAGCTTTGGCTATAATGCGGATGAAGATGCGTTGCGTATCACCGTTGCCCCGGCCCAAGCACCGTTTCAGGAATGGCTGCTCTATGGATTTGATGCCATTACCCCATCAGGTGCAACAGCCTTTTTGCATTGGGAGTCACTCAAAGTACCTTTCAAGATAGAGCTTGCTCAATAGTCAACACCCTACCAAATGCCCATTTTCTTTGTCGCCGGAACAGGTCAGCATCAGGGTAAGACCACCACAACCCTAGGATTGGCTGCCAACCTTCAAGCTAAGGGTTACAATGTAGGGTATTGCAAACCGATTGGTCAAAAGCATGTGGAAGTCAACGGCAAAATGGCCGATAAGGATTGCGTGCTGTTTGAAAAGCTCCTCGATTTTGAACTTGAGCCAAAGATGCATAGTCCGGTCATCTTGGCATCTGGCGTCACAAAGCAATACCTCCAAGATCCCTCGGGTTTTGACTTCAAAGAAGATATACTTTATGCAGCTAGACACCTTCAATCCATTCATGATGTGGTAATCTTTGAAGGAACGGGTCACGTAGGTGTGGGAAGCGTCGTTGACCTCTCCAACGCCGAAGTCGCCAAAGTGCTCGGCTCACGAGCGATACTAGTGGTCGAAGGGGGAATTGGTAATACTCTTGATCAAATCACACTCAATCTCGCACTTTTCGAAAAAGCAGGAGTGCCTGTCCATGGGGTCATTATTAATAAGGTGAAACAAGAGAAAATGGAGGAGATTCAAGCCATTCTTGGGCCTCGTCTAACACGTCTTGGCGTCCCGGTTCTAGGCTACATTCCTTATGATCCCACTCTGTCGTATCCTATTCTTTATACGGTTCAGGATGCGATTCGAGGTCGATGTTTGTTGCACCCAGAAGGGTTGCTCAACAAGGTGCAAGACTATCTTGCTGGATCGTTGATTGATATCGATTTAGTCGATCATTTGGATGGCATCTTACTAGTTGTGAACCCACACCGTTTCAAAGAATCCCTAGAATATATGATTGAAAAAAGCCGAGAACTTGAACTGGATCGCGTACCGATAGCAGGTATTGTGGTCACAGGGGATGGTCGCGATGGCTCACAATACACCCCCGACGAGTTTGATCACCCCTATATCACAGATAACCGAATCCCAATCCTTGCAACGCGATATGAAACCTATGATGCTGTTGTGATGATTAGTCGGATTGAGGTAAAGATTAACACCAACACACAGTGGAAAGTGAATCGAGCCATCGAGTTATTCAAAAATCATGTCCCCATCGAGCAATTTATGGATGTGTAATTGCATGATGGCTCACAAAACCCGATAGAGACTCCATTTCATGGACAACCCTTCATGGATAAACCACTCAAACCCCTAGACACAATGAATTCACACTTTTCGGTTGTCTTTTGGACGGCCTTACTGACCTTCACAGCCATTTGGCACTCTGGTGCAGCCCAATCATCCCATTTTCCTGCCTTTGAGCGTCTTTCTGAACCTATTGAGACAGAGCTTCAAACCTTTCATCTTGACACACTCAGTGATGCCATTCAATTACCTTGGGGGATTGCTTTTTTACCTAATGGCCACACCTTATTAACGGAAAGGGACGGCAGGATTCAACTCTATCGTAATGGGATGATGGACCCAGAGCCTGTTGAGGGTGTTCCTGAGGTGTACGCTGTTGGACAGGGTGGATTGCTCGACCTGGAGCCTCACCCTAATGTGGAGGACAATGGCTGGATATACATTAGCTACTCCAAACCAGGTCGTGGTGGAGGTCATACTGCATTGATGCGTGCACGACTGGATGCATCTAGTGTGCCTGCCAAACTGATTGATCAAGAGGAGCTTTTTGCCGCAGACCCTCCAACACGTGGTCGCGTCCATTTTGCAGGCCGGATTGAGTTTGACGAGGAAGGTTTTGTATATCTATCAATAGGCGATCGTGGACGAATGGAGCAATCTCAAGACCTCAGCAATGCCGCTGGGAATGTTTACCGCTTCCATGACGATGGGCGAGTGCCCCAGGATAATCCGTTTGTTGACAATTCCGACGCCATTGCCTCTATTTACAGTTATGGACATCGTAACCCGCAAGGAATGGCGATGCATCCTGAGACAGGGGCCATCTGGACACACGAGCACGGGCCCAAGGGGGGTGATGAAATCAATATCATTCGCAAAGGGGCGAATTATGGATGGCCAGTCGTGACCTACGGCATTGATTATGATAATTCGATCATCTCGACGGAAACAGAGCGGGAGGGGATGGAGCCACCACTGCATTATTGGGACCCATCGATTGCGCCCTCAGGGATGGAATTTATTCAAGGGGATCGATATCAAGGGTGGCCTGGAGCGCTAATGGTAGGAGCGCTCAAATATCAGATGTTGGTACGCGTCGAGCTTGAAGGGGAACAGTTTGTGGCTGAAGAACGTTTTTTAGAGGGAATAGGGCGCATTCGTGAGCTTGAAATGGGTCCTGATGGGTACCTATATGTCTTAGCAGAGGGGCCAAGTTATCTCATGAGGCTTGTCCCAGAAAATGACCCAGCTGTAAAAACCGAGTAAATAGATGATGTCAGAAGTGTACGCAATCGAAGGGATGACCTGTAATGGGTGCGTGGCAAAGCTTCAACAACAATTTGATGAAGATCAGCGGTTTGCCAGTGCTAAAGTAAGCATGGAGCCCTCCCAGGTCTTGGTGCAGTATGAAGGGGAGCCTTTAGATGTATTGGACGTAAAAAAAGTAGTAGCCAAGGCGGGTCCATACACGGTTGTGGATAATCCACCTCTTGTTGCGCCCAAGGAGGCGACAACTACCACGGAACCGCTCGCAGGATCTTCATTTGACTCATCGCAGAAGAGGGGTTTCTTGGAAACCTATAAGCCGCTGCTACTCATCGTAGGATTCATCGCACTCACCTGCACAATGGTCCAAGTCGAACCGACGCAGCCTTTGGGTGGGCTTTCCAGCATAGACCCCATGCTGTGGATGCGCCATTTTATGGCAGGCTTCTTCCTAGCGTTTTCGTTTTTTAAGCTGCTTAATATCGCGGGATTTGCCTCATCCTATCGTATGTATGACTGGGTAGCTCGTAAATTTCCTGTGTGGGGATTCATCTATCCCTTTGTTGAACTATCCCTCGGGGTTCTTTATCTAACGAACGCAGCACCAATCTTTACCAATTGGGCCACCGTGATCGTCCTTGGCGTGAGCAGTTTGGGGGTGATCGAGAGCAATCTCAACAAGAAGAAAATCCAATGTGCATGCCTTGGCGATGTTTTTGACCTGCCCATGAGCGTCGTGACCATTGTTGAGGATGTGACGATGGTAGCCATGGCTGGCGCCATGCTCTTCCTTTTATAATATATGTGCACATATGTGCATTATTCTTAATAACTACAGATTTAAGGGTGATATCACATATATGTACACAATATGTACAATTGCCATCTCAGTTGAGTAGGTTGCTATTGGGTCTTGGATAGTCTAGTCCACAGGATAGCGGGGCAAGGATGGAAATCTAGAAAAAAATGGCCGGCAAACAGTTCAATGAATGCCGGCCCTCTTTCTGCTTGTTCAATAATCAAATCATGAATTAAATCGGCTTCCGATAGGCGTGCTACAGGTTACGTGGCGCACGCTGAAATGGAAGCGCTTCCATTGGGGTATAAGTGATTATCTATAAACCCACTTTTAAAATCAAGTGTGGTTAGAATCTTTCTTAATTATCCTGATTTGGTGGTGTGACTTGTTGCACATTACCACCATCTGTTACGGACTCTTCTGTGGCAGCACCTGAAGCATCCTCTTGTGGAGGCATTGGTAGAGCTTGAGAGCCGGTGCCTTGCGTGACAGGGACTCCTGATGACTGGACGGCACTTTGAGTAGCTTGTCCACCTCGATCAATCGCAAAGTTGGCAAGCACGCATAGACCTAAGAAGATGCTTGCGAGTACAGTCGTACTCTTACTCAATAAGTCAGCAGTTCGGCGAGCACCCATACCCCCTCCACCGGTCATGCCAGCAGCTAATCCACCACTTAAGCCTTGTTTCTGTCCAGGCTGTAGCAAGACAACAATAATTAATAACACGCAGACGAGGACAATAACCCCAAGGATAATTCCGTATAACATAGTTTGACACCAATCTTTTATGAACAGGTAAAAATAACGGTTTCTACCGAAATCTCAGGCTTTTTTTTGGTAATTTTAGAATGTATGAATATGGATTCGATTACCGAACAAATTCCAGCTTTCTTTCGGGAAGTATTCAAGGAGGGTAACATCACTCTCCAGCTGATTGAAACGTTTGCCGTTATTGTCATTTTTTGGTTTTTGCGCAGTGTCATTGTGCGCTTTTTATCCAATCGAGTACAAGACACAGCAGAACGTTACCGTTGGCGAAAGAACCTTGGAACCATTCTTACCTTCCTCACCTTTGTCTTTATCATCCAGATTTGGTTTGATGGCATAGGATCGCTTGCCACATTCTTTGGACTCTTGTCCGCTGGGTTGGCCATTGCACTTCGAGATCCTGTAAGTGATTTTGCAGGGTGGCTTTTTTTAGTCACTCAGCGAACATTTACTGTAGGTGATCGTATACAAGTGGGGAATGTAAAAGGTGACGTAATCGATATTCGGATGATGAAGTTTACACTTCTCGAAATTGGAAATTGGGTGGAGGCGGATCAAAGCACAGGACGTGTGATCCACATACCAAACCAAAAAGTGTTTCGGGAGAATATCTTCAATTACACCTCTGATTTCGAGTTTATTTGGAATGAAATCGCTGTCGTTGTCACCTTTGAAAGTGATTGGAAAAAAGCCAAAGCCTTGCTACAAGACGTTGCAGACAAGTTAATAGCAGACTTTAAGCCAACTGCCGAAAAGGAATTACGCCGTGCATCCAATTCATATCTCATACATTTCACACACTTAACCCCCATCGTTTACACAGATGTGACGGACTTTGGGGTTCGGCTGACCGTTCGATATTTATCTCACCCTAGAAGACGTCGCAAAATGGCGGAAGATTTCTGGGAAGAGATTTTAGATCGATTCAATGCCGATCCAACCTTAGACTTTGCTTATCCAACTACCCGTTTTTATACGTTGAATGAAGCCCCACCAGAATTTATGTCTGCTAGCTCCAATAAAGCTACGACGAAGGGCTCATCAGCTTCTGACCACGGGGGAGGGGTTAGCTCAAATCCACAATAATCGTGTCATATACTACATTTCGTTTCAAAGCTCCTGTATTAAAGGGGCTGGCTGATGTGCAACTCAGCGAACCCACTCCAGAGCTCAAAGAAGTTTTAAAGCTTTGCTCAACAGGCCAAGATCTCATTCTGGCATCAACTCAAAAAGATCACGCAGAGAAAGGCCCTTTCATCTGGACGATGAACGAGCTTTCCAAAACAACACTCGGCTATGGGACTCGCATGCTTGTCCTATGCGATGATGAGTCACGTGTCAAAAAGGTGGTAACATTTCTCCGAAAATTAGGTGAGCAAATCGCATTCGATGCAGAGGCAATCACTGCGGATATGGAGGCGCAGAAAGTGGCCAACATTATCGGCAAAGCACCCCATGCAATTGTTGGAACACCTACTGTACTCAAAGAGGCATTAGAGACAAACAGAGCTCTTTTGCGTGACATAAATCTTCTTTATATGATGGGTGCCCATAAAATGGATACGCTTGAGGATGTGAAGGCTGTATTTCCTCGAGTTATTTCACCCAAACAGCGTGTAGTCCAACTTGGTAAAAAAGCGACCATGGCGCTTCGACTTGAGGTGCTGACTTGGGTAAGAGACCCACATCATGTAGGAATCGATCCACCCATTGAGGGCCTTGAGGCCGTTGTGCCTACAACGCCTGAGCAAGAAGCACCTGTGCAAAACGAAGCACCTGCGTCGCTGATAGATACACCACCGGCGACGGATAGCGCAGACGCATCCATAGAGTTGCCAGAGCAGAAAGCAGCCACCTCCGAATCACAGCAGACGACTCAGTCCAAAGAGCAATCAAGTAGCCGTCAGGATGATACGCAGCTCTTAGAAACGATTACCCCGTTGCTGAAGCGTGCGATGATTCCTAATGACCTCCCTTTGGCCACGGTAGTTAAACGACTTAAAGAGTCCTCCTCTCAACGTGCAGTCGTTTTTTGTCAAGGTCCTGCAGAGGCCGATGCCTTGTTCAAAGAGCTTCGTGCAGCTGACTTAGGAGTGATATCCGTTCATTCTAAATTGCGACGCTCTACCTATGATTATCGAATTAATCGATTTCAATCTGGGGACGTAAACTTCGCCATAATTGGTGGACGTCTAAAATCACAAGAGCCTCTTAAGCAGGTGTCTCGAGCGATCTACACTTTACTCCCTCGCTCAAGAGATACTTTTTTGCACGACATGAGCTTAGTGCAGTGGTCCGATACCCCTCAAGAAGCCTTATTTCTTGTACAAGAGAAAGACAAAGAGTCTTTTGAGACATTCAAAGCAGACTCAGGTCTCGATTGCACTCCACTAGTACTTGATGGACTTAGTGAGCTAAAGCCAGTTGAATTGATTGACCGACGCAAAGAGAAACGCTCAAATGACCGTAATTCGTCTTCTTCAAAATCAGGACAGGATGGAAAGGACGAAAAAACAGCAAAAAGCTCCCAGGATAAGCGCTCCACCAAAGGATCACGAGGATCGAACAAGTCGCTGGGTGGGCAATCACAGGGCGATCCATCTAAGGAAGGTCAAAAAGGATCCCAAAATCGTGGCAAAGGTGGCAGCAAGCCACAAAAGCCAAAAGGAAAAGGACGTGGGCAGCGTGCCCCAGAGAAACCGATTACTCCGTATGGGTTGCCTCGAGCCAATTTTGATCGACTCGATGGTGGTAAAGAAGGTGCCAAAACCTCGGGAGGGCTTTTCGGAGCGATTAAAAAAATCTTTGGTAACTAGTACAGCTAAGCGGGCTGAGCTTCTAGCTTTGCGGCTTCCTCAAACACCATCTCAGAAATCGCCCTGAATGCATCAAGCGTTTTCTCAATGTGATGAGGTTCATGGGCAGCGGTAGGGATTAACCGGATAATCACCATCCCCTTGGGCACGACTGGGTAAGTAACGCCACTGACAAAAATGCCATGCTCCTCACGCAGAATGCGCATGATGTCTGTACAAAGGTCGGTGCTACCTTGGGTGAGAACGGGCGTTACGGGGCTTTCAGAAGGCAGGACATTGTACCCAATCTCTCGGAGCCCATTACGCAGAGCATTCGTATTTGCCCAGAGCTTCTCGCGGAGCTCAGGATGTGAACGAATCACCTCAAGACGCTTACGTGCAGAGCGAACTAGAGCACGCGGCAACGACTTGGCAAAAATCTGACTTCGCAGATTCGCCTTCATAAACTCTACGACATGAGGTTCTGTTGCAACAAACGCTCCAATCAGCGCTAAAGACTTGGCAAAGGTGCCAAAGTAGACGTCAATACCGTCCATGCATCCCTGCTCCGTACCTGCACCTGATCCATCATGCCCAAGAGTCCCGAATCCATGCGCATCATCAACCAACAGACGGAAGGGGTACTTTTCTTTGAGCGCGATGATTTCTTTGAGTCGTCCCTGATCCCCCGTCATGCCAAAAACGCCTTCGGTCACAACAAGAATCGATGAATGGGGTTTCATCCGCTTCACAGCTCTTTGGAGCTGCTTTTCTAGACTCTCGAGATCATTATGCTTAAAGACACTCTTATCACTCATCGCCAATTGCTTCCCATCCACAATGCAAGCATGACTCAATTCGTCATAGATTAAGAAATCATTCCGATCGACCAACGAGTGGACAACCGACATGATCCCTTGGTACCCAAAGTTGAGTAACAAGGCCGATGGCTTATGGATAAAGGTTGCTAACTCTTTCTCAAGCTCCTCGTGCTCCTCTGTATTACCGGTCATGAGACGTGCGCCCATGGGATTACTAAAGCCAAACTCCGCTGCCGCATCTGCATCTGCTTTACGGATATCTGGTCGGTTAGCAAGGCCTAAATAGTCATTCACACTCCATACAACCATCTCTTTGCCTTGGAATGTCATTTCAGGACCAATGGGCCCTTCAAGTTTGGGAAACGTGTAGTACCCATAGCCGTCTTTGGTGAAGGACCCCAGGGGTCCAGGACGGTCTATAAGCTTGTCAAATAAATCCATAGGGAGGAATGTCTATATAGAAAGGGCGACAGGTGAGATATGTAAAGAAGTGCTTTTACAGCAAAAAATTGTACGACCCATAAAATTACGAGGAATGGCTAGGTTTCTCAAATAAAACAAAGGGTTAGGCTCGACTGGACGTTACGGATCCATCTCCAGTACAAACAACCCCTGTGATATGTCAGAGACAACGATTTTTCCATTCTCAAACCACGGGTAGACGGACCAAAGGCCATCAAATTCAATCTCAGTTTTACTAGGAGTGGTGTCAAAAAACCCAATTTCAGACATGGCGCTTCCAGTGGGTACCGTGATATCAAGCACGCGCAAACCTGCCAGGTAGTTTGCTTGGTACAAACGATTGCCGACGACATAGTTGTTGTGATCGATAGATTGAGTGGAGTGTTGATAATAGCTGTCCACTCGAAGTTCTTCTAGATTGGTCATGTCAAGGATGTACGTGCGGGTGTTGTGCCCATTGCGAATTTCATCTAACTCATCATTCAAGAAAAACACACGTTTATCCTCCGAGAACCAACCCTGGTGCGCATAACGATTGCCCGTATACTTAAACACACTCACGGTTTGAGGATTCTCCTTGTCGGTCACATCACTCACCAACACACTCAACTCGGCTGAGCTCACACAAATTTCGCGCCCCTGATAGCGCGCATCGGGTCCATCGTAGATCACACATTGTGTATCATGGATATACCCTGGAGCGATGTATCCACCTGCCTCGAGCTCGATATGGCACCCCGCATATACGGGATTGAGTCGATCACGAATATCGATCATATACAATCCACCATTCGTAGCACAGGTACGTCCTTTGGTGGACCCTATGGCATACGCAAAGCCTGATTCCTCATTGATGGCGATATTATGTGCCTGTCCAAACTCCGTATAATGGGCATCATGCTCAAACGTAACAGGCATGGCACTTTTTGGGACATTGCGAAGTTTCTCAAGATCAAAGACTTGCATGCCTCGTGGGTTTACATCGGTCACCACATACATGGCATTTTGATACGTCTTGATATCACGCCATGCGGAAGCGCCTTTCCCTTCTCCACCGTCCTGATCATCATGAAAAGCCATGCGTGGGTCTTGTCCACCAGAGGAAACAACGGTGGGTGTCGCCCCTTTGTTCATCGCCTCATTATCCACTGCCCCTTGACTCACGTCCCCATCCTTTGACGTGGCAACTAGGTCGGCTTCAGGTAATTTACCGACATACACTGGCTCGCGAGCATCTGTTACATCAACAATCACCACTCCATCCGTGAGCCCAACGAGTGCATATTCCTTCTCGGTCTGAGGATCTTTCCAGCCCCAAATGTCATTTGCATTTTGATCACGCTCATTGATTTCGCCAAGGGATAGATATGCGCGGTAATGGACATTTGAGCAAGGATACACACCATCACCTGCCAACCCATCGATGCAATCTAACGGATCGATCTCCTCCACAACATCAGACGTTGTGTTATCCGAGCACCCCCCGATCCAAAGCAAAGTACCTGCGATTACAGCGAGGGAAAAGGCCTTATGAAACCTAGGCTGAACCTGGAAAAAAGACTTCATAGTGACTGTTTATCAGAGGATTGAGTTTGAGGAAATGTACACATTCCTATCGGTTAATGGATGTCAGGAATTAACTCCACTGTTGTTTAATGAGTTGACTGGCAGCTTCTAATTCGTCTGAATTAATCGTGTGCCCCATCCCAGGATAGATACGACAATCGACGTTTGCGCCAAGGTTTTGAAGAAGCCTTGCGGTTTCATGCACCCGTTCTTGAGGAATATGCAAATCTATATCCGAGCACCCAAGAAAGACAGGCATCTCAGCCAGTGGGGTTTCTGATCGGTCCAATGCAACATCTATCTCTTGCCCGATCACACCCCCACTGAAACCCAACAGCCCGCCTACAGCTTGATCCAATCGAGCGGAAACCTCGCTAGCCAAACAGGCACCTTGAGAAAACCCCGCAAGCATAATTTTTCTTGGACTAACGCCTTGCTCCACCACTTTCTGTAAATATCTCTGAATGATCATCAGCGCCGAGGTAAGAAAGGGTTCATTGTCTTGTCTTGGTGCCATAAACGAAAGGGGATACCAAGTGTTGTTAGCTGCTTGAGGGCAAATCACCGTCGTTTGAGCAGGCAGCCCTAGATGGTGCGATAACGGTTCAATGCTCTCTGCGGTCGCTCCACGCCCGTGGAGAAGGATCAACACATACTCTGCCTCCGATAAAGGTACACCTGAAAAATGTGCCGGCATCGTCTCATGAGGGTGAACCGAAGGCTTTTTGAGTCCTATTAAATGCATGGGTACGTAACCTAAGGCATTATATTCGAGCGATGGGTGCTTCTAGCTCAGGAAGGGTCTGTTCAATCTTTGTGCGATGAGGCTCATACCATGCAGGGAGCATGAGCGATGAACCAAGGTCTTCGATCGATTCATCTGCTGTGAACCCAGGCTCATCGGTTGCAATCTCAAACAAAATCCCATTCTTCTCCCGGAAATAAATCGCCTTGAAATAGAATCGCTCTTGGACAGGCGTAGGAGAAAAGCCCATATGACTCAGCTGATCCACCCAAGCGGCTTGAGCCTCTTGATCAGGTACACGAAAGGCAATATGGTGTATGGTTCCTTTACCAAAGCGTCCTTCGCCATGCTGGTTTTGAACGAGATCGATGACTTTCCCAATGCCATGCTCACCTGGCGCTCGATAACGGTGGACCCCAGACTCCTCCGCCTCAAAAGACCACCCAAAGGCCTCCAAAAGCTCTGCTGTCGGGCCAATATCTGCAACGTCTAGGGTTGCTCCAAAGAAACCGCGAATGGCCGACGATTCGTCTAACACCTCCAAATGGGGGTGTTCGACCCCAGAGACTCCCGCATCCTCCACAAGTTGTATTTGTAGCCCATCAGGGTCTTTTAGTTCTAGAACTTTCTGTCCAAATTGATCGAAAGGACCTTCAAAGGATACGCCATGGCGTGATAAATGCTCCTGCCACCCCTCCAGGCCGCCAAAAGGTATACCATAGGACGTAGCGGTTGCTTCGCCCGTTTGTGGGGATCCTTGCACCACATGAGCCCAAGGAAAAAAGGTGATAGCACTTCCCGGCGACCCATGATGATTCCCATAATAGAGATGGTAGGTGAAGGGATCATCAAAATTGACCGTTTTCTTGACAAAACGAAGACCCAAGACTCGAGTATAAAAGTCAAAATTCAACTTAGGCGATCCGGAAATCGCAGAAATATGGTGAATACCTCGTATTGAAGGGGTTGAGCTCATGGAATTAATGTTTGATGGCTCTCAAAACAATGGCCACACCAAATCCGTTCAGCGAGTTGCTACGTGTCGGCCCTACTCTACGCTTGCAGGATGCAGATACAGCACACGCCAACCTTCCTCAGCCATACGCCCTGCAGACGGGGGGGCTTGCAAAAGCTCCAATTTGTGATACCCACCTTCAGCCCACCGATCGACATCGGAATCATACAACGCATTCCCTGGATTGCCAGACGGACCCCCCGGAAAGACACCATACGCTGTTGGGCCCTCAGGCGATAACTCCACCACCATTCTCCAGGAAGGCCCGTTGTCCTCGTCTACAGCATTGACCGACTCATCACCACCACTTGAGCCAAGATTGAATCGTCCCAAAGCATCTATTTGGGCTAAATGGGGCACATGAACATTTCCAAAAAACTCCCAAAGCCATGTTGTCGGATCTTGACTCTGGATGTCGTCCATTGACTCAGACATCACATCGGCTTCTTCTGCCAGCGACGCAACCGCCACCTGGAATGCACGTAGGACCTGATCAGTCGATGATTCCACGCGGTCAGGAGTACTCACATCGTCAAAAAAGCTAGATTCAGGGTGATCGACAAGTAATTCTGCTGTTAAGTCACGCGTAGGCTTCAACATGGGCACATCCACCGCATCATATTCATCATCCCACACAGCTGCCCGAAACGCTGGCCAGAATCGACTCCAAAGACTTGCCCCCATCTCATCGGCACGATTCTGAAGGGACCACCCGAGCCAAGCATTGAAGGCTTTGGCTTCAAGGTCGGACAATTGTGCGCGTTCAGTCTCAAGATTCTCAAAGACTGAAGGCATTGCCACCTCAGCCAGATAATTTGCATTATCAAGTTGTAGTTGCATCATGTCCTGAAGCGTCCATTCAGACGCCTCGCCTAGCACGTCATCTAGTCGTTTTCCACGCTCAAAAGCGGCAAATCGATTGCCGATATCATAGGGATACGCATCATTCACGACCCATTGATTCGCAGAGGCCACATAGCCTCGTTCGGGGTTCACATCCAACGGCATGTGATCATAGGGTATCCACGGGTCCCATTCATACGCTGCCGAAGCGCCATCGCTAAGTGTAAATCCTTGTCCTGCCCAACGTACGGGCAATTTCCCAGCGACAATCATGGCAATATCACCTGTAGAATCGATCACTGCATAATTTTGCCCAGGCGCTTTGAACGTTGAGAGTGCTTCAATCGATTCCTCCACGGTGGTTGCACGATTCAATCGATGGTACACCAACCCTTCATTCGATGGATAATGCCCAATCCAACGCATGGCAAGTCCTTCATATGCCGCTCGAGAATCCCCGGCTCCTTTGAATTGCCGATCATAGACCACGGGTCCATGATGTGTGTAACGCACCGTGTCGACAAGCGTCTGTGTTTTACGCCCATCCTTCCACTCGTAGAGCTCCAACCGTGTCTCGACCTCTCGCCATTCACCCTCAAAAAGATACTGCTGACGCGTCGAGTCTTTGTAGGTAATCACATACCAATCCTGCACATCCGCCCCAGTATTGGTGTTCATCCAGGCTGTCGCCTCGCTAAAGCCCATAATCACATTAGGCGCTCCTGGAAAGGTGACGCCATAACGATTCACACCTGGCGCAGAGAGCTGCATTTCATACCAAATGGAGGGAAGCGTAAGATTCAAATGGGGGTCACCAGCAAGCATCGCATGACCGCTCGCAGTTTTTTCGCCACTTAAGGCCCAGTTATTGGACCCAATCCCTGGTACCGGTTGATAAGGTTCAATTTCTTGGACCCATTCCGGCGCAAAGACCGTCTCGGGCGCCTCTCGACGGAGCGGATTAAACGTCCATGAACGCACCGGCGTAATGAACGGATTTCCCCATCGACTTTGCCCCCATACATATTCGTCCATAAAATCAGCTCCAAAATGAGCCATCGTGTTGGTCGCGGTCAAATCGTTACTCCCACCGGCCAACGTTCGTGTCATGGCCATCAAGAAATTACTCACATGAATAGGTTCCCAAGGACCGGGCTCGATCCCCAACAATTTGTATTCCAATGGGTAATCCGAGGGACGAAGTTGTGCAATCCACGCATTAATTCCATCCGAATAGGCTTGAAGCAATGGCTCCATGTCGGACCCAACGACCTCTCCATGGGTTTGTTCCGCCCCATAGGTCATTCCGATCCGCCGCCTCGTTCGATCATAGGGTAACACGTCCTCACCTAGCCATTCATGAAGGGTGCCATTAGAGGCTTTGGTCTGTAACTCCAATTGAAACAGGCGATCCCGCGCAGTCACAAATCCTTGGGCGAGGTATAGATCGGGGTCATTTTTTGCAAATACATGCGGCACACCACGGTCATTAATCCATACTTGAACCGAATCCTGCAAGCCATCAAGCGTGTAGGTAAGCTCAGCAGGAGGATTCACACGATCTGCATTAGCCATAACTCCCGTCACAGGATGCAATACCGGTGCCAATGCGGGGATTTGACCCCAAGGGTTGGCAAGCAGAATCGTCAAAACGATTAATAGGAGGAGGGAAGCTACGGTTCGAATCATATGAGTCTAATCAAGTGTGCGTCATGTCGGTTGCGCGTCATTCAAAGGGTGCATGATGTCAATAGTATCACGCAGTATTATGCCCATGTTTGAAGTTTCATACAAAATACAGAACCCCCGCTCTTTATAAACTCGGATGTATCAAGCTCATGAGTCACAAAGCCGGCTTTGTGAAGCGCCGAAATCGTGTCCGTTGAGCCTTTCTGTAACAACACATCACGCCCATTCGGACAAAACGCATTCAGTGCAAATCGATCCATCGCGTCTTCTTGCCCAATCTCCAGGACCTGGTCAAATATGGAGTGAATGAGCTCACGTCCATCCTCAGTAAAAGCCCCTGGATACATCATCACAGTGGACTCATTAAGTAGACAAAAACAGGTGTCTAGATGGTAAAACGAGGGGTCGATCAGCTCAAGAGCGACCACAGGGGCATCAACGAGCGAAGAAATGGCTTCATACATCGTCAGATCGGTCCGATACCCATATCCACCCCACAGCAACCGACGTCCAGGATGCCAAAGGGCGTCTCCCATGCCTTCAAAATCTCCATCCTGAGGCAGTGCAACCGTTGCTATGCCACGTGCTTCGTGCCACTGTGCAATGTGATTCACCTCTTCCGTACGATGGTGACTGTGCATCTGGCTCATGACCGCATGGGGTTCCCCATCTTGATTCAGAAAGGGCAGGGATTGATTGGCACAAAACACCATATCGGGGAGCCCTTCAACCCCATCTAGCACTTCAACTTGGAGCCCCAAACTCACCAAGGCATCATGCATCGCTTGCCACTGGTTCATCGCCAGAGATTGATCAACATTTCCGATTTGCCCCTCCATATGAGGGTTAATCACATATTCTACATCAAAATAGGTCGGCCTTGCCATCAAGACAGTGTTTGCAGGTGGCAATACAGGCAGCGCTTGAAGATCGAGTGAACGATCTTTAGTCGTGTAAATCATATCCTTTTATTTGGGTCGTGAAATGAGCGGTTCACATAGTTGAAAAGTACGACCCAGAAATGGAATCACAACACTCTTTATGTCACTTTGGAGCGTTTAAGGATGGCATGTAGAAGCTTGGGTGCCCACCGCTTGAGGCGAATACTCATCACCTCAGCGCCTCCAATGATCACTTCATGAGGCTTTGAAGATAATTTTGCCAATAATTTGGATGCAAACACATCCGCTGGCATCCCCTTGGTTTGTTTTTCACTCATCTCACCCAGTGCAGATCCGTCATTTGTGAGGGCGTGGAGTGTGAGGGGTGTGGCGATATAGCCAGGGCAGACCAACGTAACATGCATGCCTTTGGGTTCAATTTCGAGGCGTAACGAGTCGAACCATCCGTGAAGTGCGTGCTTACTCGCCGCATAAGCACTCCGAAATTGGGTTCCCAACTTTCCAGCGACCGACGTAATCACCACCACATGCCCTTTTGCGTCTTCTAGCATGGGCATCGCCACCTTTGTCACAGAGATCACTCCAAAATAATTCACCTCCATCATGCGTCGCTCCACATCCATCGCCGCTTCACACGCCTCGGTTCTACTGGTAATTCCACCGCTATGAAACAAGACATTCAGATGACCAAGATGATTTTTGACCCGGTCTGCAACGCCTTGGTGGCTCGATGTGTCCGCTAAATCCAGTGGCTCTACCCAAACATGATCCGTGTGGGCTTGGCACTCCCTTTGGGTTTGCTCAAGGTCTGCGACTCGTCGAGCAGACAACACCAACGACGCACCTTTCTTTGCATAGGCTAGCGCAACCGCCTTTCCAATCCCAGAGGAAGCGCCTAGTACCCAAACTGTAGGGGATGTGTGCTTTGTCATAAATCGATATTACCTCTATCGTGATCCGTTGTCAAACATGGTCGTCAAACATGGTATTTTAAGGAATGGCAAAGTCATCTCGCTCAAAGAAACCGTCTGAATCGTCGCAAGCTAGCTCAGAGGCATCCCCAAAGGCGTCCAAACGTACGCTTGGCGCCATTTTCTTGGTTGTGGTCATCGATTTAATGGGATTTGGAATTGTATTGCCATTATTACCCTTCTTTGCTCAAGAATTTGCGGCTTCACCTTGGGTCACGGGAGCTTTGTTTAGTGTGTTTTCGTTCATGCAGTTGATTTTTTCACCCCTTTGGGGTCGTTTGTCAGATCGAGTAGGAAGACGCCCCATTATGATGATGAGCACCTTTGGCGCTGTGCTTGCCTACCTCTTGTTTGCCTTTTCTACATCGTTAGCGATGCTCTTTGCCTCACGGATTCTTGCCGGCATGATGGGTGGAAATATCTCCACCGCTCAAGCTGCGATTTCGGACTCGACCCCCGCAGATCAGCGCGCTGCAGGGATGGGCCTAATTGGCGCGGCTTTTGGGATTGGATTTGTGCTAGGCCCGGCGATGGCTTCTGGGCTGGCTAGCCCAGGTGTGCTGGAATGGGCCTCCCAGTTGGCTACACAGTGGGCGCCAGACAGCTTCTTGCCCGCGTTGGTTTCTACTCCATTTGGCTTGCCAGGGATTGTTGCCGCTTTAATGTCAGCCATTAGTTTTGTTTGGGTTGTATGGGCGTTACCAGAAACAGCTCCAAGTAAAGTGGCGGCGATGGAGGTTGCAGCCCATGATGTGGCGACAGAGGGGGTGGCGACAGAGGATTCATCGAAAACCCATTCCCCGGAGAATGATTCCCCAATGCGCGCTCGGCCGAGTGTGTTTTCCCCTCGATTTTGGCGTCAACTTGTAGACCAACAGCGTCAAACCGGGGGCTTTCTGATCCCATTACTCATTACCTATCTATTGTTATCCTTTGGGGAGGCGAGTCTTTATGCAGCATTTCCCCTTCTCGCAGAAGCCAAACTTGGCCTAGCTCCTCAAGACGTGGGAATTCAGTTTTTCTACATTGGCATGATTGCCGTGATTGTCCAGGGGGGGCTAATCCGTCCATTAACCAAACGATTTCGGGAGGAGAGTCTTTTTTTGGTGGGGAATATACTCATGGTCATTGGCTTAGCGGCTATTGCATGGAGCGCCACCATACTCCATTTGACCCTAGCTCTTGGGCTCCTTGCCCTAGGCAAAAGCCTAAACACTCCTATGATCACGAGCCTCATTTCCAAGCAAGCTCGTGCCGATCAAGTCGGTGAAATCATGGGAACCGCTCAAGGCTTTTCGGGGCTTGGTCGCATGCTTGGGCCCACTTGGGGCGGGCTCTTTTATGGCTGGATCCCCGAATCGGCTTTTGTGGCAACCTCGTTGGTCCTTTTGTCCACCATTGGTGTCGCATGGGGCATTCGCCAAACGGGCCAATCTACCGCATCCGAACTGGGGCAGTCACAGTGACATTCCCTGCGTTTTCAAATTGTAGGGTGAATTGAACCTCGTCCCCTTCGCTGAGTTCTTCGGTCAACCGCAAGAACATGACATGAAGCCCTCCCTGTTTGAATTCGGTGAGTGAATTTGCAGGAATTGGCAACGACTCACGCTCACGCATCCCCATCATTCCCTCGCCGACATCATAGGTTTCGTGTACTTCAGTGGCCTGAGCAACAGAAGATGTAGCGCCCAGCAAAACATCATCCTGATCCAGCCCATTGGAAATGGTAAAATAGGCTGCACTCATGCCGCCTTGCATTCCAACACGAGCCCAAGCGCCATCGACCACAAAGGCATCATCCGTGATTGTGGCTGTAGATTCGGCAACGTTAGGGGTCGAAGGGGCCATCTCAGGATTTTTGTTCATCTCAGAATCACTTGGCTGACAAGCGGTCAACAAGACAACTGCGCTAAAAAAGGGGGCAAAAAAGGTTTTGGTAAGGAAAAATTTCATAAGGAGTGGGCTTTAGGTTAAGAGTTTATTTTGTTGGGAGTCGATGAGTCTGTGTTCAGAGAATTACAGCTCATTGGAAAGATCGTTTGCCATCATCGTGGGTGTAGTCATGCTTCCACCATACTCATATACAAGTGAGGCATCCTCATCGAGAAGATAGATTTTGTCAGAATGACTCAAAAAGTAAACCCGTTGTCCACTTGCGCTCACGGTATCATAGCTCACGCTCGTTCGCACTCTCATTCGCTCCATCACGGTCTGAATAGCCGTGGAATCCCCGGTCAAAAAATGGAAGGGCTCTTCGCTCATATTAAAACTAGCGGCGTACTTGGCCAATTGCTCAGGCGTATCGCGCGCAGGATCAAACGTCATGAGGATATAAGAAGGCTGATTTGCGGCAGACGGATTGGTTAGGTCTGGATTGGCTTCTCTCACGAGGCCCTCAATTTGGTTCACATTCGCGGTAATGAGCGAACAAATGTCTGGGCAGTTGGTGTACACATACCCAATAATCATGGGAGAGCCTAGATAATCATCGGGAAACGTAACCGTTTGGCCACGATGATCCGTCAGGGTTACGCTGAGATCCCTGAAGGACTCTGTGGGCTCGCTGATGCAACTAGATAAGGTGAATAATGCGAGTATTACCAGGAGTTGTGCAAAGGGTCTGGGTAATGTCAGGGGTGAGGTCGAGGTTGATGTCATGGTGTGAGGTGTTAGTCAAGGGCGTCCAAAAGTGTTTGCATCAGGGATTCCGCTGCGATCACACCTGCCTTGTCATTTTGTGCCGGAGTGGAGAGATCGCTTACTTCATAGGTCAGAGCGTCAATGCCAAAAGCACGCCAAAACCAGTTTTTGGCCACAGGACCCGAGGTATCAAAGGGCTCAATCACAACATCAAAAGGGTACCCCGTGCTGGGAGCCAGCAAATGCTCGAACCAGGGTGTTGAGATCGCAGGACCTTGCAGTGGAATGGATGCATCAATCGGATACATCAAATGAATTTGGGTGGAGTGAAAATCAATGGCGTACACAGGTTGACCAAGCGAGGTAGCTTTTTCCTGAAAATAACGTCGTGCTACCTGGGTTTCTTGTTGATTAAAATTGATCCAGTCTCTGTTTAGATCGACTCCACGGGCGTTGTGGCGCCAATGACCTCGATCGACTCCATCTGGGTTGGCCATCGGTATCGCGACCACATGAAAAGCCTCTCTAAATGTCTTAGCCAAGGAGTCATTTGCTGCAAATCGGCGCAGAAAAGATCGCATAACCTCATATCCAGGTACCTCTGGAGGGTGTTGACGCCCGATCACCATGAGGGTTGGGCGTTTGACGGTGGGGTTTTGGCTTATAGTCAGTCCAGGAATGGGGCGTCCCTCTTTGGATAATCCTGCGGTGTCAATGCGTACAAAAGGGAAGAGGTTTTGCCAAGCTTGGAGAGTGTCTTGAAGCGAATGTGTGGTTTCCAATCGTTGGGCTGTAATGAGAACTGGGTGTTGTGATAACGAAACCCTTATTTCTAAACCAGGATTATTTTGCACCCCTTGCCAAATAATCCTGGTTTGGAGCGAGTCTATTTGACGAACAATGTAGTGCGCCTCTGAATCCACACGCTCCATAATAGTTGGCTGATAACGATGCGCTCCTCCCTCATACTTTATCCTGAGCGTTAACTCAACACTATCGGCGACCTCACGCAAACCATCCTCGGCACCCTTGCCTGAAATTGACACATCATCAAATCCTGGCGCACCTTCCAACCCCGGCACACCACCCCGCCCCACGCCAAAACCATACCAGGCACTATTATTAATGGGCGTATTTTCGGCGGCAACCAAAAGCTCATACTCAAAGGGTGCAACCCGAACCACGTCATTCAACCGCGCACCCGCAAACTCGTTTGTAAACCACACACCGTCCTCAGCAAATCCGATTGTCCGTCGGTGATACGCATCCAAAGGCTTATCTTCGGTCAGTGTAGCTCCAACAGGATCATAGACATAGGCTTTATATTCTGAGGACTTACATCCTGCAAAGAAGAGCAGGACACTCAAGAGCAGCCATGGGCCGTTAACAAAAGGATGACACAAACGAGCAATCATGTGATGGGGATCAAGACAATCTTCCGATACTGGAATCAAGCTACGATTTCCACATCAATCTTGCTTTGGATTGTGGCTCCTTTGCAACACCAACTTTTTGGGCAGTCAACGGAGACGCAGCTCGCCGCATCACCCACACAGCTCGCCACAACATCACCCACGCAGCCCGACACAACGACCCCGGGCGAAGTGACCCAAGCGATTTTCATCGGTAATACGACGTTCAGTGACTGGCTACTGTCACAACAAATGACCCTGAGCCCACAGGGGTGGCTCGATCGCGTGGTTGAATCAAACACGTTTGACCGATTCCCAAATTATCGAGAATCATTACGCCAGGCCGATCAAGAGGCCCTCCAGCGATTTTACAAAGACAGGGGATTTTTGGATGCCGAGGTTGCCATCGACGTTTTGCAACAACAGCCTGAGAATGTATGGCTCAAAGTGGTGATTCGTGAAGGTCCTCTTTATACAGTCAACGATTGGAATCTCACGATTGATGCCAAAAACCAGCCAGCCGCTGCGGATCTTCAAAATACCCCCGAATACCGCGAGCTCACCAAAGGCCTTGCCCTGAAACCAGGTAATGTCTACCAACGTCGAGCGCTATGGCAAACGCAACAAGCTCTGAGTCAGTTTTTGATGGAGCAAGGGTACTTTTTCGGCAAGGCGTCGTTCACCGAGCAGTTAGATCGAGACCAGCGGCGCGTAACCCTCGACATTACCTTGACCCCGGGAGAAAAGACGTCCATTGATTCGGTGGCTGTTTTTGGCCAAAAAACGCTCAATCGCCGCACCATTACCCGCGATGCAAGACTCAAAGAGGGTCAACGCATCACACTGCACGACTTACAGGAGGCAAAAGCCTCGCTCGAACGCCATTCCATTGTTGAGGAAGCACGCTTTCCTATGCGTCTAACGACCGATTCCTCGGTGACATTAACCCTTGAGATTGTGGAAGCCCCGCTTCGCCAGCTCGAAACCTCGATAGGGCTGGGAACGGAGGAGTATCTTCGTGGTAAGGTGCAATGGGAGCACCGTAATACCAATGGGAGGGGGCATGTCCTCAGCTCTATGGCAAGAGCCTCTTTTTTGGAGCAAGAACTTAATGCGTCCTACTTTATTCCGTATGTGGGCAGTCCAAAAAACTCCTATTCCATTACCCCGTTTTTGGCTCACCGATTTGGGGTAAAACGCTCCTATGAAGTGTTTCAAGTAGGGGTGATTCAGGCACTTCGTATCGACGTGCGGCGTGATCTCCGGGCGATTCTTTCGTATGAATTGTCGGCGAATGAGGGGCGAGCCGATGCTGGTCGGGGCAATCCAAAAGATCCGCTGGTGAACTATAATATCAGTGCATTTTCGTTGACAGGGACCTATTTGCCACTTGAACCTACGGGGCAATGGAATGGTATCCAGACATTTATGGAGATTTCGAGTCCATTTTTGCTCGGGACCTACACGTATCAGAAGGCAACGATTGCTTTTCGGCACCGAAGAGCGACTCGTTGGAATCCAGAGGCTGCATGGCTCATAAAGGGGCGTTTAGGAGGGCTTTGGGCTCCGGCTACCCCTTCATTGCCACTAGACTTGAAACTCTATGCCGGTGGGACACACACTGTGAGGGGATGGCAGCGCAATGAATTGGGCCCCAAGGAGTCAAGGTTTAATGAAAACGATGAATTTGACCGTTATATTCCTGTGGGAGGCCGCGCGATGCTTGTAGGAGGGATTGAACGCATTCAGCCGCTTCCTGGCGCACTCAGGCGACTCGATTGGGCCGTTTTTGTCGATGGAGGGCAAGTTTGGTCCGATTTTGAGGCGATAAATTTTCAGGAGATCCAATTTGGTGCGGGGTTTGGGGTTGGCACGACGACCCCTTTTGGACCTGTACGAATCGATGTGGCAATGAAAGTGAATCCAAACAATCAAGACATGAGCCGATATCAAGGCATTGATTACGGATCTGCCTTGCAGCGATTTTCTCTTCACCTTCAAATTGGGGATCCGTTTTGAGTCCACGCGCGCAACATAATCCCATCATCCTACAGGGCCTGCATCCACTCAAAATTTGCTGGCTACTAGGGTGTTTCCTGCTACTTGTTGGGTATGCGAGCCCAAGTCCAATCATGGCTCAAGACCCACAGGGTGAATTCTCAGTTTTGCAGACCTCTCCCAAGGAAGGAGGCCTCGTGAACAATGAGAGGCAGCCTGTTAGATTCACATTTTCAGACACCTTAGACCCAGCCAGTCTATCCAAAGCAGAAATGCTCGTAGTTGGAACGCTAAGTGGTCTCAACATCACCCAACAGTGTGAACCACTCAATGCGACGTCTATACAGTGCACACCCTCGACTCCAGTTATTGCGGGGGAGAATCTTCAGGTGAAGCTTCAACCCACACTCCAAAGCAATAAGGGCCAAGAAATGGCTAAGCCGGCCATCTTAAACCTTCTTGTGAGCCCATTACTTACAAGCTCTGGTTCACTATCGAGCCCTACACTTGGTTGGTCCCCGACAGAGGTGTCCTCATCCAATACGATCTCGGCTTTCCCAGATATCCCTCAATTAGGCATTCAGGGGGAAGAGATTGAATTATTGGCGGACAAAGCCGAGTCCTTTCTTTTTGACCGTATGGGTTTTCAGGAGTTTGGTTATGCAAGTGTAAAAAGAGGCTCTGCCCGAGCCACGGAACTTCGAGCCGGATGGCAGATGAATGAGCGGACCCAATTATGGTTTGTGCAAGAGGTTCGAAGTGCCTACCCTTCCAATAGATTTGTCTTAGAATTTGACATGAATGAAAACCTTGATGTATTGTTAACACAAGGGGATCAGCGGTGGCAAGGAATTGATATACGATGGAAAAAAGAGTACTAGCCTATATCAAGGAAGTCTTGGGTGTCGAAAGGTTTAGGGACCTTCATGTCGTTGCGCGAGGTGGATTCATAGTTGGTATTCTTAGTATAAGTGCAACGATTGGCCCAGTGACGGAAAAGTTGATCGCTAAGCCATTAAGCCAAACCCAAGGTCAACAACAAGATTCCTTGGTAGAACCAACGCAGACTGAACGGCCAACGTAGACTGCCCAAGCATCCCAAGCCGCCCCGCCATCGCAGCGCATTTCGTCGAGCTTTCCTGCCTCGGGGTATGCACCTCACCCTGATAAGCCTTTACCCCAGTACTCGACCGACACCCCACTTCCTGTGACCGCATGGGATAGTAAAAACCAGCGGCTCTTCACGCTGACCTTCGAGCCTCACTCCTCTAAAGAGCAACTTTGGGACTCACGAATAGCATGGTTGATTGAGTATAACCGCTCAGGTATTCAACAAAACATTCATCGACTAGAATTTGATTCGTTTGATCCTCAACGAATGGATATTCATCCCACCACGGGGGGCTTGGTATTTTGGGATGATGGCGTGGGTAGTGTTCATCTAATCTCGGGATTGTCGCCAGACGCAGGAGCGCAATCAAACGAAAGGACCAACTCAAACGAAGGAGCGCCGGGTGACACCTCACCCCCAGTCATGAGAGCGGATCTTTCCGAAGAACTGATCAGATTTGACAAGTCGTTTCCCCACCGAAATATGTACGACCACGCAGCGGTTCTCACACCCTACCAAATCATTACATATGGTGGCTATGGCAACTTTTTCTACAAACAACTCATGATTTATTTGGATGAGGTGACACAAGAGTGGTTATTGGTTCCGCAATCGGCTGATTTGAACCCTCCAAGGGGGGCGCGAGCCCAATTGTTTCAGTATCCATTTATTGGGTACGGTGGTCGTGGTGATAGCCCAGAAGGAGTCTCAAACACAGAGTCGATATCAGTGGGCGAAATGCCTTTGTGGCTTCTTCACCCACTCATCAACGAACAGGGAGAACCGGTGTCCCAACTCAAGTTTCAACAATTCATGGACCGAGCTTGGCAAGAGCCCGTCGACATTCAACTACCGAGTGCACATGATGATCTGCTGGAATGTGTGGAATCGTTCAAGGCATCCGTTGTTCACAAGCAGCCTGGGACCTACAGGCTTGATCCCAATCGTTCTACGTTGGCGGTCTATGATCACTGTGGCGAACTCGTATTTATCCATCCAGAATCGATGACGTCGTACGCTTATCAGCCAACCCAGGACTCTTATAGTGATGAATACCATTTTAGTCAGGCATTTTATGATCCAACAAGTGATGGTTGGATCATTTTCCATTTCCATTTGGAGCTTATTCGTTTAGAAGCTATTTGGACCCCACGGCCCGTGTCGAGTCAGCAGTTTACGGCAGAGGAAATAGCAACTTTGACATTATCTGGGTCAACCTTAGTTCCCAACAAATCACCATTTGGATTCATCCTCATTGCCATCTTGAGTACAGTCAGCTTGTTCGGGCTGGTGGTTTGGATAAGACACCGACAACGTAAGCCGTACACCTTTAAACGAGTAAATGGACACATCAAAATCACCAAAGGATTACGACCGGTGAACGAAGTTCATAGGCAAGATTTGGTGGCCCTTTTCACGATGATTCTACGCAAATATCCATTTCAACGAGAGCAGTTATCATGGACGATTCAAGAATTTGACCAGGCGCTAGGGTTTCAAGAGTTGAGTCCATCTATCCGCAATACGAAGCGTCGAGAGATCCTTGACCATTTCAGTTCACTGCTGTCCCGGCTCATAGATCGCCCCAATACTCTGATCCTTGAGCAACACCCAGACCCTCAAGACAAGCGAAAGAAAATCATCACGCTTCATACAAAAACGTTTCCACAGGTTATTACACAGGGATTTACACAATCTGTTAACTAATTGATAACTATTTCACCTTTATTCTTGAGTCGCAAGGCACTAGGTTGCGTTCAGATTTACCACGATTGATAATGAGAACGCAAAGCCTAGCGATTGAACCCCGCTGGGCTTTTTTTTGTTGCAGTGTTTTGGACAATTTCTTTCAGAGAACGTTTCATGAACGAATTTGTGGCAACAAGTTGCTCTCCTGTTACGTATAGGAGTCATCTACATAACACAATGACCCTATGACGTCCTTTTTTAATAAGCCTTCTTTCTTCAGCCAAACTGCGATGTTGATGGCAGTATTTCTGGCCCCACTTGTTGGGTATGCTCAACACAATGCGCGATACGACGCCAGTACTTTTTTTGCTCCAGGCGAAGATATTTACAGCCGTCCGTTGACACTGGAGCTACAAAATCCCACCAGCGATCAGGCCATTCGTATCGATGGCCAACTTGATGAGGATGCATGGAGTGAGTTGCCTCGATACACAGGTTTCAATCAAATTATGCCTCAAAAAGGGGCGGCTGCCAGCCAAAAAACAGAAACGCAGTTTTTTATCCGCGATGGATATGTGTATGCAGCCTATCGCGCCTACGAAACGGATCCCTCTCAAATGAGTGCACCCTTGATACGGCGGGATGAAAACCGGGTGGCCAGCGATTGGGTCTGGCTTTTCATCGACTCCAACATGGATGGGCTTACGGGCTTTGCCTTTGGTGTGAATCCGAGGGGGGTACTGCGCGATGTTAAATATTTTAAGGATACAGAGGAGGATAACCTTTGGGACGCGGTGTGGGAAGGAGCCGCTCAAATCAATGAAGAGGGCTGGACGGCCGAATTCAAAATCCCTTTGAGCCAACTTCGGTATGACGCAGACCTTGAGAATCACACATGGGGTATCAATTTTTTCCGCGAGTTCGGACGCTATCGTGAGCTCAGTGCATGGGATCCTGTCTCACCTGACCTTTATGCGTTCACGTCCCAATCGGCCATCCTCCAAAACATGGGCCCCTTGCCCAAAACTCAATCGTTGGAAGTCCTTCCTTATGTGAGTCAGGAGCTCTATCGTGCGCCCAACGAGCCGGGAAATCCTTTTTATCAGCCTACGGATCCAGCCACTAGACTTGGGGTCGACCTGCGCAATACGTTTGGTAATGGGTTAACACTCTCGGCCACCATAAACCCAGATTTTGGCCAAGTCGAAGCGGATCCAACACAGGTAAATCTTACAGACAACCAGCTCTTTTTTGAGGAACGACGACCTTTCTTCCTCGAAGGGAGTGATATTTTTCAGTTTGGTAGCTCAAAGAAATTCACAAATTTTGGCGATCCTCGTGGCTTTTATAGCCGTCGCATAGGAAGTTCACCCGTGGCAGATGCGGGCGATGCTGGCCTTGATGCCGCCTATGAAGATGTGCCACGCCAGACCAACATTGGCACGGCAACCAAACTAAGTGGTCGCTTGTCAAATGGGCTCAATGTCGGAGCTTTGTACGCCTTTACGCCGGTTGTGAATGGTGATGTAGAGCTCACAAATGGTCAGATTGAGACATTCCGCGCCAACCCACTAAGTCAATTTGGTGTCTTACGTTTCAAGCAAGAATTTCAAAAGATCGACCTCATCGCAGGGACGTACACAAGCATTGTCCAGCGTGATATCGAAGGATCTTATTTTGATGATGTTTTGAACCGATCGGCCATTGTCAATGGTGTAGATTTTGAGTCCAATCTAGGCTCACGCGATTACACAGTGAGTGGTGTGTACTCTGTGAGTCACGTCCAAGGAAGCGAAACGGCTATTCTTGACTTGCAGGAATCCTCTGCACGATACTTTCAACGCCCTGATCACACAGAGAACCCTTTTGATCCAACCAAAACGTCACTCACAGGCAGTCATTTGGACGTTTCGGTCCAAAAAGGAGGTGGGGATATTTTCACAGTATCTGCAACATTCACTCACACCTCTTCAGGCTATGAGATTAACGACCTTGGTTTTCAAAACCAGGCAGGGGTCAAAACGATACGTCTCTACAGTCGCTTCCGCAATCGAGACATTCCTGGGATCAATGAATTGACCTTTTCCAGTATCACAGGAGCTGAATGGACAGTCGATAATGATGTAGAAAGCCTCTTTCTAGGCTTCTTCACCGATACGGAACTTAGCAATTTGTGGCGGATCAACCAGCGCGCTTTCATTGTTTCACGAGGGGCGGATGTTCGACTCACGCGGGGCGGCCCAGTAGCTGAGAGTCCTGCCCGTTTTAGCCTCGATCTTTCGCTGAATTCCAACGATGACAAGAAGCTCTCAGGAAGGCTTCAAGGAGAATTTGAACGTGATGAACTTGGCGCCTACACCTACGCATTTGATCTTGGCTTGGAGTGGAGGCCCACCCAAGCATTGAGTTTCTTTGTCTCATCTGAGTATGGGTTCAACCAAAATAATCGTCAATATGTAGACGACTACGCAGACCCCACCGCCACAAATACGTACTTCCGTCGGTATATGTTTGCGGATCTTGAGCAACAGAACTTCGAAACCACCATGCGCTTGAATTGGACGTTCTCTCCAAACATGACCCTGCAGAGTTTCATGCGATTCTACTCGACCACAGGGGCTTATGATCGATTCAAAGCCTTTGCCAAGCCCAACAGTTTTGAGTTTGATGAGTATGGCACCGACATTGGATCTATCTCAAGACAAGGAAATACTATAACCGTGGATGCAGATGGGCAAGGGGAAGCGCCGTCGTTTAACTTTGACGTACCTGATTTTACGTACTCATCGTTGCAGGCCAATATTGTTTACCGTTGGGAGTATCGTCCTGGATCCGCGCTGTTTGTGGTATGGCAACATGCCAAGGACTCAGAGTTAGAAGATATTGCTGCTTTTGATGTCTGGGATCGGACAAATGATATTTTGGACTCTGCGCCTACGAATGTATTTTTACTGAAGTTAAGCTATTGGTTCAACCGATAATCTACGCTATTGGTCAACCGATAAAATACAATAGGCTCAATCCTTTGGTTCATGCAACAGAATGTAAGTCGTTTTCCTTGCGCTGTTCGATGGGCATGGTTCATGCTACTCGTAGCATGTTTGCTTGTAGCATATGGTAGTGTAACACCGACAAACGTCGATGCCCAGAATCTAGCCGAATCAAGCCAGACATCTAGGGAGAGACGACCAGCCAGTCATCCAGCCAGTTACAGTCACAATCACAGTCAGAGGCTCAAGAAACAACCCAAGGTCTTTCCGTTACAAAGCAAGTGGTGTTCCGTGGAATAGACGAGCGTCTAAACATTGGCGATCAAAGACTCAGGGATGTCTCTCGCTTTGATGTGAGTGTTCGTCAGTCAACGGGAGAGGTCATGGTATGGATTGCAGGCACACCTACATACTACTTCCTGGACCCTCTGGAGGAGACCATCCGGACCGTGACCATTCCACCCATTTTTAGAGATCGGCGATTTCGTCATATCATCACTCGGGACCATCCAGACGAAGTGTTGATTTGGGATAATTCAGGTGGGGAGATTGCTTCTTTTGACTTATCAAATGGCGCCATCGAGATGTATACAGAAGAGCCACAGCGAAAGAGCATGATCGGCAGTGGGATGATACCCATAGATGACACAATGCTTTTTTTGAGTGGCTATGGATTTTGGGAAAATCACAACCTTGTTACCAGGTTCGACCGCTCGAATGCAAAGTGGTCGTCCGTCAAACAATCCAATCCATTACCCAGCTTTATGAATGGAATCTATTTCAAGGGGCTTGAAAATCAGCTTTATAGTCTCGTTCCTAATGTGGATTTGAATGCAAATCCTGGATCCTTTGATGGGTTCAAAGTTGTGTCCTCCAAGGCACCCTACAGTGATTGGACAACAATGCATGAATTTACCTCGTCGCCTATCTCAGCAAGAAGACGCAATCCCCAAATGCCAACATTGCACTCCAGTACTCCTGATTACACGCTGCATGGCCTCGTTGTTGAATCTGAGTATACCCGTAAGGGTCACTTTGAAGGGGGTGTATTGCTCTTTGATTCTCAAGATAATGAGGTATGGTCTTTCTATAATCCTGATTTAGGTGCAAAGCACCGTTTGTTGGCGATATTTTATCTCGACTTAGAGGAGTCCTGGGTGGTGATGTCTCAAATGCACAACAACAACGCTGATGTATACTTCAATTTTGTGGAGATTCACGAGGATGGCACCAACGCAACGCTCCTTGCTAATGGACTACAGCGTCAAAAACGTGAGCGAGCCCTCCAAGCCACCGCAGCAGGTCTTGGCAGCACCGCCCTCGTAGGTCTGCTCGTCTTTTTCCGACGTCAACGCGCTCGTTCTTGGGTGGGAGCTACATTGCAAAACCCTGATGCAAACGGAGCGGAAGCACATGAGGGCGTCGTGCTTCGCCCCATGATGGACCAAGAGGCCTTTGTGGGTGTCGTCGTGGATGGCCAAGAAGAGGATGTAACTCGTGATGGGCAATACCAAAAATTTTGGGCGTTGTTGCTCGATGCCATCCGACGCGGACAAGAGTCGTTACCACTGCAAGATATTGATGAGGCGGTGTTTCATGCGGGGGTCAAGCAACCCCAACGCACACGAACCAGGGCGCGATTTGTAGAGCGGGTGAACTCGCTAGCGGGAGCTGAAATCCTTCACATAGTCCGAAGTCCTGTAGATCGCCGATACCGAGTGTTGCAGATTGATCGCGACATCGTTCGCCTTACTTCTGATTCTTCGACTTGAATCGGCCTACCTCGAAAGGGCGTTTTTTTAGATGCTTTGTAGCGCGGGTATTGACGCGATTACGCCACATTCGGTAGCTGGAGGTCGTCATTTGTTGCTTCATCAACGCCTTGGTCTCTTTCTCGGGCAATCCATATTGGTGCTCAATGGCTTCAAAGGGTGTGCGATCTTCCCACGCCATTTCTATAATGCGAGAGATGTCGGCCGAGCTAAGAGAGGAAGCCATTGTCGATTTATTGGGCGATTTTTTGGGATTTGCCATGGCTTTCAAACGAAATCCTTGTAGACTTACGTTCAGATAATGCAAATCAAATCAAATTTCATCCCATGAAATCCATTCTATTTTACGCACTTTCGTCGCTTTTACTCCTATCCGCCTGCATGGCCCCAGAAACCTCCTCAGTGGAAGAGGTGGAAGAGGAAGTCACCCACACGAGCATGGCCAGTGAAGCCGCTGTGCACTTGATTGCTGTGGTTCATCCTACAGAAGGCAATAGCGCAAGTGGTGTTGTTCACTTTGATGCTGTGGAGGGTGGTGTGCAAGTCTCTGGTGAGATTGCCGGCATTAGTCCAGGATTGCATGGATTCCATATCCATCAGTATGGTGATTGCTCCGCCGCGAATGGCACCTCTGCCGGGGGGCACTATAATCCTTCTGGCGTAGATCATGCTGGCCCCGAAGCTGAGGTAAGCCACATGGGCGATCTTGGAAATATTGAGGCCAACGCAGAGGGTATCGCAACGTTTGATGCGTTTTTTCCTGCTGTTGATATGGGTATGATCACCGGTCGTGGCTTGATCGTCCATGCCAGCGAGGATGATCTCGTGTCACAACCTACGGGGGCAGCCGGCGCACGCCTTGGATGTGGTGTGATTGGTGTTGCTGCGATGCCTGCAGAGTAATATTGACGCGATAATGCCCGCTACCAACCATGGATTTTTTCCGAGTCATTCAAGAGGACTCACCTAGTGGACAACCCTCGATAGAGCTGTTTGGCCTGACCATCATGGAACCGATGGTCACGTTGACCGATTTCTGGATCACGGGGGTGGCGTTATTTGCATTTTGGAAGCTGCGGAATTGGAATCAACCGGGGGCGATGCATGCCTACATGCGGTGGTATTTTTTGCTGATGGGGATTGCCACCTTCTTTGGTGGATTGCTTGGCCATGCTTTTCAGCATGTGATTGGGCTTGAATGGAAGCTTCCAGGCTGGCTAATATCCATGTTGGCGGTCTCGGCCATTGAGCGGGCCACCATACAGTATGTCCATCCGCTCATTCCCTCCCGGTTTGCGAAATTATTGGAGGTGGCCAACATCCTTGAGCTGATCATTTTTGCGGTGATCACCTTTACGACACTGGATTTCTTTTATATCAAGGTCCATTCGGCGTATGGCCTGGGGCTCATCGTGTTGCCACTCCATGCCTATGCTTGGTGGAAAACGCGCAATCAAGGCAGTCGCATCATCGCTTTGTCGGTGTGTTTTGCCTCCATCGCAGCGATCACCTTCACCACCAAAATAGGGCTTCACACATGGTTTAATCACCTAGACGTAAGCCACACGGTAATGGCCATAAGCTTGTATTTCTTTTATCGCGGGACATTGCACTTGGGTCAGCAGGTGGAGTGGCCTGAGGGTGGGCATGAGGCAGAAGCTGTGTCAGTGGGTGGGCTACCACACTGCGATCTTTGATGGCCGCGCCTTGGCCAGCGGCGCCTACATCTACCGCCTACGAGCCGTCAACCAGGCCACCGGTCAACCCTTCGTGCAAACCCGGACCCTTGTGCTGATCAAATAACCCAGATCCCACACTCAACTGTGGATAACTCTCATAAACCCATTGTTACGAGACTGTTAAGGCATGATTAAGCTGTTGGACAGCATGAAAAACCCCCTCTAGGCCGCCTAGAAAGGCTTTTTACAAAGTTATCCACACATCAATACCGAGATAACACAGTCGCACCGCACCGACGCAAGATTTTTCGATGTGGACAAGTTGTGCATTTTGTGGAAAAGTAATCCAATTTTATGTTGACGCTAACAGTCCACTCGTCTAATTTGAAACTAGTGATTAGAACGAACTTTAACTTTAAAATCTAGTCCAATAATCACGGTAAAATCAAGAGGCCGTGAAGAGACTATTTAGAGTTATTCCTTACAGGATCGGTTCTGTTACCCAAACAAACTTGAGCATTAATTGCATTAGGCGACGCACTATGAGTAAATACGTTATCAAAAAAACGGGTGAGAAAAGACCCTTCGAAGAAGACAAAATCAGACAAGCTGTCTTGAAGGCGATGCGTAGTGTGGACCAGGTCAATATGGATGTGGCCGAAGAGGTTGTCCAAGATGTGGCCCGTCGCGTGCTTGAGGATGAAACCAAAATCCCAACGGTTGAAGAGATCCACAACACGGTCGAAGATGAGTTAATGAACCATCGCGCCAATGAGGCAGCGAAGTCATACATCGTCTATCGTAGCAAAAAGAAGCCCGATATTTTCCGCAAGCGCACCAACCTCAAGCCCTACGAGTACTCAAATCTTGCAGAGTATGTCGATGCAATCCGTCACTCCTACTGGGTGCATACTGAGTTCAATTACAACTCAGACATTCAAGACATGAAGGTTACGCTCAATGACAAAGAGCAACAGACCGTCACTCGTGCGATGCTCGCCATCTCCCAAATTGAGATAGCCGTCAAAACATTCTGGGGTGATCTTTACAAAAAGATGCCCAAGCCGGAGGTGGGTAATGTTGGTGCGACCTTTGCCGAGTCTGAAGTGCGTCACGCCGATGCGTACTCCCACCTCATCAACATTATGGGGCTCAATGGCGAGTTCGAAAAATTGATCGAAGTGCCCGCGATTCGCAAGCGTATTAAGTACCTAGAGCGTGTGATTTCTGGGGCACGCGAAGTCCCCAATGAAGAGTACTTCGAGAGTATAATCCTGTTCTCGATGTTTGTAGAAAACATCTCCTTGTTTAGCCAATTCTTGGTCATTATGAGCTTCAATAAGTTCAAAAATGCGCTCAAGGGAATCTCCAATGCTGTGGAGGCAACATCCAAAGAGGAACAAATTCACGCTGAATTTGGCTTTGAGCTGATCAACACGATCAAAGAAGAGAATCCAGGATGGTGGACAGACAACCTCATCACAGATATCAAGATTGCCTCACTCGAGGCATGGGATGCGGAGCGTGACATTGTAGAGTGGATGTTTGAGCAGGGAGACCTAGACTTCTTATCCAAAGCAGAAACGCTAGAGTTTATCCGACACAGACTCAATCGTTCTCTCGGTGAAATTGGCATCGACCCCATCTTCGAAATCGACGAAGAGCTCCTTGCCAAGACCGAATGGTTTGATGACGAAACGGTTGCCACCAAGCACACCGATTTCTTCAACAAACGAAGCATTAACTATACCAAAAGGCAGCAGTCGGTCACCGAAGACGACCTCTTTTAAGCAGTACGGCCCCCGAGCAGAATATGCCTAGCTGGAGAAATGCAGCTGGGCTCTTCTGTCTAATGGAGTCTGCCTCGCATCCTACTTGACATCACACAAGACAGCCCACACCGTAACCCACACCCCAACCCACAAGACGTAGCCCCACGCCCAAAACCCCATTAGCATTATGAGTACACGCGAACCATTTGACTGGGTCACTGAAGAAACCCAAACCTTCCTAAGCAGAGGATATTTGAGCGAAGGAGAAGATGCCTTGACGAGAATTCGTGCCATTGCTGATCATGCTGAGTCTTTGCTTGGAATTGACGGGTTTGCCGACAAGTTCTATGAATACATGGGCAAAGGGTGGTATTCACTTTCGTCCCCAGTCTGGGCCAATTATGGCAAAAAACGTGGACTCCCTGTGTCATGTTTTGGATCGTACATCGACGATAACATCGAGAGCATCCTCTCAACGGCCGCTGAGGTGGGAGAAATGTCCAAAATGGGTGGTGGAACAAGCGGATATTTTGGCAATATCCGTGGCCGTGGAGCCCCTATCACAGACAACGGCGAAGCCCCTGGGGCCGTCCATTTTATGCGCCTGTTTGAGTCCATCGTGGATAACATCTCCCAAGGATCCACACGCCGAGGTCGATTTTCACCCTACCTCCCATTGGATCACCCCGATGCCATGGAGTTCCTCGACATTGGAACGGAGGGTGCGCCCATCCAAGAGCTCACCCATGCGGTCACAGTAAGTGATGAGTTCATGGAGGCAATGATCGATGGAGATAGTGATAAGCGCCAGCGCTGGGCCAAAGTGATCCAGCGTCGAGGGGAGATTGGGTATCCCTACATCATGTTTACCGACACAATGAACAAAAAAGCTCCCGACGTCTACAAGGACCGTGGTGCTAAAATTACCCACTCCAACCTATGCTCCGAAATCGCCCTAGCGGATAGCTCTGATGAGTCATTCGTATGTGTGTTGTCCTCCATGAATGTTCTCCATTATGATGAATGGAAAGACACGGACGCCGTGGAAACGATGGTCTATTGCCTCGACTCGGTGGTGTCTGAGTTTCTGACCAAACTCGAAACCATTCGCGATAATGGCACACCGGAAGGGAAAAAGGCCTTCGAATTTATGGAGCGCGCTTACAATTTTGCCAAGCGTCAACGGGCGCTCGGCCTTGGTGTCTTGGGGTGGCATTCGTACCTCCAGAGCAAAATGCTTGGATTTGACACCCGAGAAACAGCCAAACTCAATGTCGAAGTCTTCAAGCTCATCCAGCAAAAGTCGTATGCGGCTTCCGAGGAGCTAGCGACCAAATTTGGAGAGCCGGAGTATCTAAAAGGAATCGGCCGACGCAACGTGACGCTCAACGCAATCGCCCCGACCACCTCCTCGGCGTTTATCCTTGGCCAGGTGTCACAATCGATCGAGCCGCTTTGGTCAAACTGTTATGTCAAAGATCTTGCCAAGATGAAAGTCACGATCAAAAACCCAGTGTTGATCGAGCTGCTCAAGGATCTCAACAAAAACTCAAAAGACGTTTGGGATAGCATCAAAGCCCACGATGGATCGGTCCAGCATCTAGACTTCCTGACAGATGAGCAGAAAGAGGTGTTCCGGACGTTTGCGGAGATTAATCAGTCGTCGATCATTAATCAGGCGGCGATTCGTCAAGATTATATCGATCAAGCACAGTCTTTGAACCTGATGATCCCGCCTGACTTGAGTGTTAAGGAGATTAATACGCTCCTCGTCGACGCTTGGAAGCTTGGCGTGAAGACGTTGTATTATCAACACTCCATGAACTCGGCTCAGGCATTTGCCCGCAAGAAGCTACAGCTCAATGACATGACCTGCGTGGCATGTGAGGGATAAAGCGGTGCTACAGAAACAAGTCACCGCTAAACGGTTCCACGTGGTGGAGTAACGATGGATCGTTATGGGCAGGCTTGTTGACCCGCTGACTCACCGGATACGCCTCAATGGGCGGCTGGTCCTCAGTCACAAAAGAGCCAGGCGTTGCGTTCGACGATAGCCACTGAATCATGGTTTCGGTCGACAGCAGCAGTGGCTGCCTATGGTGAATGTTTGCCAGATCTTCGGCAGCTTCTCGCGTGACAATGCATGCCCCATGGTCATTCCAAATTCCTGCAAACAACAGGAGCGATCCCTCTGGCGACTTGTGATAATATGGTTGCTTTGCTGAGGTTCCTTGCTGCCTCCCGAAACGAAGGCTTTGCATTCAATGTCTCCACTCGTGCATTGATTAGGTTCATCGGTTTGTCGGCCCAGCTGGGGGAGCCAACTTAGAAAAGCCATGCGCCGCGGCGTATGGCTTTTTTCTTTTCTAAAGGCCTGAGGGCGTAATTAAGATTTATGTTTAAGAAAAAAAGGAAATAGGTTCTCTTGAAAACCCGAAATTATGAAAATTTGTATCTTGATCCATACGCAAAAAACTAGCGCCTATGAAGCCAATTTGGGTGTATAGGCGAATGTTTGTTTCGCATATATGTGAGTTGTACGTCATATTTGATCAAC
>JAQCBZ010000040.1 GCA_027621355.1 Bacteroidota bacterium | reverse complement strand
ACACGACGAGCAGGAGAAACAACCCTGGATGGAGAGGGTTGATGATGAATCCATGCTCGAAAATGACGCGATTCCTGAGGTAGAGGCAACGCATGAGCAGGAGAGTGTATCTGAGTACTCACCTGAACCCGAACCTATGTCAGAGCCAGTGCAAGCCACGTTTTTATCGCCAGAGCCCACACCGGAGCCGGAGCCAGAACCTTCACGATTTGAATTTGATGAAGACAATATTGACTCTGCAAAAATAAAAGTCATTGGTGTAGGTGGTGGGGGTGGTAATGCCATTAACTACATGATTAGTCGAGGGTTGGACAGTGTAGAATACATCGCATTAAACACCGATGCTCAGGCACTCAAAACGAACCGTGCTGGGCAGAAGATGCAAATTGGCTCTAATATTACGGGGGGTTTAGGCGCTGGAGCTAGACCTGAAGTAGGTAAGGAGGCCATGGAAGAGAGTCGGCACGAGGTGGAGCAACTCATTGAAGGAGCCGATATGGTCTTCATTACCGCCGGTATGGGCGGTGGCACTGGAACGGGTGGTGCACCCATCGTGGCAAGTATGGCCAAGCGAAAAGGGATGCTGACCGTAGGCATCGTGACTATGCCCTTTGACATGGAGGGTGCCAGTCGCAAAAAATATGCCCTGGAGGGGCTCACGGAGCTCAAGGCTAATTGTGATACCATTATCATGATCCCAAATGATCGTTTGCTTGAACTGTCCGATGAGGATACATCCATGGTCGATGCGTTTGGTTTGGCCAATAGTGTGCTCTATAATGCGACGCGTGGGATTTCTGATCTTATCCTGCTTCCAGGACTCATCAATCTCGATTTTGCTGACGTTCGTACAACCATGCTTAATGGTGGCGCCTCGATCATGGGTTCTGCTGCCGCTACGGGTCCAGAACGTGCCGAAGTAGCCGCTCATGAAGCCATTCACTCTCCACTCTTGGATGGAGTGAGTATTCGAGGGGCACGAAATGTGTTGGTCAATATTTCGGCAGGTAGCACCTTAGGTATGCGCGAAACAAGTGTCGCCACAAGTGTCATTCAACAAGAAGCTGGTAATGATGCCGAAATTATCCTAGGGACAGTGATTGATGATTCTCTTGGTGATGAGATGCGAGTGACTGTCATCGCGACAGGCTTTAATGAAGAGCAGGCATTATTCAACCATATGAATCGGTCGATGCAAACTGGAGCCGGAGCTGCAGCATCATCCCAGCGCAAGCCATCAGCGCAATCCCAATCATCAACGAGTGCTCAGCCACCGATGCAGGGACCTGCACTTTACGCTTCAGCGTCTTCAAACGGAGTCGCTCAAGGACACTCACATGGTGCCACGCAGGGGCTTGCACACTCTACAAATGCAACTCAAGCAACCCCTCAGGATCCAGCATCTACCCCCTCCCACACCAATCCACATCAGATGGACATGAAGATCGAGTCCACTGATTTTTATAAAGGGGAGCAAAATCTCAAAAATTTAGATGCACCTGCGATCCACCGCAGAGATTTACGTTTTTCTCATGGGCAGCATGTAGCCAATGAGGAGGCCGGATCCTTTGAAAGCACGCAACGACCGACGTCAGATGGAGTCCACCATGGCACGGCAAACCCTGTCTTTAAAACTCAGATTGCTAATGGTTTGACGCCTTCAGGCATCCCTGCATCGCAAGGGAACGCGTTTGCAGGGGCCAAGACAGAGAGTACAAATGAGATGACCACCTCTACCCCCTCATCGGAAAACTTTCATGCCCGCGTCGGCAAACAAAAAATTGATAAGTCCAATTCAGACCAACCGGCTTTTTTACGCCGAATAATGGACTAAATCACACATTTTAGATTGCTAAAGCGAAGGGGATCATCGTGATGGGTGCTCCCCTTTTTTTTTGCCATAGTGACATCAACGTCTCTAATTCTACAAGAGTCTCGAGATCATCGTGACGGCAACAATCACTGTCAGCAAGGCAAATCCAAGGCTAGTGACACGAACAGAGGCCCGTTTTCCAAGCCGAACCCCTATTCCACCTCCAATCCATGTCAAAACAGACACAGGTAAAATCGTGGCACCGTCAATATATCCAAGACTCCATTGAAGGAGTTCTTGATCTTGTGACAACGGTGTAGCCAGAGCAAATTGAAGCGCACCAGAAAACGAAATCAACACAATGGCTGATGATGAGATACTCACAGCCCGCGTGAGGTGAACACCCTGAGCAAGGTTCATAAGCGGTACCATCGCAACACCTCCCCCAATACCTGCGAGTGCTGCCAAAAACCCACCCAGTGAGCCGGTTAACCCCATTTTTGCATCCTTTGACGAGAGCCTTTTTGCAGACTGAACGCCTTCAATCACTGAAGGGGTCGATTCAGATTCTGGCTTCATATAAAATAAAACCGCCACGATGGCCATTAAAATGGCAAAAAAGGGGATGAAAATATCCTCAGAGTATAATGGTGACAGGGTGATTTGCTTTCCCATCCAGACACCCCCCATACCAAATACACCCACAAGAGCCCCTTCTCGTAGATAGAGATTACTGGAGCGATATTGCTGCCACGTCGAGCTTAATGAGGCTGTAAACGTGCAGAATAATGAGCTCCCAATCGCCCATGGAATGGGGTCTTGAACCCCCGCCTCTTGGAAAAGAATAAAAAATGCAGGGGTAAATAGAATGCCCCCACCTATCCCAAAAAAACCGGCAGCAATACCCGCAAGAAGACCAAAAAGTGCTAATATCCCAATGTCCAAAGCCCGACGGTTTAAAGGGGTGCGTTACCGGAATGAATGTCAGACTGAACTTACTTGGTTATCCTGAACGTTGCAATGAAGAAAAGAACAGCCTGAAAGAACAGACAGAAAGACTACCAACGCATGCCTTTACCATGCCAATGAACTATGCAATTAACCTCTGACGTACGAGAGAAGATTGGGTTTGAAACCATTCGAACCGAGACGGAGCAGTATCTATACACACCAACGGGGCGTCAGTGGATTCGTACGTTGCAGCCATTGTCTTTGGATAGTGCGCTAGACGAGCGGCGTAGACAAATGGGAGAACTTTTGTGGTTGTCTTCTACTGGACAGTCCTTGCCATTCTCTCGATTAGAAGATGTTCAGGAGGCGCTACAACGTGCTTCCATCCAAGGAGCCATGCTTTCTGCAATCCAATGCTATCAGATTCGGGACCATGTCGTGGTAGCTCGCAAAATTCGATCTAAACTGCTTTCGAATCGGGAACAACTGCCAACATTCATGCCCATTTTGAGAGGGTTACATGAGCTTAAAGAGGTAGAGGCCTCTATCAATGGGGTGATAAACGAGCGGGCAGAGGTCAAAAATGACGCAAGTAAAGAGCTTCGAGTCATTCGGTCTGATCTTCAAAAAACCAAGCAAAAAATCAGGAGCGTTGTCGATCGAATGTTAAAGCGTCTTCGGTCCAAAGGGATGGCTCCAGAGGAAGGGGCTACGCTTCGAGAGGGCCGGCTCGTGATTCCGATTTATTCTGAGCACAAACGACAAGTCGATGGACTTTTGCAGGATATTTCTGGGTCGGGGAAAACGAGTTATGTCGAACCAAAGGAAGTTGTCGATCTAAATAATGAGATTCGTCTACTGGAAATTCAAGAAACACGAGAAGTTGAGCGCATTCTTAAAGAATTAACCTCAAAAATCGGCCAATACGGACATGAGTTAGAGACAAATGAAGCCACGCTTGGATTTTTGGATGGACTACAAGCCATGCTGGCGTTGAGTCGACGTTGGGATGGTGTGATCCCTGCCCTTTCGCCAGACGAGACTCTTCGCTTAAAAAAAGCAAAGAATCCAACGCTACTGCTTGCCAAGGAATCGAGTCAACAGGAGATGACAGTAGTACCCCTGCACCTCGAATTAGACCCCTCGGAACGGGCCTTGGTCATCACAGGTCCCAATGCAGGAGGAAAATCTGTCGCTATGAAAACGGTTGGATTGCTATGCGTCATGCATCAATCGGGATACGCACTACCTTTGGACCCTGATTCAAGCCTGCCAAAGCTTCAGCAGTTGTATGTGGATATTGGGGATGAGCAATCCATCGAGAATGATCTTAGCACCTTTAGCTCAAGGCTTAAGTGGATGAAAGAGACCTTAGAATCACCCATGAAGGGGTCGCTTGTGCTAATCGATGAGGCAGGTACAGGGACCGATCCAGAAGAAGGTGGTGCTCTTTTTCAAGCTTTTATAGAAGCGTGTCTAGAGCGGGGTGCTCGGGTGATCACGACCACACACCATGGGTCGTTAAAACTCTTTGCTCACGACACGCAAGGGGTCGTCAACGGAGCCATGGAGTTTAATCAAGAGACTCTTTCCCCAACGTATACATTCCACAAAAATACTCCCGGTAGTAGTTATGCCTTCGAAATCGCGTCGCGAATGGGGGTACCACCTTCAGTCACGAAACGAGCGCGAACCCTTCTTGGCACCCAAACCAGTGAACTATCCTCATTACTCCAAGAGCTAGAGAAGAAACTGCATGAGACCCAGCAGTTGAAGAAAAAACTTGAGAAGCGTCAACAGGCACTGGATGAAATCGAAGCAAAAAGGGCGGCGAAACGTGGCAAAAGCCGTGCCTCTCAAGACGATGATACGGTACCCATTACTCCTAAGAAAGGGATAGGAAAAACACCGAAAGGAAACAAAGGGAGTGCTTCAACTCTTCAAAAGGAGGACCTTCCACCTATCGGGACAGAGGTCCGCTTGGTGGGTTCTCAAACACCAGGAATATTGGTGGATGTTACAGATCGGTATGCTATCGTTGAGATGAATGGCCTTCAAATTAAAAGTCAATTTGATCGACTTCGATTGCCCAAAAACAGGAAAAAAGGGGTCACAAAAAAAGCATCCAAAGGTTCCATGAAGCGGATGACGCTAGCCTCATCAGCAAAAGGGACTCAACCAGGATCGTTTGATGTGAAAACCGAGCTCGATATTCGAGGTAAACGGGCCACCACAGCCGAAGCTGAGATCACGCAATACATTGACAAAGCCATTGCCAAAGGGCTTCCACGTGTTGATATCATCCATGGTAAAGGGACAGGGGTTTTGATGGGCTGTGTAAAAGACACCCTGGCCAAGCGAACAGATATCCAATCCTTTAGTGTCGCCCCTTACGATGAGGGTGGACCGGGCAAAACCATTGTGCAGCTTTCCTAGTGAGAGGCTTTCCTAAGGCACGGCGGTTATGGCACGGAAGCTTGGCACGGAGGCTACAGTTCCCCCTCCTCTTCCAAAAACTCTAGGGTCTCTACCGCATGGCGAAAATGTGGGATCACAATACTTCCCCCCACGATGAGTGCAACATTGAGTGCGTCGACAATTTCCTCTTTTGTAGTGCCCGCTTTTGCACATTGCTCAAGGTGATAATCAATACAGTCATTGCATCTGAGCACAGCAGACGCGACCAACCCCAATAGCTCTTTCGTTTGAGAGGAGAGGGCTCCATCTTTATACGTTGTGGTATCTAAATTAAAGAACCTCTTCACCCCAAGATGATCAAGCGACATCACTTTTTCGTTTTGGGCAGCACGTTTGGCTCTAAATTGCTCAAGTCTAGATGTTTTTTCTGGGCTCATACCACTCTATGGATTTTCTTCGGTTAGAGGAATCACCGTAGGCTCAAAGGCATCATATGATGTGGTTTGGTAGGCTCCGGTGCCTATAAATTCAAGAAGCTTGGCCATCACATCCACGGGTAACAACCCGGGCTGATGAGCCAAAACATTACCCTCAGCGGTCATAAAGTACACCGTTGGAAGTGATTGATTTTGCAACGCTGCGGCAAACTCTTCTTCTGTAAAAGATTGGTCAAAATACCGCACCTCTTCTTTGCTATCTGTGTCGATACGCACAGTCTCAAAATGATCGGACAGTAACCCTTGGATATCGGAACGAGGAAGTATCTCGGTATTCATTCGACCACAGTATGGGCACCACGTCGCGTGGACATAGATAAACACTAGGCGATCTTCGGAAGCATTCTCCAGAGCTTCATCCAAGGGGACCCAATTCACGTCATCCCATGACGCCCCTTCCTCTCTGGCGTCTGACCCCAGCGTCGTGCTTGTCTCCAATGCTTGAGCTTGGGCGCCTAGATTCAGAACGAACATCACGCAGGAAAATGCCAACGTCCTTCGTAGACGACTAGCGCGTTGGAGTTTATGTATTCGTAAGATCATCTCTATAATGGGTCATCGAATGAGGAATAAATGAGTAGCTGATGTTGTTATTAAGATTGGTGCCACACATTTATCTTGCTTAAAGGATAACGAAATTCGTGCTTCTTCCATTGCATCACTGCAAATCATCAAGCACTACTACTTGCAGGAAGCGCTTTAGGATCGATCTCACCCTGACCCCTTCGATGTTTTCCTGGAATCTCAACCACAAGTAATGTCATGTCATCCAACGGTTTGGAATGGCGATCAAGCTCTTCAATCGCCTCAAAAAGCCTTGCAACCACCTCTTTGGTCTCGACCTCCGCATACTGCTCAATCATTCGTTTTAGTCGCACCTCTCCATACTCCACACCATGTCGATCTCTTGCTTCGGTTAATCCATCGGTAAACAAAAAGAGTCGATCCCCTGGATGAAGCGAAACCTCAAGCTCCTCAAGCCAGGTAGACGCGTCATCAATATCTGTCATCCCGATTGCCACGCCATCGGGTAAATATTCCTCCACCGCTCCGCTTTGAGCCCTTTGGACCCACAATGGATGGTGACCTGCTCGGGTAAAGCGAAACGTCTGTTTTTTTGTATCAAGCACCCCATACAAAAGTGTCATAAACATCTTCACCGGGGCATTTTCCCGAAAATGTGCATTGGCTCGCTTTACGACCCCAACCGTTGAGGGTTCGGATCGTGCCAAAGCATGAAGGATTCCTTTGATAAACGTCATAAAAAAGGCTGCTTGAATCCCTTTTCCACTCACATCACCGATCACCAACCCAAGCTTCTCGTCATCAATGCGTATTACGTCATAATAATCTCCCCCTGTTTCACTCGCCGGAGTACATCGTGCCACTATCGTTGTCCCTAGTGCATCAGGGATTTGAGTCGGCAAAAAGGACTCTTGAACTTCCTGAGCAATGGATAATTCTTTGGACATTCTCTCCTGTTGAGCTAATTCTTCCATGTAATCTGGTACATATCGCTCAATTAAATCAGGGTCTTGCCCAAAGGTCATCGCCGATATCCCAACCGTTAGACTCACCACGATCAGCCCTAAAAATGTATAAAAGAGCCACATCTCCTCCATACCACCGATACCAAACGATTCTAAGGCATGCACACCCATCAAAAACAAGATTTGCACAGCAAGCACATGCAAAAAATCGAATCGAATGTAGGTCGCCGTCACCCCTAGGCCCACAAGTGTTCCCAACAGAATCTCCATCCACAATGGGCCGATATCCATTTGAGCCAAGCCCATGACTCCATAAATCAAGGAGATGAGAAACGCCGTAGCCCACTTCCATGGCAGCCATTTTGACAGTGATTGAAATGCATTGAGATATAATGCTTGTGTCCCAATCAATGCAAAAAGGCCCAATTCCAGACTGAAGAAGAGATAATGAAAGGTGTATTGATCAGAGAAGACCATATCTGGAAGACCTATCGCTCGACCTGTATTTAGACTGAGCATGAAGGTTACACCCCCCAACAAAATGCCAGCAATAAGCACTGAACGTACCAACATTTGTCCAACCAAAGGATTAAAGAAACGACCCGTCCGTAGACTATCCAAGGTTTGAAGTTTTGAACTCATCGTGGAACGTGTGACAGACTCGCCCACACCAGAAACCAAAAAGAAAATCACAGATACAATGGACGTCTGAGCCCCCCATACAACCACAAAGAGAGCCCATTCAATCAAAGAGGGTTCAAATTCACCGGCTACGACGGATGCGTACGTTGTCGAAAATTGGATTAATGGGAACAATAGCGCAATGAGTGACGCATATATAATAGAGGACTGGATGTCGATTGTACGGGCACGGATTAACGTGTAGAGCCTGTAGAGCAGCCAAACGGCAAAGCCAACAATGAGTAATCCCCTCAGTACAACCTCAATCAAATCCTCAGAAACCCCTCCCTCTGCTAATTGAATAGACACACTTGGCTCAAGGGCAACAACCTCACCTGATGAGGTGACATCCACTCGTAATGTCTGCTCCACACCGGGGTAGGTTGAGTCACTGCTAAAGGTTAATGACGCCACCGTTTCTTGATCGTATGCCACGGAGTTAAACGACGTCAGTGCATAGTCGGTCGTCGACCATACGGTAGAATTGAGGAAGTCTCTGGCTTGTTGCTCAGCTTCGGATGTCACGAGCTGGCCATGAGTGTCTAATGACTCAACCCTCCTCTCCGGCAACCACCGACCTGGATTTTGAAACGCAACGAGTTGACCATCTTGGGTAAACTCAAAAATGAGCGTTGTGGATCTTGATGAACCATCGCCTCCAAATAATGACGGTCGTTGCTCTCCCTCAACATCCATGTACTGTTCCCAGTATGCAAATGGATTGGGGTGCTCTTCCCCACTTCGCTGAATAGCTTTCACCAAATCTGAACGAAATCGTAGCCGAGGTGTACCCGATTTCTCGAGCTGATTAAAGCCTAAATTTTGCGTCCAATAATCAAGAGTTCGTTCTCTGCGCTCATTGGATGCA
>JAQCBZ010000039.1 GCA_027621355.1 Bacteroidota bacterium | reverse complement strand
ATGAATAACACCACAACTAAAAGAGCGGTTTTTATAAAAAGTCTTACCATCATTCTAGTTACCATGATATTTCCAAATACTTGCTTCCCATGACATTAAAGTCATAGATGAAGTAGTAGTTGGTTTTGTAGATTGGTTTGAGAGATTTGAAAAAAGGTGTTCAGATAAGATAATTCTACCAGGCAACAATACCTCCGCTGGCTCATCGGACATATTTAGCAATACTGCATAGCTATCAAAGCCATTTTTAGCACCATTTGTTGTGCCAGGCCGCAAAAAACAGAATAATTGCTCATCTTCTAGTGTCCACACATCGACATCATTATAGACAAGACCCTTATGGGCTTTACGAAAAGCAATGGCCTTCTTGTAGTATGCAAAGATCGATTCTGGATCATCCATTTGAGCAGCGACATTTATCCGGTCGTAATTAGGATTCAGGTCTATCCAAGGCTCAACGTCTTCTGCACAAAAACCAGCCCGAGCCGAATCATCCCACTGCATGGGTGTACGGACATTATCTCGACCCATAATGTGTACAGCGCGCATGAAATCTCCGGCATCTCGGCCTCCTTCTAGGACTTGCTCATTGTATGCATTCAGCGTTTCGACATCTCGATAGTCATCAATTGCGTCAAAGGCGACGTTCGTCATTCCAATCTCTTCCCCTTGGTACACATAAGGAGTGCCACGCATAGTCATGAGTAACGTAGCAAGTAGTGTCGCCGACTCTTTCCAGTATGGCCCATCATTTCCGAAACGAGATACGGCTCTAGGAAAATCGTGATTGCATAAAAAAACGGAGTTCCAGCCACCATCAGCCATGGCTTGATCCCACTCAACAAAGACCTCTTTGAAACGACGAAAGTCAATCGGGACCGGATCAAATTTGCCACCCGGTCCTTGATCCATAAACATATGACCAAAATGAAAGATCATGTTGAGCTCCCCTCGATCTTCATGGACATACGATGGCCCTTCGTTGAGATCGATTCCAGGTCCCTCTCCTACTGTCATGACATCATATTTTGAGATCACATTCTTGTAGAGCTCTTGCAAGAATTCATGGACACGTGGACCATTGGCGTAGACATTGGCAATGGTGTCATTAAACTGTTCGTGTGGGGTATCGGTGTATCCACGCTTCGAAATCAAGGAAATCACATCCATTCGGAATCCATCAACCCCTTTTTCGAGCCAGAACTCAACAACATCGGCAATTTCTTTGCGTACAGCTGGGTTTTCCCAATTAAGATCGGGCTGTTTTCGAGTAAACAGGTGCAAATAATACTCCCCAGTCGCAGCATCAAATTCCCAGGCAGGTCCACTAAAGAACGAGCCCCAATTAGTAGGTGGATGCATGACGCCATCAGGGCCTTCAACCCCTGGTTTCCAGATGTAGTAGTCCCGTTTGTCATTGTCTTTGGCCGCACGAGACTCTTCAAACCACGCGTGTTCATCACTTGTGTGATTGGCTACTAGATCCATGATGAGTTTCATCCCTCGAGTGTGAATCCCGTTTAAAAGCTCATCAAAGTCGGCCATGGTCCCAAACTCTGCCATAATGGCTCGATAATCAGCAATATCATATCCATTATCATCGTTGGGAGACTCATAAACAGGGCTCAACCAAATAACATCAACGCCTAAAGCTTTTACGTGATCTAGTCGCTCGATAATCCCACGTAGATCGCCCACACCGTTGCCCGAGGTGTCCTGAAAGCTTCTAGGATAGATTTGATAGACAACGGCTTCTTTCCACCATGTTTGGTTCATCATCAAGAGATTTTGCACGCAAACATTACCAGAACATCGCGACCACAACAGCTGTGGTAATCAACAAGAAGACCGACAGAATTCGATAATTCTTGTACCAAACCACCCCACTTAACTCAGCGGTTTCCTCAGCAAAAATGCGCTTGTTGTAGGTCAGAGTATTGACCACTTCCTCCGATGGTGCAACAGTCGCTAATGACACAGCTGCCTGGACAAGCATACACGTGACCATAATCATTGGTCCCATGTGGAGGAAGTGCAGATCATTCACCCAAGGAATGAGTCCATTCACCTTGGAGATAATCACAAAAATACTGAGCCCAAGCCCTGTCATCAGGGCAGCAAAGGCTCCGTTTGCATTGGCTCGCTTCCAAAACAGACCCAGAATAAACACAGCGACCACAGGTGGCGCAATAAACGAAAGCACCATCTGCAGGTATTCCCATACAGAGGAGGAGATTTTATCAATGTACTGCGTCCAAAATGCTGCCAACATGACCAAGACAAACGTCGCAATCTGTCCCACACGAACCAACTGCTTGCTGGTCATCTCTGGCTTGATTTTTTGGACAAAATCCATGGTAATAAGTGTAGATGCTGAGTTCATCGTCGCGGAAATACTCGACGACATAGCGGCGAGCAAACTTGCGATAACTAAGCCCAAAATCCCAGTAGGCAGTAGATTGTAGATCAAGACTGGGTAGGTCATATTGGGACAGTCACTAAGCTGCGAACACACCACCATGGCTCCCTCCTGCTCAATCATAAAGTTCAGTGAGCTGATATCAAGATCTGAGAACAACACAATAGCGATGACCCCTGGAACAATCATGATGAAGATAATGGGGATTTTCATAAGGCCAGCTGCCAGTGCGCCCCATCGACCATGATTCAAATCCTTGGCACTTAGGACACGCTGGACCATAAACTGATTATTGGCCCAGAAATAGAATCCAAGTAATGGCACCCCAAATAACAGACCGGTCCACGGCATGTAATCATCATCTATGGGCCCCGCCATATCAAAAACCTCATCGGCCGGTTTAGCAAGGGTTCCTTGATTATGCATCGCATCTAGTCCAGCCATCATGCCATCCCATCCTCCCACACTGCTCATGGTGAAATAGGTAAGAAGAATCGACCCAGCAAAGAGCAACACCGCTTGGACCACTTCGGTATGCACCACCGATGATAGCCCTCCTGGAATCGTGTAGGCTGCGGCAGCAAAGGCAAGTAGGGCAATCATGACCCCTGATGGAATATCTGGAAAGACGATCCGAAGGATCAGGTTACTGGCATACAAACCCGTTGCAGTATCGATAATGACATTCCCCACTATCGTAATCGCCGAGAAATAATACCTCGATCGAGCGTCATACCGTCGTTCCAAGAACTCCGGCATCGTATAAACCTTCGATTTAAGGTAAAATGGCATGAAAAACACAGCAAAAAACACCAACACAACCGCAGCCATCCACTCATAGTTATACACGGCCGTATTCGTCTGAAATGCATCAGCACTTAGACCAATGAGTGTATTACTTCCCAGATTTGCCGCCAGCAGCGATAGACCGACAATGGGCCAGGTCATGTTGCGACCTGCGAGGAAGTAATCCTCTGACGTTTCTCGACGCCCTTTTCGGATTCCGTACCAAATAATCCCTACGAGATAGACCACCAATATGACAATATCGATGACGCCTAACGATAGATTTTCCATAAGATGTGAGTTTTGTTCCCGATCGATCCGTTGATAGATTTTTCGGTCGTCCGCAGAACAAGCCGAGCAAGCCTATCTCCATGATAATATTGAGTTAATGTAACACATGACTACGGACTTCACCAAGTTTTTTAGCTCAGAAAAGCGGTTTTTATCAAACTTCTTGTGCGCTAATTGAGACCGTTGAGACCGTTGAGACCGTTAAATCTACACTAGATTGTTACAGAGCACCGCCTCACCCCGTCGGCTAACGCTTCTAGTGGTCTATCGGAACTTGGAATAAACTCTTGACCCACATATCCTGAGTATCCTGTCCTAGCAATCGCCTCCATAATGGCGGGGTAATAAAGCTCTTGAGATTCATCAATTTCGTTTCGTCCTGGAACTCCACCCGTGTGATAATGAGAAAAATAGTCACAATAGGTCTGAATCGTGCGAATCACGTCCCCCTCCATAATCTGCATATGATAGATATCATAAAGAAGTTTAAATCGATCACTACCTAATGCGTCCACTAACGCTACTCCCCAAGCAGTAGAATCCGCCATGTAGTCTGGGTGATCCACCTTGGAATTAAACAGCTCCATCGTCACTGTGACCTTATGCTTCTCGGCCAAGGGCATCAAGCGCTTGAGTCCTGCGACGCAGTGCTCCAATCCCTCTTGGTCATCCATGCCGTTACGGTTTCCTGAAAAGCAGATTATTTTGTCAAAACCAGCATCAGCAACCTTAGGGATAATGGCACTGTAATCAGCATAGAGTTGATCGTGAGCTTTTGGATCGTTAAAACCAACAGTTAGTCCTAAAGTCTCCGCGCCCTCAGGCATGGCGCAGTCCAAACCATACTTTTTTAAGATAGGCCATTCTTTTGGACCCACTAACTCCACCGAGGTAATACCCAATGGAATCACTCGTTGACACAGCTCTTCAAGTGGAATCGAAGCATAGGGCCATCGACACACACTATGACGAATAGAGGATGTTTGAAGTGAAAATTGCGATTCCTTTGCTTCTGACCAACTGGGCAAAAAGGGTGCAACAGTCAAAGCTCCAACAGAAGCTCCTAGTCGTTGAAGAGCTTGTTTTCTATTCATTTGGTCTCCATGTTTTTATTAGAAAAGGGCTCTTGAATCTGCATCCGTTTGGGCAAAGAAAGATCATCAGGATTTAAGAAACGTGTGTTTTCTCCATTTGGCCATTCAATAATCAAGGAATCAAGCTGCGGGACTTCACCAAAGCCAAAAAATAGTCCGGGCTCAACACTTGACTGAAATCCGCGTTGTAGAAAATGTTCACGCATCCACTGCTCACCCCCAGCATAGGCGCTGATTTAGGCGCCAATGGCCAAGGTATTGGTGGCTGACCCCTTGAGGTCCACCCGAAGCCACGTTCGCTCAGGATGTAAATCGGTGGTACGGTTTTCATAGAGTCGAGCGGATCCATTTAGATCATTAACGACTAAATCTAAATCACCATCTGAGTCTAAATCTCCCCATGCTGCTCCTGATGAAAAACTTAAACCCCAAAGGTCAGCCATTTCCTCGAATTCTAGATAACCCTTACCAGAAAAAGCAACGTTTGGAACAGGAGTGGATGGTATAATCTCTATGAGTTCATAAAAGTCTACGCCCTCTTGTGTAACAATCGATCGAACGACATCGGGAGTTGAAACTTCTTTTAAATAGTCCGCATTCGTAATGTCTTGTAGCAACCCATTTGTGATATATATATCTGTCCAACCGTTCAAATCATAGTCATTCATCAAGACAGCCCAACTCCAATCAGAAGCCTCTACCTTTGCAATCCGGCCAAGCTCAGAAAATGATTCGTTACCTCGATTGACATGGAGAGTATTTCTAGTAATCTGATACCCATATCCCCACTGAATGCGATCATTAATGTTTTCCCAAGTTACACAGCAAGGAATACTTTTAAGTCTTGCATCGTCTCTTGGGAGCATATCTGCGACATAAATATCAGGTAATCCATCACGAGTCACATCGGCCACATCACTACCCATCGAAGCCACACTCATTGAATGATGAGCTGGTTGATCCTGAAAAGCATCTCTAAACGTACCATCTTGTTGATTGATGTAAAGGTAGTCACGCTCAAAAAAGTCGTTTGCAACAAAGAGATCGGTGAACCCATCGCTGTTTACGTCACTAGCGGTCGCGCTTAATGTAAATCCTATGATACTACTATAGATTCCAGCTTCTGCAGTTACATTTAGATATTGGTCCCCAACTCTCTTGAACAATTGATCTCCTCCTTTTTGAGATCTCTCTAATCGTTCATTATTGCTTAAATCAAAGCTGTCAATGGCTTTTTCCTCATTATTCTGGATATATAGATCAAGTTGGTCATCCCCATCGTAATCAAATACTGTTGACGATATTGTCATGCCATCATAATCTAATCCATAAACCTGGGCTTGGTCCTCATAAAGTGGAATCAAGAGAGAATCACCAAACTCATCAACTTGGATACGCATATCTATCTGAACAAATAGTTCGTTACGACGATTCTCATTTTCACCCGCAGCACCAACATAAAAGTCTATTGCTCCATCATGATTAATATCAAGTGTTGTAACTCCTGTAGACCAAGAACGACTCCCTGAGATTCCTGATTCATCGGTTATATCAACAAAAGATAAATCCCCCTTATTTAGATATAAGCGATTGGATTCTTGATTCGAGGTAAAAAAGATATCTGGGTATCCATCATGATTTACATCCGCAATTGCGACTCCACCACCGTTGTAGTAGTTCCGATAATTATAAATATTGGTCTCCCCAAATAGGTCTATTGTATTCTCAAAATCAACTCCAGTCCTAGATGGATCGAGTTTGGTAAAGAGTGTTGGCTCTTGAAGTTCATTAGGCATACAACTTGCTAGTAGGCAGATCAACGGTATAACTTTACACAATGAGATTGTAACCCAGCGTTTAGTTTGCGTCAACACCGTATTCATGGGTTAACTCCAAAAACAATCGGAGTATCATTATGTCTTGCAACAATTAATACTCGTTGATTAGTATCCGTTTGATCATTTACCAACTCCATTTCCATGATCTCTCGGACTTCACCAAACACTTCAAATCCAGATTGTTTCCATTCAACATTTTCAAATAAGTTGATTGCTGTACCAATACTTGCATCATATGCTCCCACTTGAGGCTTTACCTTGTATAGATTACCACCTACGAGTAAGATCTTTTGTTGTTCAATTTCAATTACTGCCCCTGCGTACATCGGAGATACTTGGGCCCATCTTGGCAAAGGTCTTATATCAGGTTTTTGGCTTGAATCTCTTTCCCAATCTATAACCACAGATTCCATCATGTATGCTTCGAGTTTGGTGACGCTATTTAATTCATCGGATGTGAACATTTCCTCTACAGCTTTACCTGCATACTCTGCATAGGTTGGGAAACGTAGACCAATCATGGGGATGTGCTCCTCCATTTTATGCTTTAGTGCTACTGGAATATTCTTTCCATCAATATTAGTCGCCAGTACATGTTCAATTAGACCATTCTGAGTGAAATCTCCCACCCAGAGAGTCACAGGTTTATCAGTTGACGCTCTAAAAATTGAATTAAGTCCATGATTTAAGCCAATGAGCTCGAGTTGGTCATCCCCATCCACATCGACTGGAATAACTCGATTCCACCAACCATTGGTCCCTTCCAGACCAAGTTCTTCGGTAAGATTTTCATATCTAGACGAGACATTTTCGTGTTCAACTTTTCCAAAAACCGTGACAGGCATGTATTCACCAACAATGACTAACTCTTGGGCTTTGTCACCAACCACATCTGTCCAAACTGCATGTGTAATCATTCCGATATCATCCAATTCAGGTGCCCACACTTCGGTGACATCACGAAATCCACCCTTTCCATCACCTTCTAGGAGATATCCATTTGCAGGGAGCCCAACCTTGAAAGGTTTTAAGCGAGTGCCCACAAATAGATCCAATATTCCGTCACCTGTAAAATCATAGGGTGCCACAATCGATGTGCTTTCAAAAATATTGCTAACTGGAAGAAACTGATTGGTATCTATAAATGACAACTCTCCACTTGAGTGTTGGGTGGTCATAACCATACGATCACTCAGTGCTGTCGAACTAGAGACAAGGGAATTTCCGCCACTTACGATATATAAATCATCTAAACCATCGTTATTGGCATCAAACATCATGCAGTCAACTTCCTCTGCATCAAGCTCTCGAACAAGTTGTGGATCAGTACGTTTATTAAATGATCCCAAGCCAGTTTGAATAAATAAGGCACCACTCTGGCCTCTTGCCCCACCGATATAAAAATCTTCAAGATTATCACCATTGATGTCTCCTTTGCACAGCGCAGGTCCTTCAGTGGATCTCATGTGAAATAATAATGGGTCTCTTTTAAATTCATTAAGATCAAATGCTTTATGGGAAAACTCGATACCCAAAGATTTTGGGTCTATGGGGGTGAGTGGTGTGGAATGCTCGGAGTACATAAGAGTCTTTGATTGAGAATCGTATTCAGAACGATGCACTATTGATAACGTTTTTTCAATATCCTCCTTATGCAATTCGATCGTTCGATTCATGGGGAGCTCAGAAGTCTCTCGAATATGATGGATAGTCCCATCAGGCCACGTAACCCTCAAGGAATCGATTCTACGATGACTACCGAGTCCAAACCACACACCTGGCTCAACACTAGACTGGAATCCTCGTTGAGGGATATTATCTCTACGCATCATCTGCTCACCTGCCCATAGATCGACTCGAGCACCTACAGCATGAGTATTTTGCCCATTTGAGTGCAAAGAAACAGAGACCCAGTTTTTTGACTCATTGGATTCACTATCGCCATTCACCGACTTATTTTTGTATATCTTCGCGGGCCCATTAACATCATTAATGACGATATCTAGGTCACCATCGGCATCGAAATCACCCCATGCAGCGCCACTTGAAAACGATGGTTGTCCTAAACCCCAATGAGTTGAGACATTTTCGAAATCCATTTCCTTTACCTGAGCATAAAGGGCATTAGGCTGTGGATCAGAGTCAAGGTTTTCAAGCATGGAAAGTATGATATTTGTCTCTCCCTCTCTGTAACGCTGAGCAAGCTGGCGTGGGTTCATCATTTGATTGATGTAATCTTGATCTAACAAGTCGACTCCAATTCCATTCGTCACCAATATGTCTTGGTAGCTATTTAAGTCATAATCTGCGATTAAGACAGCCCAACTCCAGTCTGAAGCTTCAGAATTTGTTAATCTTGACTGCTCAGATAATGTGAATCTTGATTGGGATGATGGCTTCGTGGGCGTCTCAGAATCTTGCACTAAGGAAATATTTTGGAAAAGTGTATTCCGAGTTACTTGATTCCCAAATCCTCTCGACTTTTGATCTGAATACTCTTCCCAGGTTTCATATGTCATTTTTGAATGAAATCTGTCTGGTGAAGACGGTCTCATATCTGACACGTAGAGGTCTAGCCAACCATCATTGGAGAAATCCGCGAAATCGCTTCCCATTGAGCTTAAGCTTCCCACATAGGATATAGGGGGTTCAAAAGATTCAATGAATGAGCCATCTTGTTGGTTGATAAAAAGATAGTCACGCTCAAAGAAGTCATTCGCAACAAATACATCTGGCCAACCATCATTGTCTAAGTCGCCAATACTCGCACTTAGAGGGAAGGCTATATTATTCTGAAGAAACCCAGCCCTTGCGGTCGCATCAATGTATTGATCGCCAACATGCTCATAGTACACGAGTCCTGATTTTTGTTCGGCATCATATCTCAGTTCACTTGTAGCTTCCCTAAATGATTCTAAATTCTCAAAAGAATTGGTTAACAGTAGTAGATCTAAATCCCCATCTCTATCTGCATCAAAGAAATGACCAGAGGTTGATAGACCTATGTGATCTAAACCCCATAAACCCGACTGCTCGGAGAACGAACCATCTTGATTATTGATGTAAAGACGATTATGCCTTTTTTCGCCTTCATTTGGTCCGGATAGCGCGACAAATATATCAAGCCAACT
>JAQCBZ010000038.1 GCA_027621355.1 Bacteroidota bacterium | reverse complement strand
GTTGCATTGCGTCATGCAGGGACCCAGGTCACCGCAGCATGTGATTTATATCAGAGTCGTCTTAACAAATGCAGAGAAACTTGGGGCAGTGATTTATTTGTGACAAGAAAGTATGAAGAGGTCCTTGAACGAGATGATGTGGACGCTGTGATTATCGCGACCTCTGACCATTGGCATGAACGAATCGCTGTGGCAGCTTTGGAGGCTGGAAAAGCTGTTTATCTTGAAAAACCGATGGTTCAACATGTAGATGAGGGTGACAACATTCTTCGTGCAGCAGAAAGAACCGGTGTGCCATTCCAGGTTGGCTCTCAGAGAACCAGCTCTATACTTTTCGAAAAGGTGCGGGACTTAATCCAAGATGGGGCCATCGGTACATTAAATTTTGTAGAAGGATATTGGGATCGATTTTCTGCCATTGGAGCATGGCAATATTCCATTCCTCCAAGTGCTGGACCTGACGATATTGATTGGACAAGATATCGAGAAGGTTTACCCAAGAAACCATTTGATGCGACAGAGTTTTTCCGATGGAGAAACTACAATGACTATGGAACAGGCGTCGCAGGGGATTTGTTTGTTCATCTTTTTTCTGGCCTTCATATGATTTTAGGTAGTAAGGGGCCAAATACCATCATGGCAACTGGAGGATTACGTTTTTGGCATGATGGACGTGATGCTGAGGATGTGGTACTTGGGCTTTATGAGTACCCGGAGGCGCCATCTCACCCTGCTTTTTCAATGGCGCTGAGAGTAAATTTTGCAGATGGGTCTGGTGGCGGCTCAAAAACAAGACTTGTTGGAGACGAGGGTGAGATCACAATAAATTGGAATGATGTAACGCTTCGTAAGACGGAATTATCTGACCGGCCAGGAATTAGTACTGGGAGTATGGGAGAAGCGGTTCGAGAAGAGTATGATGCATGGTATGCAGAAGCTTATCCTGAGAGTCGTGCTCAAATCATCAACCCTCGTGAGTTTGTGTATCGAGCGCCTGATGGCTACAATGATGTTTATGATCATTTTGGATACTTACTAAAAGCTATTCGTGAAGGGTCTCCAATTGTTCAAGACGCACATTTTGGATTGCGTGCAGCAGCTCCCGCACTCCTAACATCAGATGCATTACGTGAGAAGAAAATTATCTCATGGGACCCTGAAACTATGAGTATAATCCCTTCATGATTCTATGAATTTCACTGAATCGACCTAAACCCAACCCTATCATTCTATGAAACATCTTTTCCTTTCAACCTTGGCACTAGGATTGCTTGCTGTATCATGCAATTCACAAGAGTCTGCTACGACGATGGAGTCCGATCCTATGGAACACAATACTTTAACTGAACAAGAAATTGCGGATGGATGGGAGCTTCTATTTGATGGTGAATCCATGGAGCACTGGCGAGTTTACAATCAAGAAGATATCCCAGCAGGTTGGGTTGTGGAGGATGGGGCTATGGTGTTCGATCCTGAACAGCGCAATGACCAATATGGACTCGACATTATCACTAGAGAGACCTATGGTGACTTTGAACTGAAGCTTGAATGGTGGCTCTCCGAAGCGGGTAACAGTGGTATTTTCTATCATGTGATTGAGCAGAAAGACAAAGCTCTCTATTGGTCAGGGCCTGAGATGCAAATACTAGATAATGAGAACCATCCCGATACCGATCAGGGTGTTGATGGCAATCGCAAAGCGGGATCACTCTACGATTTGATTCCAGCTGTACCTCAAAATGCAAAGTCCCATGGTCAATGGAACAGTGTGAAGATTGTTGCCAGAGGAGATGTGATTGAGCACTGGCAAAATGGAGAGATGGTACTAAGTTTTGATCGATCCTCAGAAGAATTCAAAGAACTTGTAGCAGGAAGCAAGTTTGCGCCGCACCCTGAGTTTGGAACGGCGGCGGAAGGGCATATTGCTCTGCAAGATCATGGCGATCTCGTGAAATTTAGAAACATTAAGATTCGGTCACTATAAATGAATATCAACGGACAAGCAAAACAGGACATGACCTATGACGCGATTGTTGTAGGATCTGGGATAAGTGGAGGTTGGTCAGCCAAGGAATTAACCGAAAGGGGACTTAAGACCCTTGTGCTTGAACGAGGACGTAATGTTGAGCACGTGAAGGATTATCCAACCATGAATTTGGATCCTTGGGAATTACCTCCAAATGATGATATCCCCTACGAAGACCGTAAGCATTACGAAAAACAGATGCGTACGGGATATACCATTAAGGAGTCTACAAAGCACTGGTGGGTCAAAGACACGGACCAGCCTTACGAAGAGAAAGAGCGCTTTGATTGGATACGTGGATATCATGTTGGGGGTCGATCTATCATGTGGGGACGCTTTTCCTTGCGATTGTCACAGATGGATTTTGAGGCTAATCTAAAAGACGGGCATGGGGTAGACTGGCCGATACGTTACGATGACATAGCACCTTGGTATTCATATGTTGAAAAATTTGCTGGGATTAGTGGGCAGGCAGAAGGCCTCCCTCAGTTACCTGATAGTGAATTTTTACCCCCCATGGAGCTTTCGTGTGTAGAAAAAGAGCTCAAAAAAACGATGATGGAGAAGTTTGGTCGTGTGTTGACCAATCCCCGTATGGCAAACCTTACCGTTCCTCATAATGGACGTGGGCAGTGCATGACGAGGAATCTTTGCTCTCGTGGGTGTCCTTATGGTGCATACTTTAGCTCGAATGCGGCTACACTGCCAGCCGCTGCCGCCACAGGTAATTTGACGTTGAGACCTCACTCCATTGTCCATTCTTTGGAGTATGATGACTCCACAGGCAAAGTTTCAGGAGTCAACGTGATCGATGAACTGACGGGTGAGATGCTCACATTTCATTCAAAGATTGTCTTTCTGAACGCTTCCACAGTAGGCACTGCGATGATTTTGATGAATTCAACATCTGATAGGTTCCCAAATGGACTGGGAAATGACTCCGATCAACTTGGACGAAATGTCATGGACCACCATTTCTTGGCAGGAGCAGATGGAGTCGTCGAGGGATTTGAAGACAAATATGACTGGGGTCGCCGTCCACAAAGTTATTGTATCCCACGTTTCCGTAATGTTGGAGATGATAAACGCGACTATGTCAGAGGTTTTGGCTACCAAGGGGGAAGTGGTCGCCAAGGTTGGGGGCGTGCCATTGCTGAACTTGCTATGGGTCAGGATCTAAAAGACTTTGCTGCAAAGCCAGGTCCATGGAGTATAGGTATGTTAGGCTTTGGTGAAATTCTACCCTACGAAGACAATCGTGTCACCCTCAATCGTGACAAGTTAGATAAGTGGGGTTTGCCAACAGCTGTGTTTGATGTGAAAATCCGCGACAATGAGTACAAGATGCGTAAGGATATGGCCAATGACGCTGCGGAGATGTTGGAAGCGATGGGGGCTAAAAATGTAACGCCTTACGATCGCCCCTATGGACCAGGTCTCGGTATTCATGAAATGGGTACAGCGAGAATGGGACGTGATCCAAAGACTTCAGTTCTCAACAAATGGAACCAAATCCATGAAGTGCCGAATGTCTTTATCACAGATGGGTCTTGTATGACATCCTCTGGTTGTCAGAACCCATCCCTTACCTACATGGCACTGTCAGCACGCGCAGCAAATTACGCTGCAGATCAACTTGAAAAAGGTGAACTATCATGAGAAAAGAAGAGATCAATCAGTCGCTTACTGAGGAGCAATTAATCTCAAGAAAAGAAGCCCTGAAGCGTGCCGGTCTTATGATGGGCGGTTTTGTGTTCGCTCCAGCACTTACAGGTATTCTAAATGGCTGTACTCCACAAGCTGGGGAGTGGACACCAGTGATTTTTGATGCAGACCAAGCAGCAACACTCAAGGCCATTGTTGACACTATTTTCCCAGAAACTGATACCCCATCAGCATCACAGGTGGGGATTCCAGGATATATTGATGAACTGTTGAGCCGTAATTCTTCAAAGGACGATCAAGAAGCGTTTATAGCTGAATTGACAGCATTCATAAATCAATCAGCTGCCGATCTTGAGGGTCCTTTTGCAGCGGCTGACGTGGATACTCAGTATGATTATTTAATGGAGATCCACAAAACATCTGTTGGCCAAGGAGAAACACTGAAGGATACTTCTATTCCAGGCTTTTTCATGAAAGTGAAATGGATGACTGTGGTGGGGTATTTCACTTCAGAACCAGGAGCCACGCAAGTACTTCGATATGCACCGATTCCAGGGCCTTATCGTGGATGTGTGCCATTTGAAGAGGTAGGTCGTACATGGGCGACCTAGAGAAAGAGTGAAGAGTAGGCTACTTCCACGTTTACTTCCCCTCTGGATTCTTGCTATAAGCTGTTCCGTTCAACCAGACCCTCTGTTTGAATCGCTTGATCCGTCAGTCTCAGGTGTGACGTTTGTTAACAAGCTGAAACCAGACAAGAATCTCAATATCGTCAACAACCTCTATTACTATGATGGTGGGGGAGTTGCAGTAGCTGATATTGATGGAGATGGATTTCCGGATCTTTTTTTTGTAAGTAATGAGGGAGATCATGCCCTTTACAAGAATAATGGGAACCTCACCTTCACAGATGTCACAACTTCTTCAGGCATTACTGACCCTCAAACGTCTTCAGCGCATGGTTCTTGGTCCACTGGGGCTGCCTTTGCGGATGTGAATGTAGATGGATATTCAGACTTATTTGTGGTGCGATCTTCCTTCAAAGGGCGAGAGAGCCGGCATTCATTGTATATCAATCAGGGCGATGGGACCTTTGTGGATGAAGCCGAAGCATGGGGCGTTGGGATTTCTACTTATGGAACACACGTAGCGTTTTTGGACTATGATCGTGATGGAGACCTAGATTTGTACCTCCTCAATCACTCCTTTCACAGCGAACGAAGCTATGGTGAAGCGGAACGGTTGAGACCCCTTGTAGACCCTATGGCCGGCGATCGCTTATTCGAAAACAGTGGGACTCGGTTTGTAGATGTTACGGAACAGGCTGGATTAGAACGAAGCGCTCTTGGATATGGACTAGGACTTGCGATTTCTGACATCAATCTGGATGGCTGGCCAGATATCTACATAGGCAATGATTTTCATGAAAATGACTATCTCTACATAAACCAAAAAGATGGCACCTTTGAAGAAGTAGCCAGCAAGGTATTTTCTTACACGAGTAATTCTTCCATGGGTAATGATATTGCCGATTTAAATGGCGATGGATACCCTGACATTATTTCCCTGGATATGATGCCCGCTAAACGTGAAAGGTTTATGAGTAGTGGAGGTGGAGATCAACCCAGAGTGGCTCGTATTAAGCAAGGGTTAGGGTATCAAATGCATGCCAACCATAATACACTCCAAGTCCATCAAGGTTTGGATGCTTCAGGGAATTCAGTCTTTCGAGAAATGGGTATGCTCAAGGGGATTGCAAGAACCGATTGGAGTTGGGCAGTCTTGGCGGCGGATTTTACAAATAATGGGCACCGGGACTTATATATAACAAATGGGATAGGGATGCTGCCCAATGACTTAGATTACATTAATGCATTGGAGCAATTAGAAGTCAAAAATACAGATGATAGGCTCGGTCCACTTTCAGATGAAGAGATGGCCCTTCTAGAGGTTATGCCCCCTTCCAAAACACCTAATGTAGCTTATGAAAATCTTGGTAAGGCAGAGTTTGTTGACCGCTCAACCAAGTGGGGTCTTGGAGAGTCACTATTTTCTAATGGCACAGCATGGGTCGATTTAGACAAAGACGGTGACTTGGATCTTGTCACCAACAACATCAATGACCCAGCCTCCATCTACATCAATCAGACTCGTCAACATGATCCAAAATCTTCCAATTTCATTCGATTTGATCTAGAAGGGAAGGGGATGAATACTCAAGGTTTGGGAGCGCATGTTACAATTTGGGTTGGTGATCAAGCCCAAGTCTCAGAGCATTATTTATCCCGTGGGTTTCAGTCATCGGTCGAACCTGGAGTTCATTTTGGCCTTGGTACGTTTGCTGGGCGGATTGATTCAGTGCAGGTCCGCTGGGGTGATGGAAGTGTATCACAGTACAAGGATTTGGCCATCAATACGACACATAAGTTGAATCAGTCGGACCCAATGCCTGCACCAGCATCGGCATTTGTCAGTGCAGCTCCATTTGTCCGCTCCATCGATGCTCAACCGTATCTAAGGAAGAAGTCTGCAACGAATAACTCTGCGTCATGGCTTGAAAATCTTCGTCATGTCGAAAATGAATTTGATGCCTTTATAGACGAGCCCACACTCCCTCATGATGCCAGTCAGTTGGGGCCTACTTTGGCGGTGGGGGATCTCAATGGCGATGGTTTTGAGGACATATTTGTAGGTGGGGCCCACGATTTACCTGCATCCTTATGGTTTCAGAAGTCAGATGGGTCGTTTGAATCTGTACAGGAGGATCTATGGCGTGAGTGGGAGCAGGGAGAAGATTCCGACGCATTGATCTTTGATGCCAACAAGGATGGTCATCTTGATCTATGGGTTGTCCGTGGCGGAGGTGAATTTCCTGGTGGGCATCCAATCTATCAAGATGTACTGTTTCTGAATCAAGGAGATGGGACGCTGGTTCCGGATCCAAAAGGCTCGCCACCACAGCGCGCGAATGGGTCTGTGATTGCTCATTCCTCGAGCGATCCATACTTGTTTGTAGGAGGGCGTTCCGTGGTTTGGTCCTATGGCGCAGATGCTTCTTCGATATTGCTATCAACAGACTCCTATCCGTTCAAGGATGTGAGCGAGTCAATACTTCCAAATTGGCGTTCGTTTGGAATGGTAACCGATGCAACGTGGGCCGACGTCACAGGAGACGGGCGTGATGAACTCATTGTGGTCGGGGAATGGATGCCAGTACAAGTGTTTGATTTCGCATCAGGTGTGGGTGTGGAAATAAGCACTGAGATGGGATTGGACCAAACCTCAGGCTATTGGCAATCCGTTGAGGCAGTGGATATCAATGGTGATGGTCTTGCGGAGCTATTTTTGGGTAACCTCGGACTAAATACACGCCTCCAACCTTCTGAAGACTCAATAATAGAGCTTTGGGTAGCCGACTTTGAACAACGTGGGATTCCAAGTGGTCTTATTGTTGAAACAATAGACGGGATGCCATACCCATTTGAGCAACTCAATGAGCTGGGCCGTGAATTCCCTAGCTTGGCAGCTTCTGTAGAGTCTTATAGCGAGTACGCCAAGACATCTTTGGTGGATTTATGGCCTCAATGGACCTTGTCTCAACCCCAGTCAGATCTACAAAAAAAGCCTCTTCAAACTGTTCAGTCTGCAATATGGTTGTCTTCCACTGAAGGCTACATTAAGGCGCCATTACCCCTTGATCTCCAGACAGGACCTATTAGAGATTGGTTGGTTCATCAAGAGGAAGGTGATGCTGGCGAGTTGACAACTCACATTTTAAGTGTGGGTAATTTTGCATTCTGGCGACCCTCACTCGGAGCCCCACAACGTGGAAATGCCGTCAGTCATCTACTCTGGGATCAAGACAGCCAAACCTTCCGGACCGTATCTCCCATAGAATCAGGCCTGCTTCATCAAGGAGCAAATTCAACGATACTACCGATGTCTATTTCTGGGGTGCCCCATGTTTTGCTAGGAACGCATCATGCCCAGCTTGGGCTTTATGAATGGACACAGGATTAGATGAAAGAATGAAGCAAAAGAGTAGCATATTTAACACTTTTTGGATTGCCCTATATCTAGCAGTGGCTTGCTCGCCCCAAACCCAAGAGATCTCTACGACCTCAGAGACGTATCAAAAGGCGGTCAACGATTTTCGAGTGAGTCTAGCGGCTAGCCAAACCGATGAGTCGAGATTCGCATTCAACAAAATGAATGATGTCGTCCTTGCCTACCCACAAGAGGCTGCTGCCTGGGCAAATCTAGGTGTAATGGCGATGCGCCAAGGCAATCGAGATTTATCAATATCTAGATTTGAACGTGCGCTCCAAGAACAACCGGATCATCCTGATATTTTGTGGTTATTTGGCGATGCACAATCAAGATTTGGTGCAAGTGAAGAGGCTGTTGGTTACTTCGAGCAAGCCATAGGGGCACTTACTCAGTCTCAAGAATCAGCAGAAACGCAAGTTCATGTCCTCACTGAAAGTTTAGCAAGGTTCCGTTATCTCACGGAGCTCGAACGGCTCGATCCAGTGGCAAATCAAGCTCGAATTCAGGCTGAATTTGAGACTTTGAGTGTGCTAGAATCCGAAAATATCGCCTATTGGATCGAATGGGCTCAGTATGCAGCGCAACAAAATGATCTGGAAGTGCTACGCGCATACACAGAGAAACTAACATCGTGGACGTTCTTACCCAGCCAAGCTCAATCCTTTATCCCTCAACTTGAACAAGCGTTATCGGCCCAATCCACTCAAGGGCTAGGCCTACAACTGTCCATCCTTCGATCACAAATTGAGCCCCTTGAGCGATTTCAGCGTGATCTTGCTCGTATTGCATTGCCTGTGAATGATGTGGGCTTCCTACTGCCCAACTTTTTGACCCTTCCACCTTGGACAACCATACTGTCTCCCATCGATGATAATACTACCCTAGAAAAAGCCCCCTACGAAGCTGCTCATCAGGGAGCCGATGCGATACGATCCGTCCTTCTTTTTGAGAGTGAACCACCCTTTTTGCTTTCGCTCCATGGCAATGAGCTTATATTATTGAATGATCAGCGCCTTGAGGTCAAGGCATTCCCCATTGACCTTTCAAACATTGACCTCTCAAATCAACTCCAGCAAGTCGATTTAGATCTTTCGTTTCGAAATAGTCTGGTACTCGCGGGAGAAAATGGCTTCCAATATCTGAGACAAACCGAAGCAATGACGTTTGAAGATGCAACCTCTGATGTGGGGTTGCCAGAGCAGGCCACAAACCAGGAATTCCACGGTGTATGGATCATCGACTTGGAACTAGATGGGGACCTAGACATTCTTGTTTCTCCTGTCGGGAACCGACCCCAGGTATTTCAGAATAATGGTGATGGCTCTTTGGCCTGGCTTCAAGATCCATTGCCTGACGCGCCCATCAATGTTGTGGAGGTTCATGCAACCGATGTAGATCAATCACTCGACCCTGATCTAGTGATGATCACAGCCGAAGGAGAGCTAAGGGTGTTACGAAACCAGCGACGAGGGGTGTACACAGATCTGCAAGCCCCATTGTCTACGATTGTAACCGATGTGGTTACCCTCGATGTGACCCTTGATGGAAACTACGAAATTGTAGCGTTGACCCACGAAGGATCTTTACAAATATGGTCTTGGGATGCTGATAAGCAGTCTTTTACGGCTCAAACGATTGCATCATCAGGCGATGCACCGCAAGACACACCTACGGCGCTATTCAAAGCAGACATCGACAACAATGGTGGGATAGATCTTATTATTTCCTATGCCAATGAATCCACAGTGTTTATGCAAGACGCATCTTTGTCTTACTCCTTGACCCATACTCTCGATGATGCTATCCAGGGTGTTTTTGACGTTGATGGGGATGATCGTATCGA
>JAQCBZ010000037.1 GCA_027621355.1 Bacteroidota bacterium | reverse complement strand
CTCAAGAGCCATCCAAAAGACCACGCTACTCGTCGTGGACTCTTAATGCTTGTCGGTAAACGTCGTCGTCTGCTTGATTATCTCATGAAAAAGGACATCGAAGCCTACAGAGAGCTACTTAAGAAGCTCAATATCCGTAAGTAAGGAAACAAACCAATCAAACAAATGCACCATAGGGGTGCATCTAGTCCAATATTATGAAAGCAGAATTTTATTCCGTCGAATTTGCTCCCGGTAAGGAGCTCTCTATAGAAACTCAACGTCTAGCCAAACAAGCCAGTGGATCCGTTGTGATCCGAATGGGTGATACCATGGCGTTGTGTACTGTTGTTAGTAACAGAGAGCCTAAGCCTGGACAAGATTTCTTCCCATTGACTGTAGATTATCGTGAAAGCTACTCAGCAGCGGGTCGTTTTCCAGGAGGCTTTATGAAGCGTGAAGGGCGTTCTTCAGAGGGAGAAATACTTGCCAGTCGCCTCATTGACCGTGTCATGCGTCCATTATTCCCAAAGGGTTATGTAAATGATACACATGTGATTGGGTCTGTGATCTCAGCTGATGGAGAGAATCAAGCAGACGTATTAGCAGGCGTGGGAGCTTCTTTAGCGACTCACCTATCTGATATTCCCTTTGATGGCCCTATGGCTGAAGTGCGTGTTGGACGCGTGGATGGATCTTTTATCATCAATCCAACTGTCACAGAGTTAAAATCGTCTGATCTTGATATTGTCGTAGGGGGTACACAGTCCAGTATCCTTATGATTGAAGGGGAGATGGATGAAATCTCAGAAGCCGAAATGCTGGATGCGATCAAAGCAGGTCATGAAGCGATCGTGAAGTTGTGCCAATTCCAAAATGAGTTGAGGGAGAAGCTTGGCGTAGAGAAGCGTGAATTTGTGCCGGTTGAAAAAGACGCAGCTCTTGTAGAAAAGGTTAAAGAGGCTGCACTAGCCAAAATACAAGCGATTGTAAAGCAAGGGCTAGGCAAAGAAGATTATAATGGGCAACTACGTGAACTACGTGAAGAGGTAGTCTCTACCATTCTCGAAGATGAGCATTATGCTGATGAGGAAAAAGCCATACGTGGCATCTTTGGTGACTTCGAGAAAGAGACGCTTAGACAACAAATTCTTGTCGATAAGCGACGTATCGATGGCCGTTCTCCTGAGGATATTCGTGACATATGGACAGAGGTTGGGTATATCCCTAGAACGCACGGTTCTGCGATCTTTACGCGTGGCGAAACCCAATCCTTAGTCTCTGTAACGTTAGGAACTAAGCGTGATGAGCAAAGCGTCGATACACTGTTCTCTGATGAGCCTAAGAAATTCATGTTACACTACAACTTCCCACCCTTTAGTACCGGAGAAGCTGGGTTTTTGCGTGGACCAGGTAGACGTGAAATTGGGCATGGTAATCTTGCAGAACGCTCGCTCAAAAAAGTCATGCCATCGTTTGAAGAGTTTGGCTATGTGGTTCGTGTGATTTCTGACATCCTAGAATCCAATGGCTCCTCTTCTATGGCCTCTGTTTGTGGTGGATCGATGGCCCTGATGGATGCGGGTGTCCCATTAAAAGCTCCTGTAGCAGGGATTGCAATGGGAATGATCGTGGGTGAAAATGACACGGTTGTTCTTTCTGATATTCGTGGTGAAGAAGATTTCATGGGCGATATGGACTTTAAAACAGCGGGTACTGAAAAAGGCATTACAGCCACACAGATGGATATGAAAGTACAGGGTATCTCTTTTGAGGTACTCGAGCGTGCCCTCAAGCAAGCTCACACTGGAAGACTCCATATTCTAGGTGAGATGGCCAAAACGATCACTAAAGCCAACGACTCTATCTCTCAATATGCGCCTCAGTTCATCGTAATGGAAATTGACGGTGATTCAATAGGAGCAGTGATTGGTCCTGGTGGTAAAGTGATTCAAACCCTTCAGAAAGAAACAGGTACGGATATCTTGATCGAAGAGAACGCCGCTGGTAAAGGAGTAATCACCATTGCATCTGATAATTTGGATCGTGCTGAAGACGCTAAAAAGCGCATACAAGGCATTGTAGGACATCTTGACGAAGGTGCTACCTATCAAGGAATCGTCAAGGGTGTGAAAGAGTATGGTGCCTTTGTCGAGCTTGTGCCAGGTAAAGAAGGACTTCTTCATATTTCTGAAATTGCTCACGAGCGTATAGACAACGTGGAAGATATCTTAAAGGTTGGAGATCAAGTGGATGTCAAACTGCTTAAAATTGAGCACGGCGGAAGGCTAAAACTCTCAAGAAAGGCTCTTTTAGATCCTCCAAAAGACAAGGCAAACGACTCCGAGGAGTAAGGCCTTGTTTACAAAGCTTGAAAACGACCTATCCTTAGCGACTGAATCGATTGACCACATGAAAAGTGTGGCAATCGGTGTCTGGATTAAAACAGGAAGCCGTGATGAGTCTGATGCCCAAGCTGGTATCACACATTTCCTTGAGCATATGTTGTTTAAGGGAACCTCAACTCGATCTGCAAAAGAAATAGCGCAGCATATCGAGTCCAAAGGCGGCTATTTAAACGCCTTCACATCGACTGAGTATACGTGCTATGTGGTTCGATGTGTCGATACGGAGTTAGAATCATCATTGGATGTACTTTCCGATATGATTCTTCACTCTTCATTTCCAGAAGAAGAGTTAGAAAAGGAAAAAAAGGTAGTTCTCGAGGAGATGAAAATGTACAAGGACTCACCAGATGATGTCATCTTTGAGGAGTTCTCCTCTATGATGTTTCCTCAGCATCCTTTAGGACGTCCTATTATTGGGTTTGAACCTACGGTTTCGGGATTCACCCAAGATCACCTGCGTGCGTATACATCTGAGCGTTATCAACCCCACAATATTTTGGTATCCATTGCTGGGAATGTGGACCATCAAAATGCAGAGCACCTTATTGAACGCTACTTCTCAAGTGCTAAAAGTCATTCTGATGCTTCACGAGAGCTCCAAAAACCTAATGTGGACCCTACTGCCTCAAAATCACTGACCAAAGTCATTGAGCAGACCCACATGATATTAGGAAGGAGAGGCTTAGCCTTCAATGATGAGGACCGCATCAAGCTACTCATGGTGAATACACTCCTTAGCGGTGGAATGAGTGCTAGACTCCATCAAAATATTCGGGAGAAACATGGGTATTGTTATTCGATCAGTGCCTTTGCACAATCCTACATCGACACGGGTGTATTTGGTGTCTACATAGGAACAGACGCATCTTATGTGGACCATGTTCGAGATCTAATACACCAAGAATTTGAGCAGTTAAAACAAGAGCGTGTCTCAGAGGATGAACTCCAAGAGAGTAAAACCAATTTAAAAGGGAAAATGCTCCTTGCTCAGGAAAGTATGAGCAACCGAATGATGCGCCTAGCAAAGAGTTATATGTATCATGACCGCTTCATCACGCTTGATGAACTTGTGGATGAAATTGATGCCATTACACCTGAGGATGTATTAGAATTCTCTCAACGCTTTTTCCAAAAGGATGTATTTTCAGAGTGTTTACTTCTGCCTGAATCCTGATTTTTGATTCCTATGACCACGATTGACCAGCTGTCCTCTTTACTTAATCAAACGGTGACTCTCAAAGGCTGGGTATATCGTCTTCGACAGAGCAAAGGGTTACTATTTATTGAATTACGTGATGGTTCAGGGATTTGTCAATCTGTCATTGCTGAATCTGACGTATCTCCACAGCAATGGGAAGAGGCGACCAAGCTAAAACAAGAATCTTCCGTTGAATTTACGGGTCTTTGCGTTGCGGATGAACGAAGTGAAGGTGGGGTAGAATTACAGGTACAGAGCCTGGAAGTACTTCAAGTGGCAGACGGATATCCTATCACTCCAAAAGAGCATGGCACGGAGTTTTTAATGGACCATAGACATCTATGGTTGCGTTCAAAACGTCAATGGGCCATTATGAGGATTCGACATACCATTATCTATGCGATTCACTCCTACTTTCACAAAGAAGGTTTTATCCATATGGACGCCCCAATTTTTACGGGCAATCCCGCTGAAGGTACAACCACTCTTTTTGAAACAGAGTATTTTGATGACAAGGCCTATCTAACACAAAGTGGCCAGCTCTATGGAGAGGCTATGGCGATGGCCCATGGCAAAATTTATACATTTGGCCCTACATTCAGAGCGGAGAAGAGTAAGACTCGTCGACATCTTACCGAATTCTGGATGATTGAACCAGAAATGGCGTTCTATGACATTGACATGACGATGTCTCTAGCGGAAGGGCTGCTACAATCTGTCATAAAGGAAGTACTTACAACCAGAGAGCATGAGCTCTCCATCTTGGGAAGATCGTTGGATACGTTACAAGCTTCCGCTTCTACTCCATTTCATCGAATGTCCTATACGGAGGCAGTTGAGACATTAAAAAGCGAAGAAATGGCACATCAATTAGATGCCATGCTTGCGTCAAGGCATGATGAAAAGGCGCAACTTCGATCAGAGGATGATCAATTGAAACAAGAGAGCGGATCTGCTAAAAAATGGCGGAAAGTTCAAATTGAACAACGTCGAAAAGAAATATTGGAGCGAATTGCACAAATAGAAGAAGACATTCGCAATATCCCAGTTTGGAAAGAATCTGCTGCAACCTTTGAATGGGGGAGAGATTTTGGGGGTAGCGATGAAACATTGCTAACCATGAATCAAGATCGCCCGACGATTGTACACCGCTATCCGGCTGCTGTGAAGGCCTTTTATATGAAGCGTGATCCACAAGATGATGCTCTAGCTTTGGCACTAGATGTCTTAGCCCCAGAGGGTTATGGAGAAATAGTGGGGGGGAGTCAACGAGAGGAGTCGTATGATGTGCTAGTGGATCGCATTCAGGCTCATGACTTAGATGAGGAGGCGTTTCAGTGGTATTTAGACTTACGCCGTTATGGCACGGTCCCGCATGCAGGGTTTGGCCTAGGCCTTGAGCGCACTGTGTCCTGGATATGTGGATTGTCCCATTTGCGTGAAGCGATACCATTTCCACGATTGATGGGACGATTGACACCCTAACACATGAATTCATATGGCTAGTAAACCCAATGCACACGATATCTGGTCACAGATAGAGCAACAGGGACTTCAAGCCATCCAAGGGGTCACCTTTTGCTCTGGTGAAGAGTCTTATTTCATTAAAAAAGTAGAGTCCCTCGCGTTGGCTTCCGTTGAGGAGGGGGCTAAAGATTTTAATGTGGATAAGGTATATGGATCAGAAGCGTCTGTTGAGCAAATTATAGGCCTCGCTAAACAGTTCCCAATGATGTCTGAGAGAAGGGTTGTGGTCGTTCGCGAAGCCATGAGTTTGAAAGGCATTTCCAGCGCAGAAGGACAAAAAGCACTGCTAAATTATGTACAACAACCTCTAGCCAGCACACTTCTGCTCTTTGTGGATACCAAAGGGCTTGACAAGCGCACAAATTTAGCCAAAGAATGTGCAAAGGCTCCAAATGTACATCTCTACACGTTTGATTTTCTCCAGCCTGCTCAAGCAAGCCACTGGTTGCAAAAACTTGCTCGCGATACGTATAACGTAACCCTTGAACCAGCAGCAAGCCAAGAGTTTATAGAATGGGTGGGTGTGGATTGCACGATGCTTGACTCTGAACTCCAAAAAATTGTAACCCACGCAAAGCAAGGGCAATCAATTGATCGAACAGCTCTTCGGTCCTTGTTAAGCAAAACGCGAGAACTCTCATCGTTTGAGCTAAAGGATGCCATTATCGCGAGGGATCTCCCAAAATCGCATCAAATTATCCAGCGAATGAAGCAAACCGATGAAACGCTTATTGGAGAGTCTCTTCGCATGATTGGAATGCTTTCTAACACCTTTACGCTCTTTTGGGTGATTCTTCGGGGAAAGCAGAAGGGGTTGTCGAGTCAAGAGATACAAGCGCAGTGTAATGTGAATCCATATTATTACAAAGTCCTCGAACGCCAGGTGAATGGCTACCACCTTGCAGAAATACCGGGCATTATGGAAGCTCTCTTGGATGCCGATCGTGCTCTGAAAGGATTTGATGCTGGAGCTCCTCACGATGTGCTGCAAGATGTCGTCTCACGGATCCATCAGCCGATTGCATAAAAAATCTTTTTTAAGACATACTGAGCATCCACAAAAAAAGACGTAAATTTGCTGAGTTTATTCACATCCTTTGAGGAATCGCCGTATGCAGGCCCTTGGACGCCATATTTTACTCGAATTGTATCAATGCAATATCGAAACACTCAATGAACCAGCGCGTATTGAGTCCATACTTCTTGAAGCTACAAAGGCTTCTGGAGCCACTATTGTTTCCCATGATTTTCATGCATTTAATCCCTACGGGGTCAGTGGTGTGATTATCATTGCTGAGTCTCATGTGACCATTCATACATGGCCAGAGTATGGCTATGCAGCTGTAGACATCTTTACGTGTGGGGAGACGATTGATCCTTGGGTTATTCAGGATAAAATTGCCGCAGATCTAGGCTCGGAGTCAACCTCTACCATGGAAATGAAGCGGGGTCTCTTTAAGATGCCACAAGGTGAATCCATCCATCACAAACCACTCCAAGGAGCCATTGAATCGATTTGATGAATGGTACGAGGGACGTACGGGCCTAACATTAGGCGTCCAAGAGGTTGTTTTCTCCAAACAATCACCCTTTCAGCTTGTCGAAGTGCTTCATACGGATAGTTGGGGTCATGTCCTCACATTAGATGGCCTGGTGATGCTTTCTGAACAAGATGAGTTTGTCTACCATGAGATGTTGACACATCCAGCGTTATGCGCCCATCCAAAGCCTTCACAACTTTGTGTGATCGGTGGGGGCGATGGAGGCACTATTCGGGAGTGCTGTAAGCATGAGGATGTGGAGTCTATTGATTGGGTTGAAATCGATGAAGTTGTGATTGAAGCCTCCAAAGCATGCTTTCCAGGTCTTGGCGTCTTTGATGACCCTCGAGCAAGTTTATACATTGAGGATGGAATCAAATTTGTTGAGCGACAATCAGCAAAGTATGATGTGATTCTGATTGATGGATCCGATCCTATAGGGCCTGCAGAAGGTTTGTTTGGGGATGATTTTGTTCAAGCTTGTGCTAAGGCATTAAAGCCAGGGGGTATCGTCGTCTCTCAATCTGAATCCCCCTGGGTAAAGACGTTTCATCCCAATATGAAAACTCTCTATCATGCGTTATCGAGCCATGTAGGAAACGTTTCACCTTATTTGTGTTCCATACCGCTTTATCCAACAGGAACATGGTCTATGATGATGGCATCCAATGAGGTCGATCCACAATCATCTTATGCCTTTGACTCCGCGGAACAATTTTGCGAATCACACCCAGAGCTCAAGTATTTCTCAGCAGATGTCTTTAGAGCTTCACAGGCGCTTCCTCCATTTGTGGCGGCATTATTTCAATCCTCGGCCTCATAGAATTTCACATAGACTCACAGACAGGCTCACTGATAAGACGCCTCAAAGTGTGATAGAGGTGTTAAGACGGACATTACTGTTGATGTTAATGTCATTCGTGGGTCTCAGTACGATGACTGTAGCCCAAACTCATGGTACGACACAAGCCATGGAGGAACTCGAGGATCGAGACTCTACAAATCTATTAGAAGTGTATTATAGCTCACCCGTCTCCTCTTCAATGAAGGCTGAGCTCAAACGGAAAACCTATGCTGAATCGTACTTAGCGAAGTACAGCTCAGCACATCGTAAACACCAGTATTCAACGACCTCGATTTCGAGTATCTTAATCCATCTTGCTCAACATGGATTCCCTGAGGCGAGCCTGCAGGTGGATCAACAGGGACTTCACTTTGATGCAGGAGCTCTAGTATTAACACATCCATGTCTACTGGCGGAGCAACCCCAAATAGAGTGCCAAACGGCAACCTATAGCCTTTCAACACGCTCCTTCGAAAACACACTGCGCCGACAACAGAGTATTCGCTCGTTCTCCATAGATGGCTGGGCTGAGATCATTGAAAGTCCTAAATATCGATTTATTCTTCCAAATGTGAACATTCAGGATCAACGCCGACCCTCGATTCAAGGAGTGCTAGCCTTACAACAAGAGGCACGTGATGTTACTCTTTATGGATCAATGGAGATGGATGCACCCTACCTTGGGAGTCATCAACGTTCGTTTAGAGGACGATATGAATCGACACCTTCTGGGGTAACAATGGCATCCGTTGAGTTGTCACAACTTTGGTTCAAACCGTGGGTACAAGAGCACCAACTACAGATACACCTCGAAACCCGGGATACACTGTCGCAAACCGCCTCTATACAATGGCAATCCCTATGGTTGGCAGAGCATTCATTTCGTCTAGGCTCACAGCTTGGATTCAGCAAAAGTCTCAACACTCAAGTCACGGATCAAACGATTCCAACTAGTTGGCAGGTGACAGCAGGGCTTAGAGTCAATTATGGCCCTTGGTCATTCATGCGTGCACCCGATCGCACAATGCCTAAGGGTTGGTCTTGGGTTTTAGAGACCGAAACACCTCTTGGGAGTAACGCTCAAAGGGGTTCACGCATAACTCTTCAACAACTATGGAGTGCAAAAAATAATCTGTGGTATGGATGGATCCAGCTCTATCAATCTTATGGATGGGGAATGAGCACAGATGACATTCAAGGTTGGGTTTCGTGGGGAGGTGAGGGGATGTTTCGAGGATTAGAAGCCCATCAAGTGCAAGTCCGTTCTGCTCACTCCTTGTCTTTAGATGCTAGATTGCCTATCCAATCAAATCTTGTGATAGGCGCTCTCCTAGATGCTTCTTATGTGCCCACACATCATATTCGTCCCAATGCGTTGACACAGGAACTCCCTTCTTTTATGGGAGCGACTGGGCTAGTGGTTGAGCTACCAAGTCAAGGAATCACAAAAATGGTCTTAAGTGTCGTATTTAGAGTGGACCAACCCTTATCGCAAGGCTTACTAAGAGTGAGACTCCAGCGTAATGATCGTTAGTCAAATAACCAAGCCATAGGCTCTAGACGAGCATTCCCAGGTTCTGCAACAGCAAAAGTGCCTCCTCCGTTGTCAAGTGCTCTGTCTGATGGCTTTAGCATTGTGGCCCCACCAAATTCACCTTGTACGTTGAGTGCATAATAATTGAGATTAAAACGGGGTTTTCCATTCTCATCGAGGAGTCGAGGCTCGGTCATCTCCACCACACGCTGCAGCGCAGATAGGCAAGCTTGTTCTGGGCTTTCACCACTGCGCATTCGTTCTACAACATAAAAACTACCACAAGCCATGATGTTGGCTTCACCGCGACCCGTAGAGCCAGCTGAGCCTACCCGCTGATCACAGTATTGTCCCGCACCTATGATGGGTGAATCGCCCACACGACCTGGAATTTTATACGATAGTCCAGAAGTTGTCGTAATAGAGCCGATATCACCTTGTTGCGTACAAGCAGATATATGAACGGTCCCCGTGGAGTATGGGTTTGATTCGTCGTCATTCAGCCAATTGTCGTTTGGGTTGAGATTACGCTTCCAGCGTAACCATGCTTCTCTGGCTCGCTCTGTGAGTAGGTCTTCTTCCTCGAAGCCAAGCTGCAAAGCAAAGGTTTTGGCATCATCTCCCACCAACATAATGTGATCTGTAAGCTCAAGGACAGCTTTGGCAACTTCAGATGGCGTCTTAATCCCTTCTAGACACCCTACAGCACCCGCACGCTTTGTGGGACCATGCATGCAAGAGGCGTCGAGCTGAACCACTCCATGTTCATTGGGAAGCCCGCCGTATCCTACACTCATATCATTGGGATCGAGCTCTTGAATTTTGACCCCCTCCACAGCTGCATCCAGTGGATCTTTCCCCTCCGACATCATAGATACAGCCCTTTCCACGCCTCTTAACGCATTGCGCGATCCAACAGCCAGCGTCTTTGGGTTTGAAATAATAGAGCTATTACCCAACTCAACTCTAGGTTTGCTTGAAGTAGGTTGCGCTATTGCCCATGGCATCACACCTAGAGCGCCTAGTGTTTTAATGAATGATTTTCTAGATGTATTCATAGGGAATCTGATTAGGTTCAGTGTCGTTGGTTAGTATTATCAACTCCGTTTTTGTTCAGCTATTCAGGCTCGGTTCAGCGACACTCTTTAGCTTAAGCGTCTCAATTCAATCTCAGCCACGTCTACAACAGGACTTCACTGAGGTGCTCGTGAATAGCCTTTGAGGTGTCCCCTG
>JAQCBZ010000036.1 GCA_027621355.1 Bacteroidota bacterium | reverse complement strand
TTGTTGTTTGCGATATACCAGGTCAAGCCATCCCCCTTTTGTGTGCTAGATGAGGTGGATGCTCCCTTGGACGATGCCAATATTGAGCGATTTTCCTCGATGATTCGAAGTTTTGCTGATGAAACGCAGTTCATTATCATCACGCACAACAAAAAAACGATGGCAAAGGCTGAAATGATGTATGGAGTCACGATGCCGGAAACAGGTGTGAGTCGATTGGTGGGGGTGCAGCTTGGGGATATGGATGCATAGCCTGAGGCAGCAATCCATGCGCTGGATGACAACTTTAAAATGACAGCATGGCCAGAAAGACGTTTGACATACCCTCGATGTACCACGCTTCGATCATTAAGACGATCAAGGATGCAACGGCTATAACCGATCCACGCAAGAAAGAACTCGAGCCAACCGTGCTCCATTTTGGCCCCGTGGATGTGCTCATTCCCCGTCATTTTGGGTTCTGTTATGGGGTCGAAAATGCCATTGACATAGCCTACCGTACCCTAGAAGAGCATCCCAATAAGCGCGTGTTTTTCCTCAGCGAAATGATCCACAATCCTACGGTGAACGAAGACCTTGAGCGACGTGGCGTGCAATTCTTGTATGAAACGGATGGATCGGTTCGCATTCCAATGAGTGAGCTGACCCCAGATGACATTGTGGTCGTGCCCGCCTTTGGAACCACCCTGGAAATTGAACGCACGCTCAAAGAGATTGGCATTGACCCCTATTCCTACAACACGACGTGCCCTTTTGTGGAAAAAGTATGGAAGCGAGGGCATCAGCTTGGGAAAAAAGGGTATTCCTTGGTCATCCATGGTAAACACCAACATGAGGAGACCCGAGCCACCTTTTCCCACAGCGCATCCCACTCTCCAACGGTCGTGGTTCTCAATCCAGAGGAGGCCCAATATCTGGCTGAAATCATGACGGGAGATCGTCCCAAAGAAGACTTTGAAACTCTATTTCGTCACAAAGCCACCCCAGGGTTTGATCCTTTCACAGATCTCAAGCAATTTGGCGTGATCAACCAAACCACCATGCTTGCCACAGAGACGCAAGAGGTGATGGAGATTTTAAAGAAAGCGTCCGAAACATTAGCCACTCGGGTTGAGGATCCCATTGATTTTGCCGACACAAATGATACGCTTTGTTATGCCACCAATGAGAATCAGTCGGCAACACTAGCTTTGGCTGACGCCGAGCCAGACCTTGCACTTGTCGTGGGTGGATACAATTCGTCCAATACCATGCACCTTGTTGAAATCTTAGAGCATGTCTGCCCTACCTTCCATGTACGAGACGAGAGTGAGTTGGAATCACCTCAGCAAATTCATCACTTTAACCAGTGGACCAAACAGCGACTGACGACCGATCGGTGGTTGGATGGGATTCTAGATGACCATTATGATACACACTCTCGACCCCTTCGCATTGCGCTTAACTCTGGCGCCTCTTGCCCAGATGTCTTGGTCGATGAGGTCTTACTCAAGCTCTTGGATTGGTTTAAAGAAACGTACCAGCTGGATTGTAAACCTCTGGATGAGGTCATGGCTCCCTATCAAGGGTTAATCACATCATAATAGGCCACTTGAACAGGCGTCACGCCTAGCCAATCAAGCACAAAAGCCTCAGACGTTTTTTGGATTTCGGGTTGGACAAATCCCGTTTGATCATCCTCTATCACATCATAGGCAAGGACCGCACGAACAGGACGTCGCTGCATGACGTCCTGATATTGGTCTACAGGAACCAAGAACCGAACCGTCACACTGGATGGATCAAGTGTATATTCCTTCCCTAAGGGGGCCCCAAGGATGTCAATCGATAACGTAAGCTCACCCTCGGTAAATTGTTTGACCGGTTGCTCAAACTGGACCGCCTCTACATCCAATTCGAGGCCATTATGGGCCGAGGCTAAGGGAATTGCTCGAATCACCGTTTGGCGCACATCATCCAGACTCAGATCCACCGTCGACCAGAACTCCAACGCCTCTACAACGCTTTGTCCACCTGTAATGCGAACACTGTCAGGCTGTACGCTCCAAGGGCCAAAGGGACCATGCTGTTGCTCATATCTGAGCTGAATCGCAGGACGAATAGGAACTTTTTTGGTCACTTTTGGCTCGTAATCCAAGGCTAAAGACACTGGGTTTACACGTTGCGTTGACAAGCCTGGAAAAGACGATAATTCTGTCATCACCAGAGCCTGCACGTTGAGTTGCGAGGGTGTATCACCAAGGGCAACATCCACCACAGGGCGATTCGTCGCCATCGAAACCAATTGCCAACCCTCTGCCGTGACTTCGGCTGTGGCAACTTCTGGCCACTCAGTGACCAATACCTCATTTTCTGGAAGCTCAGTCAATCGCAAAGCAACCTCTAATTCCGTGGTATAGGTATTATTTAAGTTGACGAGCATCCACAGGATAATGGCAATCCCAAGTGAAATCCCCATCGCAATCAGTCGTTGCGTACGGGTTTGAGTGCCTCGCTTCTTTCCAGCAATCTCCCCTGACTCATCCTCTGCAAGGCCTGCACGAACCAACCATGTCCAAAGTGTATGCTTCATACGTCTAGTAAATTATCCTCGTACCCGTAGCTGCTCTACGACCTGATGTCCTGCCAATTCATTAAGCTTTTGCTTAATCATGACTTGGTTCATGTGGATTTCGTGGCGCCAGGCTGCATCAGGCACGGTGAATATGAGTACATCTCGTTCAAAATGGACCCGAGAGACCCGCTCAGCCAACATGGGGCCCAACGCGTCTTGCCATACCGATAATATACGCCCTCGCATCACCTTTTCCTTCTCAGGATGATCCTCAAAGTAGGTGGTCAGAAGCGTTCCCAGGCCTTTGGGTTTGCGTGGAGGTTTAGAGGGTGACATACAGCGTGTTTTTGTCCGTGAGTGCTGAGCACGAATCGAATAATGTGGTCGTAGCGGATGTGATGAATACTTGCAATCCGAGCCGATCCAAAAGAGCACAGACATCGGCACGATTTGCATCATCAAGATTGCCAAAAACATCGTCTAAAATCAATATGGGCGGTTCCTCATGGTGCTCATGGAAATAGACCGCCTCGGCAAGCTTGAGTGCCAGCACAAACAAACGGTGTTGCCCTTGTGATCCATATTGGCGCAACGGAAGCCCGTTGAGTCCAAAAGCCAGTTCATCCCGATGGGGACCCACAAGGGATAATCCCCGCTCTTGTTCTCGATCAAAGGCAGCCTCCATCGCAGCAAGTGCCTCGTCCACCGTGGGAAGCGTCGACGGGGACGTTTGGGGAACAAACGTTTTGTATTCCAGCGTCGGTTGCGCGTCTTTTTGGGCACTTAGAGCGCTAAATTGTTGCTGCAACCCCTTTTCAAGCTCTTCTACCAAGGTAATACGAGCTCTTACAATATCGACAGCGGCCTTGGCATATGGCTCATTCCATGGTTCGAGTGCTTGCTTCAGAGCGGTGTCACTCGTCGAGTGGCCATGAGCAGGCCCACCACGCCCAAATTGAGCAAACTGCCCCAAAAGCGCATTACGCTGTCGCCTCACTTGACGAAACCGCAACAGCGACTCTAAATACGCCGGCGATAATTGTGCCAGAAACCCATCCAAAAATGATCGCCGAAACGCCGGCCCTTCATGGCTCAATTCATGGTCTTCGCTCGAAATCACCACCACCGGCACGCGACCAATCAGGTGGTGAAGCTTTTCTAAGGGGGAGCCGTTCACATAGAACCGTTTTGGGGGCTTCGCGGAGCCATCGTACCGACATTCCAATGCAACGTTTGAGCGCTGAGATGAGGAAAAGGAGGCCTCGATATGAAACGTTGCACCTGGTTTTCGTGCCAACCATCGATCCGTTTTGGTCACAAAACTCCGAGACATGCATACCATATGAATGGCATCCACCACGCTGGTTTTGCCTACCCCATTGGGTCCTGTGAGGATCGTGAATTGGGGATGAGGGGTGAGCTCAAACTCTTGATGTACTCGAATGTCAGTGAGTTTGAGGCTATGGAGTTTCATAGTCCGAAGACATCCGCACCCAAATATACGGCTCGATCGCCCAGTTGTTCCTCAATGCGAAGGAGTTGATTGTATTTCGCCATGCGATCGGTACGACTCAACGATCCCGTTTTAATTTGTCCTGAGTTCACCGCAACCGCCAAATCGGCAATGGTGGTATCCTCTGTCTCGCCAGAGCGGTGCGAAATCACCGTTGTAAAGGCATTTTTATGGGCGAGTTCTATCGCGTCTAAGGTCTCGGTAATGGTGCCAATCTGATTCACTTTGATAAGAATCGAATTCCCAACGCCCTCCTCAATACCACGGGCAAGACGATCGGTGTTGGTCACAAACAAATCATCCCCCACCAGCTGCACACGCTCACCGAGAGTATCGGTCAGCGTCATCCATCCATCCCAATCATCTTCTTGCATCCCATCTTCAATCGAGATAATGGGGTATTTATCAATCCATTCAGACCAATAATCGACCATTTCATCCGAGCTACGTTTTGAACCATCGCTCCATTTGAACTCATAAAGTCCGGTCTCCGTATTATAAAATTCCGAGCTCGCTGGGTCCAGCGCAAGCAACACATCATCCTGAGGCTTGAATCCTGCTTTTTCGATCGCTTGTAAAATTACCTCTACCGCTTCCTCATTGGATTTGAGGTTGGGTGCAAAGCCCCCTTCATCTCCCACCGATGTGTTTAGCCCTTTTTCTGACAACACCTTTTTGAGCGTATGGAAAATTTCTGCACCCATTCGCAGTGCATCCGAGAACTGCTCCGCCCCCACTGGGACAATCATAAACTCTTGCAGATCCACATTGTTATCGGCGTGAGATCCGCCGTTGATGATATTCATCATTGGTACCGGCAACGTCTTGGCATTCACTCCGCCCATGTAGCGCCATAATGGTAACCCTGTCGTGTTGGCCGCTGCCTTGCAGACCGCCATCGAGACGCCTAAAATCGCATTCGCCCCTAGATTGGCCTTGTTTTCGGTTCCATCGAGATCCAGCAAAAGTTCATCAATTGAGGTTTGCTCAAACACAGATTGCCCGATGAGTGCCTCTTGGATCGTCGTGTTGACATGGTTTACCGCTTTTAATACCCCTTTGCCCATAAACGCGGCTTTGTCCCCATCTCTGAGCTCAACGGCTTCATGCTCGCCTGTCGATGCGCCCGACGGGACAGCGGCTCGGCCTACAAGACCATCCTCAGTCAACACTTCTGCCTCTAGTGTGGGATTACCGCGTGAATCTAAAATTTGTCGTGCTAAAACGGCTTCAATCAAGCTCATGGGAAAAGGAATTTCGTTCAGGTTTGAGGGAAGATACAAACCTTATGTTAAGCACACATGAGGCTTATCGAGGTGCGCCAAAAAGCTACTTATCGACGTGTGCCAAAGCTAAAGGAGAGCATTGGCGTCACAAAGAACGATTGTGAGTCGAAAAAGGGCTCATAAACTAGGGCTCCATTATCGTCTACCAAGTAGGGGAAATCCCCAGGACCCGCAAATTCATTAATGGCAGGCTGATTTGGCATCATCATTTGAATGGCTTCAGGATAATAGTACATCATCACGGAAAATTCGACACGTCCAACACGAGAAAGATCCTCCCCAAAATCGAGTCCAATAGAGAACTCACTCACTGCACCCACGTTCCAGGACCCATCGCCCCACCCACTTAGCGCATCATTGGTTTGCTCAAAATAATCGATAAAACGCTCACGGTATCCACTACCGTCTGCATCATTAAAGTATGGGTAGGTAAAGGCAAAAACGGGACCCGCTGCACCAGAAACAAAGAATCGATAGCTTTCATCAATGCGGTCGGCAAATAAACGGTAGCGAGCACCTGCTTGCAAGGGGATTGACAGACCACGCTTGTATTTGTTAGGGACAATCTGCGTGCCAAAAAAGAAATCGGTGTAGGTTTGCTCTGAAACGTCTCGCAAACCGGTGAGCGTCACATGTGAAAATAGACTCCATCGTGGATTAAGGAGTTTATCATAGCGTCCACGTAGTCCAAATCCATAATTGTTGGCAATGATGCCGATGGAATAACTTCGCCTGAATCCCTCTGTATACGGACCCCCCAATTGATACACCTCCAATACAGCAGGCTCCTGAATAAGTCGAGCCTGGTCTTGCGGCATGGTGGTCTCTGAGCCTTGCTGCGTCGTGTCAGGGGTGACAGTCGATTGAGCGCCTGCAACAACAGGAATCAACCCAAGTGACCCTACTGTTAAGGACCCTACCCATAGTGACCACAAAAAGGCTGTTAGAGCAGGCAATCGCAGGAATTGAAGAGGTTTTCCTACGCGGGTTACGTATTGGGAAGAAGTGGATTTGATCATGGTTGTAAATTGATGTCTTTTTTCATTAAACTCAATCAGTTTAATCCAAAAAACCATTATGAGCACAGTACATCGATACGTCATTTTCGGGCCTGATACCGCATTGGCCCAAATGCCGACCAAAGTATTGGAGGCTGTGAAGCCAAAATTCTCCTACGAGTATAACTCTCAAACAACTGGAGATATTGTCGTCGTTTCCGTGTATGAAGAATATGAGAGATCTAGTAACTCCACCGTTACATTGACGACCGTGATTGAAAAGAATTCAAAATTTGTGCGTGTTCAGCTCAAAAAAGCCGGCGGTCGCATTGGGTTTCGTGGATCGTCGATCCGAGAGGAGCAAAATATCGAGTCTGGATTTCTTGAATTTGTGATGGATTTTGCCGATCGCCACGGCTGTTCCATGCAAAAGGATACCTCTGCCGACGAGCCAGAAGAGTAACACTCCATGGCTTCAACTTCTGTCCCCCCAACGCCACAGGAGTGGACGGTTTTATCCATGATGGAATGGGCTACAGCCTATTTTACATCCAAACAGGTGGATCAACCCCGATTAAGTATCGAGTGGCTTTTGGCCGATGTACTTGGCATGCCACGCCTACAGCTCTATCTCCATTTTGATCGACCCCTTACCAACGCAGAGCGTGACTCATTACGTGACGGTGTCAAAGCAAGAGCCACCCACAAACCTTTGCAGTACATCACAGGGTCCACCTCATTCATGGGCCTGGAGATTCAGCTCAACGAACATGTACTGATTCCAAGACCCGAAACCGAAGAATTAGTGGAATATGCCTTGTCGCGTTGGACGATAAGTATGCAAGACCCCGTGGTATTGGATGTTGGATCAGGCTCCGGTTGCATTGCGCTAGCGGTCAAGGCTGCGTTACCTGATGCAACGGTTCATGGTATAGAGCTATCAGAAGAAGCGTTGGTCGTGTCCCAACGCAATAGTGAAGCACTAGAACTGCCTGTCCAGTGGCATCATGGATCTCTGGCTGAACCGGCATTGAGCGAACCGTGGTCTAAATCCCAGAGCATCGATTGGTTGCTGAGCAATCCCCCCTACATTCATCCGGAGGAAGCTAGTTCGATGCACCCCCAGGTAAAAGAATACGAACCATCTCAGGCCCTATTTACTGACGATCCGGTAGGGTTGTACCAGAATCTGTGGACCTTGGCCTCCTCTGTCCTGAAGCCTGAAGGAGTGCTCGGGTTCGAGTGCAACCCCTTGACCATTCGTGAGGTCCTTGATGTAGGAACTCGCCTCGGTTTTGAAGGGGAAATTGTGGCTGATATACAAGGCCACGAACGATTCATTTTTGCTCATAGATCACATTAAGGCAGGTCGCATAAAGTCAATACTTTTCTTGTTAAAATGAATGTGGATAACTTGTGGAAAAGTATTTAGAGGGGTTGAGCGAATTGGCTGATTCGCGCCTATCGCACGAATGGAGCGCACCTTTGATTTTAATCCACAGGTGGCCTTGATTTTCAACAAAGCTCCTAAGTCATTGGTTAGCAGTGTATCTAGGCATTCCTTTTAGTGTGGATAACTTTTTTATCCACGAAATCTCATGCTTTGAGTTGACCCAAAGTTTTGCAAACTTCTTTTCAATATTAGATGTCAAAAATGGGAATAATCGGTGTTGATAACTTGCTCGATGTGAAACACATCAACACTAAAAAAAGGTAACCTAGTCAGCACGTTTGACTTACGAGAATGGGGAACACAATTACAAAAGCAGAACAATACTGGGAAGAATGTCTTGAAGTGATCAAAGACAATATTAGCTACCAAAAATATAAGTCCTGGTTTGAGCCCATCATCCCCCTCCACTACGAATTAAATACCCTTACCATCCAAGTGCCCAGTCAGTTTTGGTACGAGTGGTTAGAAGAGCATTACTACACCATCCTCCGTTCGACTGTAGCCAAGGTCTTAGGCCCAGAAGGAAAACTAGAGTATAGCGTAGTTGTAGAAAAGGCAGAAGATCTCATGGAGCAGCGCAGCGTGTTCCTGCCCCAACGCCCCATGCCGCCGACCAAGCCACAGGAGATGAGTTATGCCTACACGGATTACTCACCCGGGCGCATCGAAAATCCTTTTGTCATTCCTGGGATTCGTAAGACGCAGGTCGACTCAAATCTCAATCCCAATTATGTTTTTGACCGCTTTATCGAAGGGGATTGCAACCGCCTAGCACGCTCAGCTGCCATGGCGATTTCGGAAAACCCGGGCAAAAACTCCTTTAACCCGTTTTTTGTTTATGGCACGACAGGCCTAGGCAAGACCCACCTTGTGCAAAGTATTGGCAACCGAATCAAAAAAGAGCACGGGGATGACCTCTCTATTCTTTATGTAAGCTCGGAGACCTTCACCAACGAGTTTGTTCAAGCGATACGAAACAACCGTGCGAGTGAATTTTCGACCTTCTACCGAACCATCGATGTTCTTATTGTGGATGACATTCAGTTCTTCAGTGGAAAGGAGAAAACCCAAGAAGAGTTTTTCCACATCTTTAATGCGCTACATCAGGAGGGGAAACAAATTATCCTTTCGAGTGACCGTGCGCCCAAAGATGTTCCAGACATCGAAGAGCGACTTATCTCACGCTTTAGTTGGGGACTCAGCGCGGACCTTCAAATCCCAGAGTTTGAGACACGGTATGCCATCCTTGAGCGGAAGTCCGCCGATAATGGCATTACCATTGATCCAAAGGTGCTTGAATTCATAGCTCATAATTTCAAGTCCAATGTCCGTGATCTGGAAGGCGCTATTATCAAGCTTCTGGCTACCGCATCACTCAAGCAAGTGGATGAAATCGACACGCAAATCGCCAAAAATGTCCTCAAAGACATGGTGAGAAGCTCCAATACGCAGATTTCGATTGAGTCCATCCAAAATTACGTGTGCGATTATTTCGGCATTGAGTCTAACCGTGTGAGGGAAAAAACGCGGAAGCAGGAAGTCGTGGAAGCGCGACAGATTGCGATGTATTTGGCCAAAAAATTCACCAAATCGAGTCTCAAAACGATTGGATTGCACTTTGGCGGACGTGATCACTCTACGGTGATTCATGCGATTACCGCGATTGAAGAGCGTGCCTCCACAAGCCCTAAACATCAGCGTATTCTTCGGGAATTAGAGCAGAAAATCGAACTCGCAACGCTGTAATCCCACGAGGTGGCAATGATGGATCGCCTTACCATCCACGGGCTTCAATACCACGGCAAACATGGGTGGTATGACCAAGAAAAAATCGATGGCAATCGCTTTGAGGTCGACCTTGAGGTCTATGGATTGTTTCGAGGAGTGACCCAGCTGGATCAAGTGGCCGATTATGAGGCGATGGAAAAGGAGATTCGAGCCATCATGGAGGGGCACTCGATCGACCTCATTGAAACAATCTGCGAACAAATCGGTGAACGTCTCAAATCCAAGATGCCTGCTGGATCCAAAACCTTGAGCGTCCGCGTCCGAAAAGTCCCCCCGCCTATTGAGACGCCCTCGGCATACGCGGAGATTCAAATGAGCTGGGAGATTGTCGATGGATAGGCCCGCCAACCCACCTCAATCCATTCTCTTGGCGATCGGGTCCAATGTGGGTGACCGTGTGGAGGAGTGTGAGCATGCGCTCCATTTCATTGCCAGTCAAGTCACCGATCCAGCACAGATCCGCACCTCTAGCCTGTGGGAAACGGACCCTGTTGGCCCCTCGGAGACACCTTATCTAAACGCTGTAATAAAAGCCACAACCAATCATACTCCGCTTGAGTGGCTCTCCGCGATCAAACAGTACGAAGCCTCAAGGGGGCGCGATTTAAATGCCCCACGGTGGAGTGCCCGCGAAATCGACATTGACATCTTAATGCTGGGCCTCGAGCCTTTAGACCACCCTGAGCTACACCTCCCCCACAAAGAGATGACCCAGAGATTGTTCGTCCTGCTGCCGCTTCAAGAGGTTGAGCCCACTTGGAAAGATCCCGTGCATCATCACGGAATTGACCACTGGATTCGTCAAGCACCTTCGCTATCTTGCACGAAGACATCCTGCT
>JAQCBZ010000010.1 GCA_027621355.1 Bacteroidota bacterium | reverse complement strand
AGTTTGCAAATCAATCAATTCAACAGCATGTTGGGCTTGTTTTCGCTTCATATTCAGCACGATGCCATCACTCCCACGCAGCGAGGCGCCTACTCCCGCTCCATCATCATCATATGTGGCTGCCAACACATAAAAAACGTTATCTGGACCTTCTCCATGTGTTTCTGTGGTAAAGATGCCTCTACAACCATTACGTGGCCCTGTTCCGTGAGCGTGGTCATCATGTCCTATGGAGGGTTCTACCACGACATCTTGACAATCTATCCCATTGCCAATACTACCTTGTTCGGCATCCTTTACATCCACGTTGTATTCAATTTCATCGAAATCTTCATAAAAACCACCATTGACAGGCTCTAGAATCGTTACCTCAGGAGTAGTATTCCCAACTACAATTTCTATCTGATCTACTGAAATGGCACCATCTTGGTCTGTGACTTTAAGTGTGACAGGGTAGACACCATTTGTTGTATAGGTATATTGCACGGTCGCAGTATTTGCATCTTCAACCTCATCTCCATCGAGATCCCATGAATATCGTAATACATCTCCAACGTCAGGATCAGAGGAAGTCTCGCCACTAAACGTTACGTTCAACGGAGCGTTTCCACTTTGGATATCGGCTGTAGCGCGAGCGGTGGGCACGCGATTCGCTAGATTTTGAGCAAACTCAATTTTAATAATTCGATCATCAGCGTTTTCCTCAAAAAACCCTGTACCCCATTCTATGATATAAATTGCTCCATCAGGGCCAATTTGCATGTCAATGGGTCGATTAAGAGTTAGATCCTCTAGGAATGAATTAATCTGTAAAAGCTCTCCATCTTCATTGAAGCGAACCTCTTTGATCCAATTACGTGTCCATTCTAGAATAAAAAGTGACCCATCAAAATATTCTGGAAGACTTCCAGTCTCTTCTAAGGTATCATCATAGTAAAAGATATCCCCAGCGATTGCAGTTCTCTGTCCAGCACCCAGTTGCGGCCATTTTTCTGTCACCCCATAGGTATAGGCTATCCATGCTGGAATAGCAGGTGGAAGAGAGTCAGCACCTGTGTTATTAGGTGATGAGTTTACAGGTGAATCGCAATTAAATGCGGCTCCTGTCGTGCCCGTTGCAAAATCATATTGTCGGTATGGAAGATTTTCGGCTATGCACATAGGCCAACCAAAATTACCAGCCTGAGTCGTCCGATTAAATTCATCGTAACCTTTGGGTCCTCTAGCCACATTATCGCCTCCAGCATCGGGTCCCACATCTCCCCAGTAAAGCTCACCATTCCGTTTGTCCACTGCCATTCGGAAAGGATTTCGAGTACCCATTACATAAACTTCAGGAAGCCCTTCGTCCGAATTAGTAAATAGATTTCCCTCAGGTATAGAGTAGGTGCCATCTTCTTCGGGTCGAATACGTAGAATTTTCCCCCGCAAATCCATGGTGTTTCCTGACGTACCCTGAGCATCGTAATACTCTCTACCAGGGCGCTCGTCAATGGGGGAAAATCCATCAGATTCAAAGGGATTCACATTATCCCCTGTAGTGATGTATAGGTCACCATTGGGACCAAACTCAAGGTCACCGCCTGAGTGGCAACATTGCGATCGCTGAACAGGAATCTGAAGAAGGATATTTTCTGAGTCCATGTCTAGACGAATACCATCAAAAGTAAATCTAGAGACTCTTTGCTCCTCTACCGTTCGAGGCGAATAGAAAACATAGATATAGGAGTTGATCTCAAAATTCGGATCCAATACAATACCTAATAACCCATCTTCACGTCCACTATCGACATCAAATTCGGCTGCAGTGGAGATAAGACCAGTCGAGGAATTCCAAAGATGCATCTTACCTTGCCGCTCGATGTATAATACATTGTAGGAGGGGAGTACAGCCAAGGCCATAGGGTAGGCTGGATTCTCCTTAATGACAGTAACTTGATATTGCTGTTCACTCGTTGCGTCAAACTCTCCTTTTACATCTCCAGACGCATAAAAAATGCCGCCAAGAACGTGCTGCAAGAAATCAGGTTCACTAAAAGACTCTTCGGTATGACCACCACCTGTATACCATGATCGTCCCCCTTCAAATTCATGCATCCAAGCAATAGGGTGATCGTGCCCCATGGAGCCGCCAGAATACGTTGATTCGTCAAGTGTAGCTAATACATGAACATCACCCCTGGGGTTTTCATTATAATTGTACCACTCATCTGTACGAATCCAATACTCTGGTAAGTGAGAAGTAGATGGATGCACACGATCAGCCACTTCTATCGTTGCTTGCTGAATTTCGGGATGGCTGTCAAAATATGCCCCTACCAACTCCCCGTACCAAGGCCAACTATATTCTGTATCGGAAGCTGCGTGAATTCCTACAAATCCACCACCTTGCTGGATATAGGCTTCAAAAGCAGATTGTTGTTCAAGGTTTAGTACGTCTCCAGTTGTACTCAGAAATATTACCGCTGCATAATTCTGAAGGTTTTCAGCCGTAAATGCAGATGCGTCCTCGGTTGCATCGACATTAAATCCATTGTCTAGTCCAAGTTGTCGAATCGCCTCAATCCCTTCTTCAATGGATGCATGACGATACCCTGCAGTCTTGGAAAAAACGAGGACATCGAATGAATGGACTTGACGAGACAATACGGGCGTTTGTGCGTGTGCGCAGACGGCTGTAGCAAAAAGTATGCAAAGAACCCCCAGGTTTGTATAGACTCTCATAAACTAAACTTTAAGATTTAATCGACCTTAATGGGTCATTTACTCTATGGTGATCATGCTAAAATTGAAGTCACCTTCCAGTATCTCCACCCGAATAAGTGCTTCACCTTGAGTAAAAGATTCATTACCAAAATTAACTTGGGCCCAGCTTTGATATCCACCGGTGTTGGGAATGTCTTGGTCACTCCCGATAGGTTTGTTATTCACCTTAATCCGCATGCGGCCACTGCCATTTGAAGCAACACGTGCACGAACATTATAGGTGCCTGTCTGCGTGACTTGAACTGTATACTCTAGCCATTCTCCAGTCTCGATCCATCCTACATTATAGTCTACAGCGGGGTCGCTACACTCTTCGATATCGACTCCATCATTGCGAAAGGACCATCCACGATTCCAAACATTTTGATCGTCGTCACTACTCACTTGTTTGTACTCAGTATCATAATAGGAGACACCCTGGTTTCCAATATCATAATGCACAGCAAAAATATTTCCAGGAATCTCGATCTCTGTAAAGGCTTCATTGGTGGAGTTGTATGTTGGAGAAAACCATGCGGCAAGCACATCAGGTCTAAGTGTGGTTTTCTCAATGGCTAAATCTCTGGCCATCTGAAACAATCCTTGTTCAGCTTCTTGAGCAGACGGTCTAGGTCCATTACCCTTCCAATAGTTTACGACTTTGTCATAGTTTGGATTAGTGGGTGAAGAAAGGGGTGACGTGATAGTCTCGAGCTTCTTATGGGTCCATTTATTCCATCCAATGTCTAAACTTTCCACTAGCTCTTTGGTTTCAAAGAACCAAACATTGGAGTTTTCCCCAGTTTCGCCTAGCCACAGGGGGGTATTGTACGTATCACGGAGATTTAAAAGGTACTGGATAGTCCCTTGATCGGTTTCGTTCCAGTATTTATGGAAGGCGTAGACCATATTATCATCGAAAGGAGGATATAAATAATCAAATGTGGTTGCATAATAATTGCCTTCGATGAATAGAATATGATTTTGATCAATTTCGCGGATCGCTGGCACAATTTGACTGTAAAACTCTAACAAGTCTCTGCCGTCGTATCCATCGGGCGTTACGGGTTCATTGATAATATCATACCCAATTACGATGGTCTCGTCTTTGTAACGACGGGCAATTTCTTCCCATATCTTGATTGTTATGGGCCAATAAGTTTCACTTTCGGTCCAAAACCTTGCAACCCCATCACTATCTGAAATCTCACTTTGGCTCTGAGCTCCAGGGGCAGCGTGCATATCAAAGATTACATCAATCCGATGTCTTTTGCACCATAGTAGAAGATTATCCATCCGTTCAAACCCAGACTCCTTGAAGGCCCCTGACTGCAAGTCATAGAAAATATCATAATGAAAGGGGACACGTATATGATCGACACCCCACTCCTTCATTGCAATAATGTCTTCTTCTGTCACATAGTTGTCTCGAAACTCCTTAAACCACTGCTCTGCTTTTGCTGCTCCTATTAGATCAGTAATTTCATTACGCACATCCGTTGCGCCAAATCCTCCTGGCATGTTGAACATATACCCCTCTGGCAGTAGCCAGCCGCCTAGACCAAAGCCCTTGATCACAACAGGGTCACCCTGTCTATTTAAAATGTCTTTTCCATCCACGCGAAAGAAGGTCTCATCGGCGTAACCATTCACCCCTTCGTTTTTTGGTTGATCTGTGCTTGTAGGGCTTTCGCAACCCAAAACAACTGACATGATTATCAGATTTAGATAGGTGTTTTCGAGTAAGCTTGGTATCGTTCTCAAAGGGAATGAAGTTTTAGGTAGTTGGTATTGCAAACATATTAACTTATTGTTACGTTGAAAAGCTCTTACGCATTAGTATCGAACTCATAATGCCAGAACGGGAACAATTCAACAAAAGAAATGCGGGAATAGGTCGCATTAAAAACTCTAGATTTCTCAATTAACATAAACAGATTAACTATGAATAAAGCTATATACAAACTGTTACTAAAAACTTCTCTTACTGTTGCAGTTGTTTTACTTGCTAGCACTACTGCTTTCGCTCAATACACAAATTATGGTGACAATGTTATCGTAAATGGTGATTTTTCACTCGGAGATTCATTATGGACAATCGAGGGGTCTAATGGAACTGTAACGCATGATGATACGCTCAAATTCGTTGTCAATACTGCAGGAAACGCGTGGGAATTACAAAGCTACCAAGTCCTTACTGCCGAACAAATTGCAGCTCTTGCAGAAGGTGGAACGTGGGAACTATCATTTGACGCGATGACGCCTGATGATTCCAAAAACTTTCACGTCTTCTTAGGGCACAATGGTGGTGGATGGGAGCGCTACTGGAATACCGCTAGCGGATCTGGCACTGGCGATGTTCAGGTTGATGGTGAAATGAAGACTTACACGCTTACAACTGACATCACTGAAACATGGGAATCCATGAAGCTTGGATTTGAAGTGGCTGGCGATGATTCTGATTTGTACATCGACAATATCCAGCTTAGAAAAGCATCTAGTAACATCGTAATAAACGGTGATTTTGCCTTGGGTGATTCTGCTTGGTCTCTATCGCCTGGTGCAGCTAATATTGCGGTTACGGAAGGAGAACTTGCATTTACCAATATTCCAGGTGTAGGCAATACCTATGATGTTCAAGCTATGCATGTCTTTAGTGAAGAGAGTCTGGATTCAATATACGCTGGACCTTACAGAGTCTCTTTTGACGCACGAACATCTGAGGGTAGCCAATTGGTTCATCTCTTCTTTGGAGAGATCGGCGGTGGATGGGCTCGTTACTTCCCTGAATCATCTACTGGCCGTGTGACGGTTGATACAGAGATGACAAATTATGTATTCGAGACCAACATTGAAGAAACATATCCCGCGATGCAACTTGGATTCGAGGTGAATTACGCACCTGGGGATTTTTACGTTGACAACATTATCCTATCAAGAATAACTGACGTTGTCCCAGACGCACCTGAAGTTCAGTGGAGTACAGAGAATGGAGTTGTAACCATTTCTGTAACTGACAATGGTGCAGCATCTTACGATGTCTATTTTGCTGACTCAGCATTTTCTACAGTTGCAGGAGGGGCTCGTGTAGCTTCAATTGATCCAGCAGTGGGACTCACAGCTACTCATTCGATACAAGCACCACATCCAAGTTTGGTAGAAAATTTTGATGCATACTATGGTGTTTTGGCGCGATCTGATATTGGTTCACCAAGTGATATGACAACGGGAATGATCAACACATCCATGACTGTGCGTGAAAACTATATCGTTGAGTTGAGTGCGGAAGCCGTTGATGCCGTTGCCTCAGCGGTCGAGGATGGAGTGGTTCCCGAGGCTTCTGTTCTAGCATCATTCTTCCCCGCTGACTACACGCCATTTGAAATCAATACTCAGAGCGTACAGGTCGAAGGTGGAGACCCCGTAGACTCAAATCAGGATTTATCTGCAAAATTTTGGGTTGGTATTGAGAACACGACCGGATCTGATCTCATGATATTCTATGCTGAGATTATGGATGACATAATTGTACCTGCCAATAATGCAACAAATGGTGGTGGTGGTTGGAACTTTGATTCATGGGAAGGCGGAATTGGTTCATATTCACCCCAATCCATAATAACTGGCTCAGATCATGGAAGTTTTGAGTCTGGTGATGAGCCTGATTATCAGCTTCGTGCTGGCTATATGGTAGGTGCTGATCCATACATTCATGCCTGGGATGGTGATGCAGGTGATCCTGGATATAACCAATTTGTTGGTAATTCAGCGACAGTAGGCGATAGTAGTCAAGCAGGCATGTACCGCCTTCTGACGATACTCAGTACGATCGAATTCAGTGGTGTTAACGCATCAGCTAAGAACTTTGATTTCCCGACTGGAAGTGAAGTAACAACCATACCTTTTCAGTTAGCTGTCAATGATAATGATGGAACCAGTCGAGATGCGCAGTACGCATGGTCTTCCAAGAGCACATCTCAGTGGTGGAACACTCCATCTGAGTGGGAAGTTGTTGCTATGGTGGGATCAGAAGCTACATATACATCCAATGAACCGACACCAATGCCATCAAGTTTCGAGCTAAAGCAGAACTATCCGAATCCATTTAACCCAACGACAACGATTCAATTTAGTTTAGCAACAGCTCAAAATGTTACATTAGAGGTTTACAACATGCTTGGTCAGAAAGTTGCCACTCTTGTTCAAAATCAACCGATGACCGCTGGTATACATACTCAGTCATTTGATGCATCTGCCTTGGCGTCTGGAATGTACATTTATAAGCTGTATACTCCTGAATTCTCTCAATCGCGACGGATGATGTTAATCAAGTAAGTCCTTAGTACTGTAGAATAAATTGAATAGGTGTGGCTTGTGGATCCAAGTCACACCTATTTTAACATATATACCCCATGGATAATAGAATTTCGAGTGTTTGTAGTGTCTTTTTACTTTTTTTGTTCGTCACTACAGCACATGCTGGAAATGTTATTACTACATCATATGCAGGAACTAAAGGAAAAATAGCAGGTACTGTAGTCGATGAAACTGGCCAGACTATGCCGGGCGTCCAAATCTATATAGAGAGTATTGAAAAGGGGGCGGTCACTGATGTCGATGGAAAGTATTCCATTATCAATTTAGAACCTGGAATCTACACAGTCACAGTTCGGTATCTTGGTTACGCAACAGTGATTGTAAAGAATGTCGAGGTGATTGTCGATAAAACCACGACTGTTGATGTAGAGCTTGAACCAGCTGTGCTGGAAGGGCAAGAAGTCGTTGTTACAGCCCAGCGCCCGATTGTAGAGAAGGATAGAACAACGACTACATCGTTCATTTCCTCATCACAACTTGAAGCTTTACCCCTCGTTAGTATCAATGAAGCCATCAATAAGCAGGCCGGAGTAGTGGATGGTCACTTTCGAGGTGGACGTATTGGCGAAGTGGCTTATCTCGTGAATGGGGTGCCTATAAATAATGCTTTCAGTAACACTGCATCATTCGATGTTGAGCAAAACATGGTCTCATCACTAGAGGTAATTAGTGGAGTCTTCAATGCCGAATATGGACAAGCCCTTAGTGGAGTAGTAAATATCGTCACTAAAGGCGTAAGTAATGAGTGGACTGGAAGCTTTCTTGGGTATGCTGGAAGTATCGTTAGTGGGCGCGAACTCGAGTTTGTAACTCGTGAAACAGACCAAAAAACATTTTTAGGTGCAAGTGATTTTTCTAATGATACCTACACTTACACTGAAGCTTCTCCGTTGATTGGGGACCAAGATTATCAATTGTCCATTGGCGGCCCAATCATTAAGGATAAACTGAGTATTCAAAGTACATTACGCTATGTGACATTTGAAGGCCACCTGATTGGACGAGATCTCTTCAGACCTAGTGATCGGCAGAGTACGAATATCCGAAGTGGTGCTAATCGTGATTCTTGGTTAATCCAAGCATCAGGTACGGGTGAGTTCGAATCTTTGAATAGACAAGATCGCCTTTCTCTAAACAGTTCCATTGTTTACGAATTTAGTGGCCGACTTAAATTGGACTACAATCTTTTTTATCAGTTTGGGGAGGGTCGCAATTATAACCAGCAATTCAAGTACAACCCTGCAGGGCTAAACAATTACTACTTTTCCAATCAAACCCATATTCTAGGCCTGCGATATACGATGGGTGACAATGCCTATGCCAATATATCTTACAGCTACTTTCATGATCAAGGTGAAAGTTATCTCTACGATGACGTCTCTGCACAAGGAGATTTGGATGAGCGATATGTAGCACCCTCTCAAAGTAGCCAACAAGGGGCTTATGCATTTGCAATGGGTGGAAACGACCTTTTTTCCGGTCAGGATATCACCAAATCACATACCATTGTCGCGGATTACACCAATCAACTCAATAATACTGTTTTGTGGAAAACAGGTGTTAGTGCTCGATTTCATGGCCTTGATAATGAGAATTACGGGATAAGTGTGAATCAGGCTACACAAAGAGCATTTCGTTCAACCGATCCTGCTGCAAACTATAGCTTGGAAGTCAACCCTTGGGAGGCAGCGGGATATTCTCAAGTGAAGTTAGAGTTTGACAATCTTATCGTGAATGCGGGGATACGTTTTGATTATTTTGAGCCCGATTTTGTGGTACCGATTGATTTATCTCAATTCAACGAAGAAACAATACTGGATCCGGAAACCGGTCAAATGGTTACCAATCGTGCTGATGCAGACCCTACATTTCAAATGAGTCCTCGGTTAGGTGTGGCATTTCCAATTTCAGAGACAGGCGTTATGCGCTTTTCGGCGGGTTTGTTCTTCCAAACACCTCAACTAAATCTATTATACACAAATAATGAATTTGATAGACCTCAAGGTGCTGGAAGCTATACCATTGGGAATGCTAACCTAGAACCTGAACGCACACTACACTTCGAAGTGGGGCTCCAACAAGGTCTATCCGAGAGTATGGGCATTGATTTAACCATCTTTTCGAAGGATATCCGTGAGCTTTCTGGCCAGACTGCGGTTAGAGGAAGCATTGGCGTGCCAGTTGGACGGCTCGATAATATCGATTACGGCACGGTTAAAGGGTTTACCCTTTCCCTATTTGAGCGTGGACAAGGGCCATTTTCATGGACTGTGGATTACACACTCCAATTTGCCAGTGGTTCTGCATCCAATCCACAAGAGAGATTTAATCGATTTGTTACAAACTCAGAGGAAATCATCAGCATAAATCGCCTTAATTGGGATCGTAGAAATGTTCTTAATAATACGCTGACATGGAACAGCGATTTTGGATTAACGTTATCAACAATCAATAGCTTACAGTCAGGTACCCCATATACATCTGAACGGGATAATATCACATCACTTACGCCCAACAACCTAGATACACCAACATGGTTTAATTCAGACATGCGCGCTTATTACAAGCCGCCAAAACTTGACATGGATCTTGAGCTGTTCTTGCAAGTCAATAATGTCTTTGATACTGCTCCTCACTTTGGAATTTATGTAGATACAGGACTGGCTGATGAGTCAACTGATCTGCAACGACTATTGAATAATGGAACAACTCCTGGCGGACTAAACACATTACAGGAATCTTTCCTTGATCCTAGTCGAAGAGGTGCTCCTCGTAATATTAAGGTTGGCTTGAGCTATAAATTCTAATATCGGCTGAACGAATGATTAAGCAATTATTTACGCCAGTACTTTTCCTACTTGTACTTGCACCACATGGGTCTGTTTTTGGTCAACAGACTATTCCTGATTCTCTTGATGGAGTTGTTTATAGAGGTGAATTTGATAATATCGCCAGAGGTGTGATTAGTGGTAATCTGATAGAAACTAATTTTCGAAATCATGGTGAACTATCAAGATGGAATGACCTCCCTTGGGGGGTTTGGCCTCGTGGTGTAGGTGGTCGTCATATTGATGGTATCGGTGTTCTTGTCTCAGCGTATGTGGATGGAGTATCACCGGATCGAGTAGCGACCTTCGAAGACTATGTTTCGATCATTAGTGATCCAAATTTTAGGCCAGACGTTACACTCAATCCCGTGATCATCAATTATAGAGAGGCGGGTGCAAGGACAAGCCCTTACTCAGGTAATCTATGGGGCTGGCTTCCACTTCCAGGTTTTAACAATCCCAATCGCATCGACCCTATTACACTAGGCTCTGCTCCAGTACCTGCTCTTTCAAATGATGAGGAAAGTTGGCCTAATTTTTGGCCAGACCGACTAGAAGAAGATGATAGTGGTTGGCCGGGGACATGGAATGGTCGTGATGGCCGTTTTCCAAGTTCGGATCAGGAATCCTATTATGTTATGGATGATTTTTCAGACCTCGAATATGCGGTGGGCATTGAAACAGAGGGCCCTCATTCTAATCTTGGAGTGTATTATCCTAGCCCTTTAAAAGATCCAACGATGGGCGGACTGGGGATGCAGACACAGATTCGGTTGTTCCAGTGGGCCAATGTCTTAGCCGAAGATGCAATGTTTATTATCTACCGAATTACGAATAAAAGTGAACAAGATCAAACCCGACTATTTTTCTCGCAGATTGTCGACTATGGTTTGGGGCAGGATGAGCAAGATGATAATGCTTCATATGATCCCTTTTTGGATGTGGTATATGGCTGGGATTCTGATGGTCTTGGAGATCCAACCAATGCAGGGGAGTCACGATATGAACTAGGTTATGCAGGGTTTGCATTTCTGGAATCGCCTGCAAATGACGTAAATGAACTAGACGATGACCAAGATGGAATTACGGACGAATCCCGATTTCGTGAGGATTACCAAGTTCTTACATCTCCAGCGCAAATTGAATCATATGTCGTAGCAAACTACGATGCAGACCAGTTTGAGCTATTTTATGGAGAATCTATTGAGCAGCGCCCTGCTTACAAAGCCGGAATTTGGTTCACAACAGATGAAAATATGGACTGGATTGGCTTTTCCGATACCAATGAAAATGGAATTTGGGATGTTGGTGAAGCACTCAATAACGATGTTGGAGCGGATGGACTGAGCCCATTTGATCTTAACTATCCTGGACCTGACAAAGGGGAAGGAGATGGCATGCCCACAAACGGGGAGCCAAACTACAATGAACTTGATGTCGATGAATCTGATCAAATTGGTTTAACAGGATTTGATCTGAATACTCGTCCATTTTATGAAAGTGGTGACAATCTACGCGATGATAATTGGATGTTTGAAAGAATTGAGACTACGCTATTCTCAAATCCCGATTATGTTGAGCCTCCTACGGTCGTTGCTAATGAACCATTTGTTCTATTTACGTCAGGAGAAGTGGAACTGTTTTCTGAGGACAAGAAGGATGCCAAATCGACAGATTTCTTCTCCACTGCTTGGATATTTGGAAACGATGAACAGGATTTCTTCAAAAATCGAAGAACGGTTCAAAATATATATAACTCAGACTACAATTTTGCGCAGCCTCCAATAATGCCTACTCTCACGGCTGTTCCAGGTGATGGCCAAGTCGTACTATCATGGGATAATTTGTCACTGGATAGCTTTGACCGATTTTTGCAAGATTTTGATTTCGAGGGATACAGACTCTACAAAGGAACTGATAATCTGTTAAGTGATGCACGCACAATCTCAGACGTCAATGGCACACCTACGTTCTACAAGCCACTAGCCCAGTGGGATTTAAATAATGGTCTCAAAGGTCCAATTCCAGTGCTGGGTGGAGAGGCAGTATACAATCTTGGAAATGACTCTGGTCTAGAGTTTTACTATGTGGATAATGATGTCACAAATGGGAAGCTTTACTATTACGCATTGGTTGCATATGACAGAGGAATCCCGTCTAGTGGTGGAGATGATCCTGGGATAGATCCACAAGAAAATACATTTAGAATCAGTGTAGATGGGGCAGGAGCAGTAGTGGGAACCTCTCAAAATGCAGCTGTAGTGATTCCAACGACCAAACCTGCGGGTTATATCGGAGGTGCTAGCACATCAGATTTGACGAAGGTTACACAAGGAACTGGGACAGGGTATGCCACGATATCAATTGCAGTGGAGGATATGGTAGATGAATCTAAACTATATGAAGTTGCGTTTACAGACTCAGCTTCTTCCATTGGTGTACAGCGTCAAACAACGGGTTATATCATTCGTGAGTCTGGTGGGGACGTCCTTGCTGAGTCTGATGTATTCGAAAGGTCTTCAAAAATCGTGGACGGCTTCATTGTCAATTTCATGAATGATGATCCTGGAAATATTATTCTCAACAAAACAGGATGGGTGTCTAACGAAGGCGAAGTAAATGAGTTATTTGATCTAGACCCATCACAATTGGATGGATACTCCACGAATTGGAGACTAGCAGTCACCCCAGATAGAGATGGAGATCCGACGAACTTTATTAGAACTGATCACGACTACGAAGTATACTTCGTAAATGCTGCAGATAGTACATACCGACCACCGTTGATTTTTGGAAGCGGATTTAGTCGATTTCCGATCCCGATATTTGCTCGAAATCTAATCACTGGAGAGCAGGCAGATCTGTTCATTCTAGACAGAGATGACAATGATGCATTGAATTCTGGAGATGCACTATTTCTTGCCGAGCGTGATGAAAGGAATCGAGTTAAGTACCGTTTCATGATTAATATTTTGGATAATGGAAGCACACAAGACATTAATCCGTCAGCAGGTGATAAATTTAGAATATCAACAACAAGACCCTTTGGCCGCGATGATATTTTCCAGTTCACCATGCGTAAGCAGGTTATTGATGATAACGTGGCTGCAGGTTCCTTGGAAGATATTTATGTAGCTCCAAACCCATATCTAGGAGCAGCATCTTGGGAACGTCAGAGTGGATCTATAGGACGAGGTGAAAGACGCATCGAATTTTTTAACCTACCTAAATCTTGTACAATTAGAATTTTTAATGTGCGTGGAGAGCTAGTCCGAACGATAGAACACGAGGGTGGATTCGATGATGGATCAGCATCTTGGGATCTTCGTTCCGATGATAGTGAAGATGTCGCATATGGAATCTATTTCTACCATGTAAAAGCGCCGGGAGTGGGAGAGTACATGGATAAATTTGCAATCATCAAGTAGCTGTGTCTGTTAGGGAATAACTTTCAAACAATCGAATATGCAACTCAAAATCATTTTCACACTTGTAGTGCTACTAGTCTCTACAAGCTCTCTAAAAGCACAGTTGGGACAAGAGAGTAGGGTGGCTACAACGGCGGCTCCCTTTTTGACATTGGGAGTTGGTGCTAAGGGAACATCCTTAGGTCATGCCAATACTGTATACGTATCTGGTGCTGAAGCCCTATTCTGGAATCCTGCTGGAATATCCGTTCGTAATGAGGGTGATTCATATGCATCTACATTTATAAGCATAAGTGAGTATTTCGTAGATGTGAATATTTATGGGACCGGTATCGTTATTCCAGTAGGTAAGAAAGAGGGTCAAAGTATTGGTATAGGTCTTAACTATATCGATTACGGACGCATGGATGTACGTACGGTAGAAATGCAAGAAGGGACAGGGGCCACATTTGGTTCACATGACCTGAGCTTGGGTCTCACATACGCACAAAACCTCACAGAATCATTCCATTTTGGGACTACAGTGAAGTATGTTCAGCAAAAGATCTATGATATGGTAGCAGAAGCTGTTGCTATTGACATGGGTTTCCTTCTCAAGACTGAGTATTTAAATGGCCTTACACTTGGAGCTTCTATTACCAATTTTGGACAGGATATGACCATGCGAGGTATAAATACAGAAGCCTATGTAGATTTGGATCCGACTAGTGAGGGGAATAATGACGGTATTATTAGTAATGTCAAAGTGAATAGTTGGGAATTGCCCCTTTCATTCAGATTTGGATTTATGTTACCAGCAATTAAAAGGGATAATTTTGAGTTTCTTCTCCTTAGTGAGGTCCAGCAGACCAATGACAATCTGATTAATCTTGACTCTGGCACACAACTTAGCTATTTGACGAATACGGTCGAGTTGCATTTGCGAGGTGGATACCGAGATCTTTTTTTGGGGGATAACGTAGATTCCCATTTAACCTATGGTGCTGGTTTTACTCTACGCTCTTCTTCGGGAATTGCCATTGGAGTAGACTTCTCTCATGTTCCCTTTCAATACCTGGGTCAAACCTCTACTATTGATATCAAACTCTATTATTGATGAGTGTCTTTCTGCGAAAGCAGGTAGCTTTATTCAAAGAAGTTAGAGTTATCAACCGCCAATCCATTAAATCAGGCAGAATCGTCCAACCTTTACTACTGGGTGTCATGCTATTTGCTTTGGGTGGATGCGCACTCAAAGAGGAAACAGAAAGTAGGGACTATCAAGTCCTTTTTGAGGTGAATAGGATTGAGCGGACTGTGTATGATTTTGAGAAATCATACGTAGAACACCTCATTGCAACAGGTCGACATGATAGTAAGTCCGAAAGGAATGCTCATCTAAATAAAATGATTGATGATATCCTTTTATCACAATCAGCTGAAGCAAATGGCTTGCTAGACCATGAAATATATCGCTCAGCAGTAGAGCATCAAGAGCGAAAATCCATCATTGATGTATATTTTATAGATCAGATGGAGCAAGAAATTGACCCTCTTACGGAGGATGAAATTCGTCTTGCTTATGCAAAAAGACAGCGTAAAGTTTACATAAGGCAGTTGTTTTCACGGGATCCAGCTGATCTTGACAGTGCAATGCAGGCGTTGGAGACTGGGGAGTCATTTGTGGACGTCGCCAATCAATTCTATGAGACAACCTCCTATGATTCACTAGCAGGTTATCTGGGTCCAATTAGTTACTTCGGAGTGGATGATAATGTGGCTGAGGCTGCATATTCTATCCCCCAGGGTACTTATACTGAACTTATACGTAGTCGACTAGGATACCATATTCTTTTTGCCGAACGAGTAGAATTCCCTGCCTTGCTTACAGAGGATGATTTTCAATACCGCAAACAAGGAGTAGAGAGTCAGCTTAGACTAAGAAGACAGAGGCTAGTATCGAGCGAGTTTGTATATAATCTAATGAATCAACTTGATGTTGAGGTTAATCGTGAGAATCTCTTGCAACTTCAAAATGCGATTAATGATCTTGACAGTGATGCGATGATCAATGAAGAGCCTTTATTAGAATCTGAGGAGCGTAATTGGACAGATAGTCGAGTGAGTTCATTAGCAAATCAATTAGACCAAGACCTAGTGTTGGCGACCTATACCATTGATGAATCTCCAAGCGTCTTTACGTTTGGACAATATATAGACTGGCTTCCTTACCTGTCTTTCCAAGAGTCGAAAATTCGCATAGGTGCATCGGTAGGAAGGGGTATGAGAAATCAAGTATTATTAGATAAGGCTTTGAGTGAGGATTATGCTCAAGATCAACGAGTAAAAAAAGCATTAGAATTACGTGCTACAGACATTCTTTCACAACTTCAGCAGTATCAACTCACAATGGAGGCTGTACTTGATACACAAGCGGTGCAGGTTCCAGAAACCTTTCGTGAACGCTTGACATCCTCTAAAGACATTGTACTGAAGGCAGCGTATTGGAAAGTGAATGCGGGTAGTTTAGATGAAGCACAGAAGATTGTGCAGCGCCTTTCTGAAGGCGCAGATCCTGCCACAATGGATGGTTATACATCACCTGCGTCAGGTGTCATGGATAAAAACGAGTCTGATTACAACCTTGTTTTGAAGAGTGTGCCTCAAACTCCTACGGTTTCCTATACAGCAGATCAAGGGTACTTTGTATTGAATGTAGAGCAGCGTAGTATAGAGGAGGTGGGCATCTCGACTAATGTGTCAGATCTGGAACGTTCATATAAAGTCTACCAAGCTATCCGAGGTGAAGTCGATTCACTAAGAAGGGAAGCTGACATCGAAATCAATATGGAGCTGTTCCGAGAGATATACGAAGTGTGGTCACCAACACAAAAAAGCGGTGCATGAGTCGTTAAATCGTGAAGTGATGTAGGTCTTTCGTTTGGATAGTCTCCTGCAGATTAGGGGCGGTTGTTTTGAGTTTCCAAAAACTGTTGATAATACGTTCGTGCCTTTAAACTATCGCCATTCAAGAGATAAAATCTTGAATAGTTGTACAATAAACGAGGTGAATTTGGTGCCAAACGCTCAGTTTCTTTTAACCAAAATTCCGCCTGATCGAGCTGTTCATTGAGTAAATATAGTGAGGAAATAAGGTCAACATATCTGGGGTCTTCATTTCCATCGTTTATGACTTGATGTAAGATGTTGATCAAATAACCCTCATTTTCACCACTATTCAACGTGAATTCGATTGTGGTTTCGATCAAGTTAATAGACTGTAATTGCCACTTAAGAAGGTCATAGGAGTGTGTGACTGCCGCCATTGTATCTCCTCGCTGTCGTGCTAAGACTACTACTTTGGAAAGAGCTTCAGGTACAAAAACTTGCTCCTTTGAAGCAACAGCAGCAATCGAATCGATGTAACTTTTTTGTAGATAAGATTGATATATGTGCTCAAAAGCATCCAATTCCTCTTCAAGACTTATCCCTTTTTGGAAAGGGTAACCAACGAGTAGCCGGCCGATACTCACCTCTGCATAGGCTTTCTCAAAGGTACTAATGGATTGGGGAGGCTGGATAGGATTTGGGTGAAAGGCGCGTTCGATTGTCGGGTGTGTGCGTAGAGCATCAAAAAATAAAGCCGCCATCAGTTTGTGTCCACGATCATTGGGATGTAGATGATCGATAAAAAGTGTGCTATCCTCAAGCCCACTATTAGACGCTTGTCGTAAAACTTCTTGGGTTTCGACCAACTCTATTCCCTCTGATTCAGAAAAGGTGCGTAACAGTTCATTAATTTTTGATGGAGCTCTAAATCTTATGCCATCGAGTTCTTTTGCTCTTTCAAATTCTTGAAAGGCACGGGTGAAATCCCCACTTTTATAAAACATTTGAGCCTCTTCAAATACAGACATAGCAAGTGAGTCATCCGTGAGTGGTTTTTGGTCTTTGAGATTAGAAGCGATTGTGCCAAGATAGATAGGGATCTCTTGCTTTTTGAAGGTGGTTAGAACATCATTGATGTTGACCTCAAATTGACGGATTCCCAAATTATATACATCACCTCCAACAGGAATATTCGAATCTTGAATCACTTTAGCCATCATCGTTCGTTGCTCGCCAATGCCATCATCTTGGTTCGGCACACCTGTCATTCCATTCGTTTCTGATTCCCAGCTCAACAATTGCTCGAGCACCTGATACACGCGTAAATTTTTTAACCAAAGGATTGTGTGCTTAAGTCGAATGGAATCAGTAAATCCAAATTGCGTTGTTGCAGCTCCAAATGACCCATAATATTCATTGTGACCAGCATAGATAATGACCGCATCGGGTTCATAGGCTAGAATACGAGGCGATAGGTCACGTATAACGAAGCTGTTGACAGCCGTCATGCCTAGGTTTATGATCTCAATATCCAACCCCTGTGTATTTAGCAGAAGCTGTTGTTCGAGTTGATCTGAAAAACTATTGTAAAAATTGTAGGGAAAGCCTTCTGCACTTGATCCTCCAAACACAAAAACTCTAAAAGTGTTGGGCTTCTTTTCTTTGAGAAATGCATTTGGTGCTATTTCTGGAACAAAGGATGGGAAGTACCGCTCTATAAATTTTGCATTTGCAAGAAGGTAATCAGGAGAATTAGGCGCTTCAACAAAAAGGCTTTGTTTCTCCTTCTCATATCCACTAATTCGCAAAGAAATCTCTACAGCTGCTATACATAGAAAAGGTATCAGGGACGCAATGACCCAAAATATAATCTGTTTTACCAAAGGTAATTGGACTGAATCTTGTACTGGTTGGTGCTTTTTAATTTTAAGATGTCGGGGTTTTTTTGCCATAAAGCAAGGTAAAGAATAAAGCCGATTTGACTAAGTAGACAATGACCTTTGGCGAGATATTCCAAGAGTTTAGCAGGAGGGAGGGTATCTACGGAATGGGAGATCTTCAGGTTAAACAATTATTACAATCCACCAAGGAAGAGTAGCACCTGGTCAATCTTGAATCAATCAAGATTACATTTTATCAAGTAAGCGATGAACTTGCCCCTTATGTCTCGTGATATGGCTAGATAGGAAATCTAGTGTCTGATAGAAGTCTAGCCTCCCAAAAATCACGTGATCAAAGGCAAAACAGCTAGCCTCATCTTGAGTTATTTCAATCTCAAGACGATGATATGCCGAGCGCAATCCACCAAGCACGGATTTCCAAAAGACTAAAGGGCCTTTGACTCTAGGCAATGTTTGCCTAGGTGCATCCACAATACAATTACCATGACGGGCTACGATCTCTGAGAATGATAACCCATGATTTGCAGAGGGTTCATACACTGGTGCCACTCCTTCTCTCATCTCAGAAAACTGCTTCCACATATGATTAGAAACCCCAAGTTCAGCCCAATAGAGATGTTCAGTGATCTCGGCTGCACTCCACCCGTCACTACTAGGCTTCCAAAGCCCTTCAGAGTGACTAAAGGTATTTAGTAGTTCAAAATACTCACTGCGGGCCTCATCCAGTCTTTCAATCTGAGCTTCTAAGCAACTCATATAAACTTAATTATACTCTTTGAGTCTAATCTCAGTGGAGATTTTTGATACAGTTCGAATCCCATCAACCTTTTCAGAAAAAATCTCATAGGCTTCAGAAGCACGAATTTGAGCTCCAATGGTTAAATAGTCGTTCCAGCTTTTATACCCCATATAAGCCCAGTGAGTTTCACCATTTTCAATCCCCCCGTTAAATGACCCTAGATGAGCTGGACGATCGCCCCGTAAAGGCTCAAGGGCTTCCATCATTTCAGTGTATGCTTCAACATAAAGATCTGCATCACTCACCTTCATTTGATACATAACTCTGTATGGATATTCCTCAAAATCCTTGTCTCCTGTATAAAGAATGAGGCCAGTCTCGCTTTTTGTCCAGCGTTCCACATGGCTACCAGCCCGTTCCAATGCTAGGGCAACCTCATAATCCGGGTCGGGTCGACCATCATACCCCCAGCTTGACAAATCTCCATAAACAACGATTCGGTGGGTAGAAGGGCTTGTCCCATTAAAATCAAATCTTGTAACAACAAACCCACCAGAATTATAACTGATATCTGTGGATTCAAACATATCGTCAAAAATCATTGCAATGGCTGCTTCTCCGCCTTCTTTGGCCTCAAATTCCCAGGCTTTGTAAGCACCTTGTCCATAGATTGGTAGACCTAAAACGAAGAAAGTAAGTAGAGAGAGTAGTGATTTCATAATGATGATTGGATATATAAGTGATTGAAGTAGAAAGAAAGTTAGATTTAATTGTGCACTTTTTTTTGTTACAGAAGTCACAGAGTAAAAGGATTAAATTTCGTTCTCAGCCAATAGCTTAGATTCACCGTACAACGCCTTAATGTCGCTAAGTTGTCTTTTATACATATTGGAATACGTTTTGGCTTGAGAGAGTAGGCCATAAAACTCATTGGACAAATAGTATGACTCATCAAAATTATAGCTTGTGAGTTTACGCCTCCCGTAAAATTCTCCTTCAAGAAGGTTATACTCAAAACGAATTCGAAATTTTGAGAGGACACTGTACATAAACTCTCTGTTGAATTGATCTATTTCTACTGACATTGCAGTATTTCGATCTTTATTGTGATTGTACATCTCTAGAAGATTCTCAACAAGGGTCTTATTTGATACGAGGTCGAGTGACCCAGTGGCAATCAATTGTGTAAACACTCCGTCATTAGTAAAAAAAGAGGTTCCCACTTCGATGCCAAGAAGTTTATCAACAGCTTCTCTATCTGAGAGTAATATATGTCCTGCATCAATATCATTCTGGATTTCATTAATCAACTCTTCAGATTCAAATAGAATGGACATAAGTGACTCCATTTGATTGATATCCTCCTCAAGAATCATCACAAGGTCACCCATATACTGATTTTTAACATCAATGTCCTTTGAGACCTCATTTTGATTGTTTAAGAAGAAAGAGGCTAAGACACTACTGAATATGACAATTCCTTCAATCGAGACTTTTAAGTAGTAATTCATGTTAAGGATAGGGAGTTTTCGGTTGTGATAATCTACTACATGAACCCATCTTTGATATGTAACTTAAGTCACAAATGGTGGCCAGCTTTTCAACTATTTTTCACAAAACTCATAACTCAAACTCGGCTATGGAGAAATCAAATATTTTAAAAATCAGGGCTCATGATGCAATTGTAGGTGTGCTATATCTGATCAGTGCGGGGCTGACATTCTACACAGGAAATCTAGCTTTTCTATGGATTGCTATTGGAACAGGGGTACTGCAGGTCATTAGTCCAATGACAAAGTTTTGCCCAGTTTACACGGTGCTTAATCTACTTATGCCGAAGTCGGATCCCATCCAGAACGGAAAGTAAAGCCCTACAATACGCCATTTTTATTTCGGGGATACGATTATAGGTATCTATGATTGATATTGATGGATTCCTGTGCCCATCAATATGTCTATATTTGTGTCATGAATCCTATTCGAATCCTTATCGTTGGAGCTGGTAACATGGGGAGGGCTCACGCGTATGCATACGATGCTAATCCAGGATTTGAGATTATTGGAGTGTGCACGCGTACACCCGAATCTAGAGATCAACTTATGTCTGAGCTACCTGAGGGGGTAGCTCAGTATAACGATTTTGACGAGGCGCTCACAGGGTTGACTCCGGATGCCGTGTGCATTGCAAGTTATCCTGACACACACTTTCCGTATGCAAAGCTCGCCCTAGAAACGGGCTGTCATGTTTTTACGGAGAAACCTCTTGCTGAAACTGTGGATCAATGTCGCGAGCTTGTTGATCTAGCCAAGTCTAAAGGTAAGGCACTTGTTGTTGGGTATATATTGCGCCAACACCCTAGTTGGATAAAATTTGTTGAAATTGCGAAATCTCTAGGCAGACCACTGGTTATGCGGATGAATTTGAATCAACAGTCCTATGGCCAACAATGGGACACCCATAAACAGTTACTGTCTTCCGTGTCACCGATTGTAGACTGCGGCGTGCATTATATTGATGTGATGTGTCAAATGACAGGTTCACGACCTGTGAAGGTTTCTGGCGTAGGAGCTCAACTCTCAGATGAGCTACCCCCTGAAAACATCAATTATAGCCATTTGCAGGTAACCTTTGAAGACGGCAGTGTTGGGTGGTATGAAGCAGGATGGGGGCCCATGATGAGTGAAACCGCGTTCTTTGTCAAAGACGTGATTGGCCCCAAAGGAAGTGTGTCTATTGTAGCAACAGAGGCTGCATCTCGTGGGCAATCATCTTCTGTTGATGCGCACACAAAAACCGAGCAACTCTTGGTCCATCGAAGCCGCGTGAATGAAGCTGGTGATTTAGAACAAGATGATGTACTCCTAGAGCTAGAGGATGAACCAGATCATGACGAACTGTGTCGTAGAGAGCAGGAGTTCTTCCTACAAGCAATAAAAGGGGAGATAGATCTAACTGAGCATCAAGAAAGTGCCATTAGAGCCACTATAGTTGTTTTGGCTGCTGACCAGTCCTTTAGGGAAGGAAAAACTGTAGAATTATGAGGCACTAATCGACGTATGACGCATCAAACTAGTCAGTCTAGATTATCTCTTTTGTACTGATGGAGCCAAATTATTTTACCCTCAATAATATAATAGTGCTCATGAAAAAAGTATGAGTCCACGTCGCCAGATGGATCCGTGGATTCGATCGCAAAATTGGCATGAACATGCTCCCCGCCAGCTTCTGGATTCAGATCAACGCTGTAAACCGATGTTAATTCCCACTTATACTCGTTTGGATCCTGCTCTATGTTTTCAGCAAAAGCTTCAAATGAGTCAAACTCTAGTCCGTCGTAGGTGATAATATTCACAGTATCTGAAAAGAATGGGGACATTTCCTCAAAATCATAGACTTTCCAAGCCTCATCCAAGTCTGTTACTAATTTCACGAACTCATCTGTCCCAATATGCCATTCAAACCCTTCAAATTGTTCTGCACTTACAAAGCCAACAGAAGGATTCTTTTCTGATGTACAACTAACTAGAGTTGCAGACAGTATAAGGAAGGCCAGAAGTGAAATATTTCTCATAGCAGGTAGTTAATTAGTATTGAGTTGAATTATCGATTAAAAATGTTGAATCCTACTGAAAATGTGATATCTCTTTGGTCAGAAAGTTCCGTTCCAAGAAATAATTTTTTTTGTGGACCAAGGTGAACTCTTGCCCCAATACCAAAATCAATCTCGCTATCAGACTCATCTTCACTTTCATACTCTCCCTCAAATCCATACTCTCCCTGAAAAGAGTAAAACGCGTTTCCAAGACTTGCATAGACTACAACATCACGTAGAGTAAGACCCGCTCGAATTCCGAGGATTGCAACTCTAGATTTAAGCTCATAACTAAATCCATCTCCATATTCGTTGCCACTCTCATCCTCTCCGCCGAATTCAGCAAATCCACCAACCATGAATCTGGTTTGTAAGCTGCCTAGCATTTTGGGTGCGGTGTAAAGGTCGATCCCACCACCTAAGTAGCCGACATAATCACTTTCAGAATACTGGATATTTGTGAAGTAGGAAGCTTCTTGATTGGATGAAAAGGGAGACGTTTGGGCCTGTAATGTATGGGTAAATAACAACACAAAGAATGCGAGAGAAAAGTAGGCTTTCATAATAGTAAATGTATGTTTAATAGGTACTTTGTATATGCTACTTAGTCACTAGACAGTAATAATATTTGTGAAATTAAATACTCAAATTCCATGACTATGTAACTTTAGTTACAGATATTAAATTTTTTTGTTACAGTTATTCTTTCAATCAGTATTTGCCCCATGCATCATGAAGGGGCTTAAGCTCTTAATTAGTACTATATGTAATAGTGAACATTATTTACATGATGCGAAAATCTAAACCAATGCAGTTGTTAAAAAACTAAGAGAGAAAGAAATGAATGATACTCAGCAAATTGAATAAGTAGTTCAACTATACATTGACAGCATGGACGACTCTAGTCCTGAAAAAGTAAAACAAGCATTCCATTCAGGCGCAAAGGTCGCTGGGTACCTTCACGGTGATTTTATGGAAATGTCCGTAGATGACTTTGCTGGTTTTGTAGCATCTCAACAACCGTCACCCAAAGAGAAAGGTGAGCAAGTAATCTTTGAACTTCTTTCATGTGAGATAGCTGGTGAAACAGCCTCTGTAAAAGTCAGAGATAAGTATTTAGGGATAAGTTTCTTTGACACTCTATCACTCATAAAAAATGAGAGTGGGTGGAAGATCTACAACAAACTATTTCATGTTGAAAGTGAGTAGAATAAATAACTCAATGACTTACAAAGAATATAAGTCGGGGAGACAGGATTCGAACCTGCGGCCCCACGCTCCCAAAGCGTGTGCTCTACCGGGCTGAGCTACTCCCCGAATGCATTCCTGGGGAGTGAGTTCCCCATGCAGACAGACTTCAAAAATAAGGCTAGATTCCGCCATATCAAAGAAGAATGATTTACACGTGCCAGCTCAGTTAATGAGCTTGATAGTTACTTTCGGATAAAGAGAATCACCCCTGAAAGTGATGTGACCAGGGCAAGAATGGAGAATACCTTCAAAAAAAATGTTATCTATATGGTCTCTCTCTACCCAGTCCATGATATGAACGCCCCACACCCAGTCCCATATCCTCCACTGGGTGGAGCCATCTACTGCTATAATTATGCTATTAAAAACGTGGTGCCATTACGTCAATGAACAGTTACTCTAACGTACATTATCGCTGTTTTTAATGCAATGGTAGGGGGTACCCTCTTAAACGTAGGTGAACGCCCCTACACAGCACTCGTAGTCACGGGTTGTGTATAGAACATGAATACTTGTATAGTAATCCTTTGTGGTGCACGCCCAATACGGTTAATCCAACAAAAGGATTTCGTCATAATTCGTGGGAAACTCTCTTCTATACTGAACAATAGTGCTAATCTTACCGTCCACTATCCAAAAGCGTTCAAATAGATAAGACTCTTCGGTTTCTGAATCTTTAGGATAAAGTTGAATGGTTGATGGAACAGATACTACGGCAATCGAATTGTCTTCCAAAGTTTGTGTTGACATTCCGTGTGGCGTCCACACTAAGGAGTCTAAGGAGGCAAAGTAGGATTCATAAAGCTCCAGGTCTGCTGTCAACTCAGCGCCTTGATAGGAGTATATTTTAGCATCCTCCTCAAAAAAAGACACTAGATTTTCGGCGTCCATGTCATTGTAGTATTGCCCTGCCTTTTTTATCAACTCAATATTTTTTTGTTCACCAAGCTTGAAGGACTTACCCATCAAGTCGCCGCGATACCACTCGCCAACCGTGGCGTTTGTCTCAACATTATTGGAGCAAGAGGTTAGTAGTAGTGTTGTAAGTAGAAAGAGCAGTTTTTTCATGCGTGTTATTGGAATAAAGAATTTAAATAGTAAAAAAATATACTTGGTTGGCTCAAGTCCAATATACACTTTTTTAGCTTTTGCTAGAGTTGCTTGCTGACGATGTTGAACTCGTGGGATCCTCGACCGTGGCATCTTTCCCACGATTTGAGTCACTGCCTTTGTGAGTTGATGCGATTACACGCTCATCTGGTTGATTCGAAGAATCGTCATTTTTGGCAGCCGCAGCCGTCATTTTCGAACCCTTTTTCGGAGCAACCCAGCTAAAGACCAATCCATCTTTGGCTTTGTTTAGCTTAATCTTGATTGTCGATCCTGCTGCACGCTCTTTTTCAAGCAACGTTTCAGCCAAAGGCTCCTCTATAAATCGTTGGATTGCTCTCTTCAGCGGTCGAGCACCAAATTTGGGATCATATCCCTTGTCCGCCACAAAATCACGCGCTGCATCGGTGAGATCCAACTGATATCCGAGGCTTTCTACACGAGCATTGAGCTCTCCTACAAGGTTCAGGATAATTTTTCCAAGGTCTGGTTTCTCAAGCGGTTTGAAGGTGATCACGTCGTCAATTCGATTCAGAAACTCTGGATTAAAGACATTTTTGAGAGCATCCTGGATCATAGCCTTCATTTTGGCATAATCAAAAGCATCTGCAGAGTCACTAAACCCAATCCCTTTACCCATGTTTTTGATGTCACGAGCTCCAATATTAGAGGTCATGATAATAATCGTGTTCCTAAAATCGACACGACGACCAAGGGAATCGGTCAGCACACCATCATCGAGCAACTGCAACAAAATATTAAACACATCTGGATGAGCCTTTTCTATTTCGTCAAGTAATACGACGCTATAAGGCTTGCGACGCACTTTCTCTGTGAGAATCCCACCTTCTTCATAGCCAACATAGCCTGGAGGGGCACCCACGAGTCGAGAGACACTAAATTTCTCCATGTATTCACTCATGTCAATGCGAATGAGTGAATCATCTTTATCAAACAAAAATTTCGAGAGTACTTTAGCCATCTCCGTTTTCCCCACGCCCGTAGGGCCTAGGAAAATAAACGAGCCAATGGGTCGATTTGGGTCTTTGAGTCCAGCACGGGTGCGCTGAATGGCCTTAGTGAGCTTTTCGATGGCTTCCTGCTGGCCAATCACATGTTTGGATAGCTCTTCGCGCATTCCAAGCAGGCGTGTACTCTCATTTTGTGAGATGCGATTCACAGGAATCCCACTCATCATCGCGACCACACTGGCAACATCTTCTTCATTCACTTCATGAATAATATTCTGAGCATCTTGTTCCCATCGAGCTTTGGCCGCGTCAAGCGAATCGAGAAGCTTTTTCTCCTTGTCTCGGAATCTGGCAGCTTCTTCAAACTGTTGGTTTTTGACCATCTCGTTTTTCTCGTGGCCCACTTTTTCGAGTTGCTCCTCTAGGTCAAGAATCTCCTCAGGGATATGAATATTCGATAAGTGAACTCTAGCGCCCGCCTCATCTAGGGCATCAATAGCTTTATCCGGTAAGAAGTGATCTGTAACATATCGCTCGGTAAGCGCAACACAAGTATCCAATGCAGCATCGGTATACTGAACCAAGTGATGGCGCTCATATTTTGTCTTGATTTGCTTCAAGATTTGATGCGTTTGCTCAACGGTCGTCGGTTCCACCATGATTTTCTGAAAACGACGCTCAAGCGCACCATCCTTTTCGATGTACTGACGATATTCGTTCAGTGTAGTCGCCCCAATTGCCTGAATATCACCTCGAGCGAGGGCAGGCTTCAACATGTTTGAGGCATCCAACGATCCAGAGGCTCCACCTGCGCCTACAAGTGTATGGAGTTCATCAATAAAGAGGATAATATTTGGATGCTTTTCGAGCTCTGTCATCACCGCCTTCATCCGCTCTTCAAACTGTCCACGGTACTTTGTTCCCGCTACAAGGGCCGTTAAATCGAGTGCAACAACACGCTTATCGAACAAAACACGGGACACCTTTTTCTCAATAATTCGAGTGGCCAATCCCTCAGCAATGGCTGTTTTCCCAACCCCAGGCTCACCGATCAAGACAGGGTTATTTTTCTTACGACGACTCAATACTTGAGCCACACGCTCGATCTCTTTTTCGCGACCAATAATTGGATCGAGGCGGCCTTCCTGCGCTGCAGATGTAAGGTCCTTACCAAAGTTATCCAACACTGGGGTTTTGGACTTATCCTTCTTTTCACGCCCAGAACGGCTTGAGCCACTTCCGATGTCTGAATCATCTTGATCATCGGAGGCGCTATCCTCTCGTGCTTTACCCGTAATGATCATGTCAAGCTCTTCACGAACTCCATCATACGTCACGTCGAACTGCAACAAAATTTGGGCTGCAATATTTTCTTCATCACGTAACAAAGAAAGCAAAAGGTGCTCTGTGCCAATCGTGTCGCTTTTGTATAGTTTGGCTTCGAGATAGGTGATTCGAAGTACTTTTTCAGCCTGTTTAGTCAATGGAATATTGCCAACAGTTACAGATCCACCCGTGCCACGTACCGTTTCTTCCACTGTGCGCTTCAAGGATGCAAGATCACAATCGAGATTCTTAAGGATTTTGACCGCCACCCCATCTCCAAGGCGTACAATGCCGAGCAGAAGGTGTTCTGTACCGATGTAATCATGACCTAGCCGAAGGGCTTCCTCGCGGCTAAACTGAATAACGTCTCTAACTTTGCTTGAAAAATTGCCTTCCATTACTGACTTCGATGTTAATCTATTTACGCTTACCTAACACACAACCTTGTGGCTTTCGTTTGATTCCAAAGTAGGGTGTGCCGAATGTAAATCCAACACTATTTCGTCCGAATTTTATTCTTCCGATTCCTGCAGTGGACCAAGCAAGGAGTGCCCCGTCATTTCAGGCGGCTGGTCCAATCCCATTAGGTCGAGCAGGGTTGGGGCAATATCCGCTAATTTGCCATCACGAAGAGTCCATTCAGATGTGTTCGACTTGGGCTGATTTGATCCTTCAGCGCTCACCTCAGCTGTGTATGCCCCATCTATGCTCGGTTCTACCAAAATAATGGGAACCTTTGCCGTGGTGTGCGCCGTATGAGGGCTTCCATCAGGCTTAATCATCACATCTGCATTGCCATGATCTGCGATAATCAATGTTAGATAACCTCCCACAGACGCGGCGTCTAAACATCGACCCAACTGAGTATCCACCGTTTCTATGGCTTTGACCGCTGCATCAAAATTCCCTGTGTGGCCTACCATATCAGGATTGGCATAATTCAGAACCACCAAATCGAACGCGCCGGACTCAATTTTTGGCACAAGGGTATCAGTTAATTCTATGGCTGACATCTCAGGCTGCAGGTCATACGTGGCAACCTTCGGGCTTGGAATCAACAATCTTTCTTCTCCTCGGTTTGGCTCTTCAACGCCTCCATTCAAAAAATAGGTCACATGGGCATATTTTTCCGTTTCAGCGACCCGAAGCTGCTGCAATCCTCGGGCTGCAATAACTTGACCGAGCGTATTGGCTAGTCGCTGAGGTGGATATGCAACATATACAAATGAATCAAAGGTTTCGTCATAGGCGGTGAATGTTGCGATTGGACCTGTGTGCTTGAGTGGTTGCGCCCCCGCAAAGCCTACTTCTTCAAAAGCTAGGAACGACTTGAGTAGTTGACGAACTCGATCACCTCTAAAATTGATACACACCAAAGGGTCTCCAGATTGAATACGGCTCTGAGTGATCTCCGTTGCGTGGTCTCCAACAAGAATAGGGGAGAGGAACTCATCGGTTTCACCGTCCTCGTAACGTTTTTGCAAAGTTGATTGGAGCGCATTATTTGTTACTACCTCTCCATTTCCGTCTCCATCGCCGTCCACCAAAGCGCGATAAGCTCGTTCTGTTCGCTCCCACCGTTTATCTCGATCCATAGCGTAGTATCTACCGATAATAGTCGCGATTTTTACGTTTGGTTTGTCTGAGATAAAGCTCTGAAGGTCACGGATAAACCCTGCCCCTGAAGAAGGTGAAGTGTCTCGTCCATCCGTAAATGCGTGAACATAGACATGCGGAACACCGTGCTCATGGGCAAGAGTAAGCATCGATTTTAGGTGGTGGATATGAGCATGAACCCCACCATCGCCTAGCAAGCCAAATACATGCAGTCGCCCTGTAGTCTTTGCGACGCTCAAGGCCTTTTTGATCGCAGGATTACTTTTAAAGTCCCCATCGGCTATGGATTGATCAATCCGAGATAATTCCTGCCATACAATGCGCCCCGCACCAATATTGAGATGTCCTACTTCAGAATTACCGAATTGTCCATCGGGTAATCCTACGTCGGGACCGCTAGCTGATCCCTTTGCATGTGGACAGGTCCGCAGCAGACGATCCATTACAGGGGTTTGGGCCTGCGCTATCGCACTTACAGCTGGATTTTGGGTAATGCCCCAGCCATCCAGGATAATGAGAAAAGCTTTTTGGTGTGTGACGGACGTGGTAGTATCGTCAGTCATGCCTTATTTCAGGCCATTCACATACTTCGTGAGGCGGGATTTCTTACGTGCCACATTATTCTTGTGAAGTAAATTCTTCACACCCATACGATCCAGATATGCAACCGCTGGTAATAAAGCCGCTTCACCCTCTTTCTTACTTGAAGACTCAAGCACTTTTTTGATGAGTGTACGTAGCTTCGAACGACGAGAGCGATTGTGCGCCATACGCTTTTCGCTTTGTCTTAATCTCTTTATCGCGGACTTATGTTGTGGCATAATTGGTTTCTGACACGGTTTTATTAGAGTAAAGTAAATTAGGAGTAGTTTGACTCACTTGCAAACCAAATCTTTGAAAAAACACGAAAGGTTCTTACCATTATAATTCTGTCATGATAATTGTATTAGACGGCCCGGCTGGATCCGGAAAAAGCTCTACAGCGAAGGCGTTAGCCTCTAAGTTATCCCTTCAGTACCTCGATTCGGGTGCTTTGTACCGCGCCATCTCTTACCAATGGATCAAGACAGGAAAAGATCTATCGTTATTTGATAATTTGGACGAAATGCCTCTCACTTTTACGTATGACTCCGGAGAATTCAGGGTTTTTATCGGAGAAGAGGATTGCACGGCAGCCATAAGATCAAAACAAGTATCGGGTAGTGTCAGTAAGGTGGCTGCAAATCCAACAGTTCGTGCGTTTGTCAACCTACTCATGAGACAACATGCCCATGCACACCCATCCATTGCGGATGGCCGTGATCTTGGAACAGTGGTGTTTCCAGATGCAGAGGTGAAGTTTTTCTTACAAGCCTCTGCAGAGGTTCGAGCCCAACGTCGAACGAAAGAGGTACTTGAATCGGGTCAAAACGCTTTCTACGAAGAGATATTGCAAAATATTAAGGAGCGAGACAGACTAGATTCTACTCGAGAGCACGACCCATTGCGAAAGGCGGAAGATGCCATTGTGGTGCAAACAGACCAAATGACGTTTGACGAACAGGTTGCCTTTTGCGTAGAGCACATTTTGTCCAAAACATCTTTAACAATAGAGTAATCAAGCAGTAGTACCCATGTAGCAAAGAAGTACCAACATGTAACCATTAACCTTTATCCCATCGTAGGCGAGTGCCTAGATGTGGTATGTAACATTCACTTCATGACATCATCTGAGAAGGACGTAACCGCGTCCAACGAAACAGAAGCTCCAAAAGACAGTGCAACAGTAAGTAAAGACACAGAAAACAAAGAAAGGAGCACTGAATCTGTAGACGCAACAACAGCCGAAGAAAAGAAAGAGGCTGAAAAGAAAGCCAAAAAAGCGTCATCTGCTAAAAAGGCAACCAATAAAGCCACGACCAAAAAAGCAGAATCCAAAAAAGACAACACTGAGTCTTCAGAAGCGACGGAAGAAGCAAAAACCGACTCCAAAGAGGAGGTTAAAGCCGAATCTGCTGTAGAGGAAACTCCTAAAGCCGAGCCAGTATCGGATTCCAAAGCTGAGACGGACAAAAAGCCTGAGCACGAAAAGCCTGCAGCGGAAGAAGCACCTAAAGCCGCGACAGAGCCTACAGACGCTCAACCAGAATTTAAATTACCAGACTTCTCAGGAACGAGAAGTGATGTTGTCTACACGTTTGAGCAGCTCCAGGCGAGCTCTGATGATTACACCGAGGAGGAATTTGGTGAGCTCGTAACGATGTATGAAAATACGCTCAGCCGAATTGAGGAGAAGGAGATTGTAAAAGGTGTGGTTCTTGCTGTGGATCCGAAGTATGTCATAGTTGATATCGGATTCAAATCTGAGGGTATCGTCCCTATCAATGAATTCCCTGCAAGTCTCCTTGAGACCCTTGCCCCGGGCGATGAAGTTGAAGTCTTCCTGGACAAAGTTGAGGATCGTGAAGGTCAGCTCATCTTGTCACGTAAGAAAGCGGATATCCTTCTTGCATGGGAGAAAATCGAATCAGCTCACGAGACGGGTGAGATTGTTGAAGGATTTATCAAGCGACGCATTAAAGGTGGAATGGTTGTGGATCTTTATGGTATCGACGCTTTCTTGCCTGGATCTCAAATTGACGTAAGACCTGTTCGCGATTTTGATGCGTATGTTGAGAAAACCATGGAGCTTCAGGTTGTGAAACTCAACATGCAAGCAGAGAACGTAGTCGTATCTCACCGCTCGCTAATCGAATCTGATCTTGAGGACAAACGTCAAGAAATTCTCGAAACGATTGAGAAAGGTCAGGTGCTAGAAGGTGCCGTTAAGAACATCACCGACTTTGGAGTCTTCATCGATCTAGGTGGCGTGGATGGTCTTCTACACATCACAGACCTATCACATGGGCGTGTAGATCATCCAAGTGAGATTCTTTCACTCGATCAAAAGCTCAATGTGGTTGTGATCGATTTCGATTCTAAGTCCAAGCGGGTTTCTCTTGGACTGAAGCAACTCCAACCGCATCCATGGGATGAAATTCATGTGAAATACCCTGAGGAGTCCAAGGTACAAGGGCGCGTGGTCTCTATCGCAGACTATGGAGCCTTCGTAGAGCTTGAAAAAGGGGTTGAGGGATTGATTCACATCTCTGAAATGTCTTGGACACAGCACATTAAGCACCCATCACAGTTGGTAGAGAAGGGGCAGATTGTCGAGTGTATTGTCTTGAATGTGGATGATGATGGTCGCAAGATCTCTCTTGGTATCAAGCAGCTGGTCTCTGATCCATGGGAAGATCTACATCATCGGTTTCCGATTGGATCCAAGCACAATGGAGTGGTTCGCAACCTCACCAACTTTGGTGCCTTTGTGGAGCTTGAGTCAGGGATTGATGGACTTGTCCACGTCACAGACTTAAGCTGGACCAAGAAGATCGATCACCCGAGTGAAGTTGTATCCAAAGGGCAGGAGTTAGAAGTGGTCGTCTCTCGAATTGATGTCGAGAAACGTCAAATCTCACTCTCGCACAAGGAGACACTCGAGAATCCATGGAATAAAGCCTTAGACGAGCTCAATGTAGGTGCTGAGATTACTGGAACCATCTACAAAGTTACCGATAATGGCTTGTTCTTGAATCTTCCTATTGGCATCGAGGCCTTTATTGGAAAGAATCGATTGGCGGAACAGTTTGAGAACCTTCCAAATGCATTTAAAGAAGGCTCAGAATTGACAGCCAAGATCTTCGAATTTGATGGAAGCTCTAAAACACTCGAGTTATCGCAATTGGACAAAGACTTTGATAAGTCTAAGCCCAAGCCTAAGCCGAAAAAAGAGAAATCACCTTCTACCCGTGCGGTCAATAATCAGGTTGAGGCAGCCACATTAGGTGAAATGTCTGGTTTAGCGGATAAACTTGCAGAGCTTCAAGAGGCAGAAAAAGCAGACGCTAAGGCAAAAAAGGCTGAAGAGGACAAGGAAGAGAAAGAATCCAAGCCTGCTGCAAAGGCGAAAAAAGCCCCTGCTAAGAAAGCTGCTGCCAAGAAGACAGAAACGAAAGAGGAGGGTGCCAAAGCAGAAGAGGCTCCTGAGGCAGAGGCTTCAGAAAGTACGGCTGAGGCGGATAGTTCAACGGCGTCAGAAGAAGAAAAAGACGCATAGATCGACTTCATCTCCGAGTTTAAAAAGGCGTCTCACATATAGTGGGATGCCTTTTTTTATTGCATCGATCCTTTATAGAAGTAAATCGTTTTTTCATCAGGATTACTGAAGCTCTTCACCTTGGTTCCATACTTAGCATTGTAGTTGTACACAAGGTTACGTATAGAATTCAGCTCTTTCTTAGCATCATAGATCACCTGAACCGCTTCTCCATCTTCCACAAGTTTATCTAGATACTCATAAACTTTGCTGTATTTCGATCTGGAGGAACGTTTGGCAAGGATATCTTTCCTTTTTACAGTTCTAACCTGCATATGGATATAGATTGAGTGACATGACTTATTGTAAAGTCAAATATACTACATTCAATCTAAAAGTAAAGATTAGGGTACAGGAACAGCGTGAAGGATTTTATCAACGATGATTTCTGATGTAATCTCTTCGGCTTCTGCTTCAAAAGAAGGTATGATTCTGTGTCGAAGAACATCCATGGCAATTTCTCGAACATCCGATGGGTCAGCAAACGGTTTATGATTCATGAAAGCGTGTGCTTTAGCTGCAAGATTCAGATTAATACTTGCTCTTGGAGAGGCTCCAAATTGAATCCATGGTTTGAGTTCTGCTAACTCAGGATAGGTTTCGGGCTCCCTTGTAGCAAAAATGAGATCGATGATGTATTTCTCTACACGTTCATCCATGTAGATTTCATTAATTAGTGCACGCGCTTCCATGATTTGTTTCACATTGGTTACAGGCTTGAGTGCTTCCTTTTTGCCAGTCTTGGACATGCGACGCATGATTTCTAGCTCTTCTTGCTGGCTAGGATACCCAATATGGAGCTTCATCATGAATCGATCTACTTGGGCCTCAGGCAGGGGATAGGTTCCCTCTTGTTCCACAGGATTTTGCGTCGCAAGCACCAAAAAAGGCTCATCAAGGGGGAAGGTTTCCTCGCCAATCGTGACCTGTAATTCCTGCATCGCCTCTAGCAAGGCACTTTGAACCTTTGCAGGAGACCGGTTAATCTCATCCGCCAAAATGATATTTGAGAAAACAGGCCCTTTTTTCACCGTAAATTCACCTGATTTTTGATTGTAAATCAAGGTTCCAATTAAATCAGCGGGTAACAAATCGGGCGTAAACTGAATACGTTGGAATTTCGTGCGAAGCACTTGTGCCAAAGATGACACCGTTAATGTCTTGGCAAGACCAGGAACCCCCTCTAGAAGGACGTGTCCATCGGCTAAAAGTCCAATCAGCAGACGATCGATCATGTAGCGCTGGCCAACGATGACTTTGTTCAATTCAGTGTAAATCTCATCGATAAAGGCACTTTTATCCCTGATTTTTGCTTCTAATTGGTCGAGTTCTGAATTCATACGTTGATTCTACTGGTTGTTTGGTACTTTTAGGACGATAAAAGATAAGAGTTTTTGTGTGCGATGAGCATTCTTGATGCAGTTCTGTTGGGCATTTTACAAGGGATCGCAGAATTCCTGCCAATAAGTAGTTCTGGTCACTTGGTCCTTGCCCAAGAATTATTGGGTATTTCCTCTCCCGGCGTCACCTTTGAGATTATGGTGCATGCAGGGACACTTGGAAGTATTCTGTGGTACTACGCAAAAGACATCACAAATATTGCGACGGGTTTTTTTAGACCTAGACATACCCTGCATGCTCGGGAGTCTTCATGGCATTGGGTAGGGTGGATCCTACTTTCGATGCTCCCTGCCATGTTTGTTGGGGTGGGATTGCGTGAACCGCTGGAAGAATTGTTTGAGAATCCTGTGTGGGTAGGAGGATTTTTGATGGCAACGGGTCTGATGCTTTTATCTACACGCTGGATCAGAGTAGGTCGCTCCACCTTGACGTGGCGCAAAGCATTGATCATGGGATTGTTTCAAGCCTTGGCCATTTTGCCTGGAATTAGTCGCGCGGGGAGCACAATCACGGCGGGTTTACTCGTAGGATTGCCAAGGGAAGAAGCGGCACGATTCTCATTTTTGATGGTCATCCCCGTTATTGGAGGAGCCACCCTGCTAGAGCTACTTGACTTGCTTCAGCAAGACGGGGGACTAGTATTAAGTGAACAAATAGGGACACTATCGATTGGATTTCTCACCTCACTCATCGTTGGATTGGCCTCGCTCTCGTTGCTAGTCAAACTACTCAAGCAAAACAGCTTTCACCATTTTGGATGGTACTGCCTCGCAATTGGAGCTGCCGCAATTGGATGGTTTATTCGTTGAGTAGATGTTGTAGAATAGGTACCTTTGACACTTGCCATGGAAATATACGCTTTCATCCTTCTCTCTCTGCTTGCCATCGCCACGTCGATCGGCACGGTTTTAAACCGAAGTGCTGTCAATAGTGCCCTATTCATGGTGCTTCACCTGCTTACTCTTGCAGGACTTTACCTGCTACTTCGGGCTCAATTTCTGGCCATTATTCAAGTGATCGTCTATGCTGGTGCTATCATGGTGCTCTTTTTGTTTGTGATCATGTTGCTGAATGTTGAAGAGGAAGAAAACATCATCAAAAACACTCGATTTGGGTTTATCGGCGCATTTATGGTGGGTGCACTTCTGCTTGGTCAAGTGGTCTATTCCCTACTTGGGCTGGCTGGGATCTTACCAGAATTATCGGGTCAAGCGGAGGCTATAGGTACGGTGGAGGCCATTGGAGATGTGATGTTTACGGTCTACTTAATGCCATTACAGGTGACCGCCATTCTATTAACCTCTGCCGTCGTGGGAGCCATGATGATTGCTGAGTTTACCCATGCCGATGGTACACACCAAGACGTGATTGAGCACGCACCTGAGGATCAAGTGGAAGAGGGGACATCATGATATCGATTGAGTGGTATATCGCATTGAGTGCTGTCTTGTTTACGATCGGTGCCATTGGGGTCATGGTTCGTCGTAATGCCATAGTACTATTTATGTGTATCGAATTGATGCTGAATGCTGTGAATATTTCGTTGGTCGCGTTCAGCTCCTATCATGGCAACGTAGAAGGCCATATGTTGGTGCTATTTTCTTTATCGGTCGCTGCAGCTGAGGCTGTGGTTGGGCTCGCATTGATTATTGCGTTATTCCGTAATACGCTCTCGGTTGATATCCGAAATTTGACCTTAATGCGCTTTTAGCCAGCTCTACAGCATTAGAGCTTAAAGCAGACGTTCTACAAAAACAACGCAAGACCGATTACCAGCATGGTACCCACAATCCATGCAATGGCAGATTCAATGGACGGCTGAGCAAGGTTAAATCGTTGAGCAGGAGTGGGTCCTGTCCCTTTTTCTCCACGGAACCACTGTGTCATGGAGCTGGCCATGCGTTGCACCACAATATCCACGGCACCAAACACCGCCCAAGACGTGTCCACCACAACTTTTCGTAGCGGTTCTCCACCTTTTTGATAGATCCAATCAAGGTCAAGTACCCTGCCTGGGCGATAGAGCCACTTGCGCAAGAGCACAAAGGCAAAAAACCCACCCGAGAGCGTCATCAAGGACTCTGAGATAGGGTAAGCCTCAAAAGGTGAAAATTTAACAGGGTAAGGGAGCCATCCATAGAGCAGGTCTGGTGCCAATCCAAATAGTAGGCACAAACCTGCACCTAGACTCATGGCTAACCATTGGCTTAAAGGGAGTTTGTGCGTCAGGGTAGCATCAGTTTCAGGTGATGCTTGGTCATCCACGTCGTGGTTTTGTGAAGCAACATCCACCAGACCAGATGCACTATCCAATCGTGGTTTGATCCACATAGCATAGGGAATTTTGAGACCGGTATGCAAAAACGTACCAATGGAAGCTGCAATCAAAATCAACAACCCTGCTTCATGATGAGCCTTGCCAAGTGATTCGAGAATCATCGGTTTGGAAATAAACCCGCTCAAAAGAGGAACCCCCGATATCGACAGCGCCCCTATCATGTATAGAGCAAAAAGGCCCCATGGCAAGGGGTGATCCGGTTGTTTCCACTGCTGTGTATGACTGCTAGCACCACGATCCATACTGTCATCCTGTGAATCTGTCCATTCGACCAGTGTGGCGCGCCCAGCGTAGACAGCCATGGCCCCTGCACACATAAACAACAATGACTTATATAAAATATGACTAAACGCATGGGCTGCGGCTCCATTCAGAGCCATCTCAGAGCCAACACCGACAGCCGCAATCATGTAGCCCAGTTGTGCGATAATGGAATAGGATAGGATCTGACGCACGTTATTACTTAATAACCCATAGATCGTGCCAAACACAGCCATGACAAGTCCTGCAACTAGCAGAATGTCTAGACCTGGGAATAACCGAATCATGACATAGATGGCAGACTTGGTCGTCAACGCACTCATAAAGACTGACCCTGTCCAAGAGGCTTTCGCATACGCATCTGGCAGCCACGCATGAAGTGGGACAACCGCTGCATTCACAGCAACACCTAGAAGCAAAAACAGGGGACCTAACGTGCCCGATGGATTGCTCACCAAGTCCTGTCCCAAGGTTCCCCAAGAGATCCCTTCAGTAAAGGGTTGTAATTGGATAGATCCTGTGGAGTGAATTTGAAACAATATGCCCATCAGCAAGAATCCACCTCCCAGTAGGTGGTAGATCAAGTATCGCACGCCAACTGCTGTAGAGCCCACTTCACGGCGTGACCAAATAAGCCATGTGGAGGCAATTGCCATAAGCTCCCAGAATACAAAGAGCGTCAAGTAGTCGCCTGCAAGCACCACACCTACCGCTCCTGCACCATAAAGCATGGTGCCAATACTTTCGCCTCGATCATCTAATGACCAGGCATAGAGTGACCCTGTGATTAAAACCAACAGAAAAATGGTCGCAAACAACCGTCCAAGTGGATCCGAGACGTAAGGCATGAGACTATAGTTACCATAAGTAGCACTCACAACACAAAACTCAGAAGCCTGTAATACGGGTAAACTCCATAAAAACGCGAGGCCTAGAATGCTCAACAAGATCATCCATGCCGCTCGGAAATATCTTGGAAGCAGTGGAATTAGCAAGGCACCCCCAGCTAAGAGAACTGAAGGTGGTAGGCTTACCAAGGACGTTGCCATCGAATCCATCGTCATGCCTCGCTACCTCCATGATGCTTTCGGAGCAGTACCCGTTGTAATAATATTACCACAGCCAGGGTCAAAACCGCACTTATTAGCCCAAAAAGGAGATAAAAAACAGGAATCTCGTTCCACCAATGACTCGCATAATCTGCTAGATAGACAACCTCGATAATCACCCCTGCAGCGCCGCCTAGGAGTGCGAATACCACCGGTACCACGACAAACCAGTGCCTCCATGGGGGCTTCATGCCTGACTGCCCAGCCCTATGTTGCCCGGTGCCCGACTGCCCAGTCTCAAACTGCCCAGTAGACTGTGAACGACTCATAGGTCACCTCCTACGTTAAAAAGCTGTTCCATAATCACAGTAGCTAGATCTAAAATGTGGACAAACGCGTTGGGGAAGAGCCCAAAAATCACCGACAACATCGCTGTCGAGACAAGGGGCACTACCATCCATGGATTGGCCTCACCATGTCCCTCAAGATCCTTACCTCCAGGTTTAAAATAGGCTCTGGCAACGATGGGGAAGAAGTATCCAGCATTCATTAACCCACTCAGAATGAGCAACCCCAGAGGAATCCACTGCCCAGCTTCGATGGTTCCAAGGGCTAGCGTCCATTTGCTAAAAAATCCGTTGATCGGGGGAATCCCCGTTAACCCCATCGCTCCAATTGTGAATGCTGCAAAGGTCCAGGGCATCACTTTCGCCGCACCATCAAGTTGTGAAATAGAATCTTTATGTAGGTTCACATAAATAGCTCCAGCACAGAAGAATAGGGTGATTTTCATAGTGGCATGTGCAGCGATGTGTAATACGGATCCAAGCACACCCGACATGGTCATTAATGACACGCCTAAGACGATGTAAGAAAGATGCCCAACCGTGGAATACGCAAGGCGGCGCTTTAGATTATCCTGTTTAAACGCAAGAAAAGAAGCAACCGTCAGCGTAAATGCAGAGAGAATCATCATCAGAACATCGGCACCCATCTGTTGTAGCACACCAAAGCCAAAGATGAATCCACTTACACGTAGGACGCCAAAGACGCCCGATTTTACCACAGCCACAGCATGCAATAGTGAACTCACAGGTGTAGGTGCCGCCATCGCTGAGGGGAGCCAACTGTGTAATGGCATGACGCCCGCTTTGACGCCCACACCAATAAACATGAGTATGAAGATCACCCAAAGTTTGCCAGAAGCTATATCGCTGTCGATGAGAGCGCTCAATCCACCTGCTTCGAAATCAAGCGTCCCAGTTTCCATGTAGAGCAAGCCTGCCCCTGCGACCAGCAGGAGCCCAGCGGTTAGGGTATAGGTAAGGTATTTTCGGGCAGCTTGAATCGCTGCATCACTCTCCTTGTGAACGACCAAAGGATAGGTGGAGAGGGTGAGAATCTCGTAGAAAACGATGAATGTGAACAAATTACCTGCAAAAGCGACCCCAATCGTCGAGGAGAGGCTCATGGCAAAGGCTGCAAAAAATCGTGTTTGTTTTACCTCCCCATTACCTCGCATATAGCCAATACTATAGGCGCTGGTAAAAATCCAAAGTCCAGAGGCTATCAACGCAAAGAAGACCCCCAATGGATCGGCTTCGAGCTCAAAAGGAAGCCCTGGGGCAATGTCAAACAGCGCACCGCCCACCGTCTCCCCACGTAATGCGCCGGGGATGAGACTAAGAACCAAGCCAAACTTGATCAAAGCCGCCAAAAACGTCCAGGACTCACGTAGATTGGGTCGCCGCGATGACAACGCAATCAACGGAATCGCAAAAAGCGACACCAAAACAGCCAAAAGCGGTATGAGATCTGATTGAAGGCCCATTAGACAGGAAACAGGGTTTGAAGGATGTCAAGAAGAGGCACATTAAAAAACCCAAAACCGAGCAGTGCAAGTGCAAGAATCAACGCTGGCAACCTCATGCCCCAACTCACCTCATTCATCGAGGCTTGGCTCGCTTCCTTTTGCCCCGATCGTCGTAAATACACTTTTTCTAGGATCCCAAAAAAGTAGACCGCATTGAGAAGGGAACTTGTTAAGATCACCCCTAGCAATACCCAGTGATCCGCTTCTATCGTCCCAAGCGCCAACATCCATTTGCTAAAAAACCCAGCCATGGGAGGGAGGCCTATCATCGAAATCGCCGCGAGTGTAAAGGTCGCCATAGTCCAGGGGTATTTCACACGATAACTATCATTAAAATCACGAATATCTACCGACTCTTCTTGTCTTTCCAAATGACTCGAGACCATGAATAAGGTGGCCTTCATGATGGCATGGTTGAGTACATGAAAGAGTGCGCCGGCGAAGGCAAGAGGATTCATCAAGGCAACGCCCATCAGGATGTACCCAATTTGAGACACGGAGCTAAAGGCTAGCATCCGCTTCAGGTTTTTTTGTAGAATGGCCATAATGGAACCAAAAAGAATACCGGCCCCAGCCAGGTACGCAATCACCTCCGATAATGGCCAGACTGCATTCAGCCCAGAAGCGCCAAAGACGAACAACAACACCCGAATCATCACGTAGGCAGCGACCTTGGTCCCAATGGGGGCAATTAGCGCGGAGCTTATGGAATTGGTTTGGGTATACGACTCAGGGAGCCATCCATAGAGGGGGAACAAGGCTGCCTTCACCCCAATGCCGACAATCATAAGAAGCAAGGCCACCAACACGGCGGGCTCTTCGGCAATCAACGGGATGATGGCCATCATATCGATCATATTGAGTGTACCGGTCATGGCATACATAAAGCCGACACCGATCAAGTAGAGAGTTCCTCCAACGGTTCCTAAGATGAGATATCGGAAGGCGGCCAGTGGCGCTTGACGGGAGCCAATGGCGATGAGTGCATAGGATGAGAGCGATGAGATCTCTAAAAAGACGTAAAGGTTAAAGAGATCACCCGTGAGAATCATCCCGTTGAGCCCCAACAGAAATAACGATGCCAAGGCATAAAAGGTGGGAGGATGTGCATCGAGGTGTTTGTCAAGATTACCCGCCGAATGCCACAACACCACAGCGGCAACCCCATTCACGACCATCAGGAAAAAAGCACTCAATCCATCCAGCACAAATTCGATCCCAATAGGTGGTGCCCATCCACCAAATCCATATCGAATGGCAGGAAATCCTGCCTCCGTGTTGGCTTTAACAACAATCCAACCCACCAGCGATAACACCGCCGTTACCCCTGCACCAAACGTTGCCAAAGGTTGAGCGCTCTCCTTAAAACGAACACCCGCGAGCACGATCAGCAAGGAGATGCTGATGTAGCTGACCACAAACATGGCTGGCAGATTCGCTTCAATCACGGGAATCCTCCAGGATGGCTTCGTTTAGCGCATCCTCCTCAAGAGTTTTGAATCGGTTCCAGATATTCACAAGCAACCCAAACGCGACGCCTTGCGTTGCCACACCCACCACGATCGCGGTGAGCATTAGGGTATGAGGAAGTGGATTCATGTACCCGTCGATCATCTCTACAGGAATCTCATCCCACTTAACAGGCACAGTTCCACCCATTTTTGACGCCAAACTCACAAAAAACATAATCACAGCCGCTTGGAAAATGGACAACCCAATGACCTTTTTGACTAGATTCCGTTTAAAAAACATCCCATAGAGTCCAATGCAAAGGATCAATAGGGTAAACGCATAGGCATAGTTGGCAAGAAACATCTCCATCACTGGCTCACCTCCCCGTCGGCCATTTTATCGTAAATCAAGACCAGAGCTGCCATGACAGCGAGCCCCACGCCGACCTCGATGATTAAAATACCCGTGTAACGAAGGTAAAAGGGGGACATTCCTGGGATAGGAAGCCCTTCATAATCCAAGAAATTACTACCTCCCAGAAACATCGCTAGCAGGCCGGTCCCAAAATAGATGAGCACCCCAACCACACCCATTGGTGTGGTTACTGCATTGCTCAAAATCAAACTGGAGGTCTTGGATCCACTCGCGACTCGCATGAGTAACACAGAAGCTGCTAACAAAGCCCCTCCTTGAAACCCTCCACCAGGAGAGTAATGGCCATGAAAAATCACATATAGACCAAACATCATAATGAAAGGAGCCAAGGCACGTGCTCCTAGCAGTGTAATGGGGCTTTCGAATGATCGTTTCATGAGTCACCCCCATCCAATGCGGAGATCTTCCGCCGGTTTGTGAGTAGCAAGATCAAGATGAGACCTGCTGTAAAGACCACCACAACTTCACCAAGGGTATCAATACTTCGATAATCCCCAAGAACCACCGTGACGATGTTTGGCGTTTTCGCCTCTTTGTATGCTTTCTCAATGTAATGAGCAGCCGGAGTTGGCGTGCCAGTAATCGTCGTTTTTTCGTTCATCGGTGCATCCAAATCACCCCGATCCGGAAGGCCCCACATTCCCCAGCCCATTAGCCCAGCAAATCCCAACAACACCATCCATTTTAACCCTTGATTCATCATCGTTAATCGTTTGTTTTGGCAGAGGTTTTATGGATGGCAATCACAAAAAGGATTCCGGTGACACCAGCTCCAACGACTGCCTCTGTGAATCCCACATCTACCGCGCCCATGGAGGCAAAAAGCAGTGCTGCCGAAAAACTAAACACTGACAACATCACCACGGAGACCAGTAGATTTCGAGCCTCCAAGGCCACAATGGCGGCAAAGACCAAAAAGACAAATAGCACAAGCTCAAATTCCCAAATCATGCCGAGCCTCCGGAAGGTGACTGTTTAGATTTTCCTATTGATGGCTTCTTCGAGTCCGCAATAACGGATGTCCCATCCCATTCTTCTTTGCGAAATAGCAGCGGTTTCAGGCCACTCTCCATGGCAGCCCGTGCCAGCGCATGGGATCCAATGGGATTAGCCAGAGCCACAAAGATCAACACAAATGCCAGCTTGCCCATATTAATCGTAAATCCTTCCAAAATCATTAACCCGACAATCACCAGCAAAATCCCCAGGGTGTCAGTTTTACTCGCAGCGTGGGTTCGTGAGTAAAAATCGGGCAATCGAATCACCCCAATACTCCCAATGAGCATAAATCCAATACCCAGCACGATAAAGACTGCCGAAATCCACTCTAAAACGGTAAAATCACTCATCTTTCTCCTCCGTTTGAGCTTCCTCAGGACGAGCTTCCTCAGGACGAGCTTCCACCGTCATATACTTTGCCAAAGCGAGAGATGAGATAAATCCAAGTGCTGCATACGCCAGGGTTATATCAATAAACATCCCGATGCGATCATAGAAATACCCAATCATTGCAATCAGCACAATTGTTTTAGTAGCCATTGCGTTGGCCCCAAGAAGACGATCAAACACCGTAGGTCCTTTCCAAACTCGTACAAGCGGAATCACAATCACCACCATCAAAACGGTTGCAGCCACCAACAAAAAGGTTTGCATAGATCTATACGTTTGGAAGGTGGCGATTGGAGTGAGTGATGCTTACATCATGAACTACGGGGTGATCCTCCGGGGAGAAGACACCGAGCACTTTACGGGGCAGAGAATCATCCACAATACCTGCATAGGTTGTTGGAGAGAGAGCGTGCACCACAAAACGATCCCCTTTGATGTCAACGGTTAATGTGCCAGGCGTCAGGGTAATGGAATTGCCCAAGACCATCTTGGCATGAGCACTCGGCAAGTCTACCCTGAAGGTAATCATGCTGGGTTCGATCTCCATTTTTGGATGGATAATCATGCTTGCAACATGAATGGCTGACTTTACAATCTTAACGATAAGCCACGGGACGTACGCTATAAACTTATGAAACCGCACCGCTGTAATGGCATCTCGTTGATCATCAAAGAAATGGACGGTTCGAATTGAATTGAACGTAGCCAACACAATGAGTGCACTCACGGCACCAAATCCAATGTGCATCGCGTCGAAGAAACCACTCAATACGACCCAGAATACCATTAACGCAACAAAAGAAAAGACAAATCGAACAGCAGTGTCTCGGTTCACTATGGAGGGGTTAAAACGTTCACATTGAAGCGGTGGAAGGAGTCGGGCCAAGCACATCTCCCAAGAAAAGTTCTGAGCTATACACGGGCCTCAATCAACCGATTGCGAACTCCAAAATAGGAAAAACCCAGACTTTCCTTCAAAAGATTTGGGGTGTTTAATGGTTAATTTATCACTAATTTTAGCCCACTTTGATTGAGGGTCGTGATGTGGACGGTGCTCTTGTGCATAAGAATACTAGCAAGATTGTACGCGCGATGAGGCAACAAATCTCCACACCCGGCTGAACCCCTTCATTATGTCATTAACCACGCTTTTTGCTCTTGTTCTTTTGGGTCTTCCTGCTCTCGGCGCTCTAGCTTTGGGCCTGGTAGGACTATCTAAAGAGTCGTGGCGCCAACACCGCACACCCTTTGGAGTGTTGGCCACTACCGCAGTGTACATCCCATTTCTTGCGAGCCTTTATCTAGGCTGGACCGTGCTTCAGTCAGGAGCTTATACCGTTCAGTTGGGTACGTTTTTGGACGCAGGGCCGTGGTCGGTGGATCTTGCCTATTTGATTGACCCATTATCCATCACCATGGCGTTGGTGATCACTGGCATTGGGACGCTGATTCATATCTATTCTATAGGGTATATGAAGCATGACGCAGGGGCATGGAGGTTTTTTGCTTACCTCAACCTGTTCATCTTTGCGATGCTTCAATTGGTTATGGCAGACAATCTTCTTGTCTTATTCATTGGATGGGAGGGAGTTGGGCTCGCATCCTATCTACTCATTGGATATTGGTTTAAAAAACCAACCAACACAGATGCAGCCAACAAGGCCTTTATATTTAACCGCATTGGTGATTTTGCATTTCTAGTGGCCATGTTTTTGTTGCTCAAGGATGTAGGAACGCTCCAATTTGCAGGTATTCTGGAGGGTGTAGACGGCCTGTCCCAAGACACCCTTTTTTGGGTTGGACTTCTTATGCTCATTGGCGCTACAGGAAAAAGCGCGCAATTCCCATTGTTTGTATGGCTTCCAGACGCCATGGCAGGCCCAACGCCCGTTTCGGCGCTTATTCACGCGGCTACCATGGTTACCTCAGGCCTTTACTTGGTCACGCGTCTATCCCCGATGTTTGTGCTATCACCTGAGGTGATGATGATCATGGCGGTTGTGGGTGCATTCACGGCCTTCATCGCCGCAACCATTGCCATTACGGAGTACGATATCAAAAAAGTACTCGCTTATTCTACGGTGTCTCAACTCGGGTTCATGTTCTTAGCGCTGGGTTCAGGCGCATTTGTTGCGGCCATTTTTCATGTGGTTACCCATGCATTTTTCAAAGCGCTTCTCTTCCTCGGGAGTGGCTCGGTCATTCATACGATGGAGCATGCCATTGAAACGAAACATGGCGGTTTGGAAGGATCATCCCATGAAGACGAGTCATCTCAACATTTGGATCCTCAAGACATCCGCCTCATGGGTGGATTGCGCCATGCCATGCCAACCACATTTCGCACCTTTTGGATCGGTACCCTTGCCATTGCAGGGATCCCGCCTTTGGCTGGTTTCTTCTCCAAGGACGAAATCCTGATGCATACCTTTAACGCTGGGATGGGTGAGTTTGCAGGACCTCTGTATATCGTGTTATGGGTTATTGGGATGGTCACAGCATTCATGACGGCGTTCTACATGGTCCGCCTTACAGCGACCACATTTCATGGAGAGAGTCGCTTAGAATCAAAATTACCCGGCGCGTCCGCAGCCTTTCATGAATCACCACGTACGATGACGTTCCCCCTGTGGAAGCTTGCGATCGGATCGATAATTATTGGGTGGATTGGTTTGCCAAATTTTGTAGTTGAATCAATCACAGGCCAAGAAGCTCACATTCACCTGCTTAAAGAGTGGATTTATGCACAAGCTGCTGACATTAAAGTCACGTTGCCTTACCTCACTGAATGGTTGTTAATGGGTGGCTCCATTGTGGTCGCTTTTGCAGGGGTGTTTACAGGGTGGCGTCTCTATGGCAAGGGGCAATGGGAGGCCACGGATCAAAGGCTTCAAGAGCGATTTGGTGAATTCTACAACACCTGTCGTGAACGGTATCTACTCGACGAATTTTATCAACGTATGGTGGGTCAACCTGTCCAGTGGGTGTGCAAGAACATTCTTGAGCCCATCGATCGTTTTGGCGTAGGTGGTGTGGTGACCTTTTTTGGTGTGACCACAAGAGTCTCTGGAGGCGTTCTTCGGATGCTCCAAGCTGGCCTGATCACTAATTATGCCGTCTTTATCCTTCTCGGCGTCTTATTTGTACTCGCCATCATGATCTTAGGACCGACCATAGGAGGGGCCCCATAATGGTACCTGAATTTATCCTTCCTTGGTTGCTAAACCTGTCAATGTGGATTCCTTTTGTAGGATCGGTGTTGTTATTTCTTTGTGGAAGCCCCAAACGTGGTCGCGTGATGGCCATCGTGTTTTCGACATTCTCCTTGATACTGTCGATTATTTTGGCCCTGCAGTTTATGCCGATCTATGGAGCGTCGGTCCAATTTGCATCAGCTGGGGCAACGCTCTCCGACTCTTTTCGTCTTGGCTATGTTGTGGGTCTGGATGGAGCAAGCATGCTCTTATTTGCCATGACCTCCTTCATTGGCTGGATAGCGATCCTCACGGCACCGAAGGTGTTTTCACGCACCAACAATGCGTTTTATGGCCTTCTTTTGATCCTTTTGGGGGCTTCTTTGGGCGTATTTGCTGCTCAAGACCTGTTTCTGTTCTACATCTTCTTTGAGCTTGCCCTTATCCCAATGGCGTTTCTCATCGGGATTTGGGGTGAGGAAGATCGCACTTCAGCCACCTACGGTTTTGTGATCTATACCTTGGTCGGTTCCTTGCTAATGCTAGTGGGTGTGTTAACGGTTGGATTCACCTCGGCGACCCTCATCGAGGGGGTCTCATTTTCGACTCATTTTGACGATTTAATGGCAGCTGCTCCATTGTTTCAGGAGTTGCCATTCTGGGTCTTTGGCTCCTTTTTATTCGCTTTTGCCATCAAGATTCCGCTCTTCCCGTTTCATAGTTGGCAGGCCAACGCCTATGCTCAAGCGCCGATCCCAGCCGTACTGTTCATGGCACCCATTATGGTGAAATTTGGCTCCTATGCGATAGTTCGCTTTGTGATCCCCTATTTCCCGGTACTCTTTGAAGCCGTAACGCCATGGATAGCCACGCTTTCGGTCCTCAGCATTCTATATGGTGCGATGATTGCGATCACCACGACCGATATCAAAAAGATCCTTGCATTTTCCTCTTTGAGCCACATGGGATTCATTGTACTAGGACTTGTTGCATGGAATGAGCCCTCAATCCAAGGGTCCATTCTTCAAATGGTAAACCATGGCCTCACCACAGCAGCTCTTTTTCTTGGATTTGGCTACATCATGGCCTTGAATCCAAGTCGTAATCTTATGGACCATGGTGGTGTCGCATCGACACGCCCAGTTCTCACCACTATGATCGTGATCGCCTCCATGGCGTCGATTGGATTGCCAGGACTCAATGGGTTTGTGGGTGAGTTTATGATTCTCTCTGGGGCGTTTAATTCAGCACAACTCGGCTCAACTCTTTATGCGGTTCTTGCTGCCTTTGCAGTGATTCTTGCAGCGATGTACACCTTAAGACTCTTGAAATTCACTCTCTTTGGAACCCCTCAACACGCATTGGATTCAGAGGTCACGAGTTCATCGACTCTACCAAAAGGGTGGATCCTTGGGTTATTTGTAATCTTGATGGTGTGGATTGGCTTTCAATCACCCACGTTTACCCAGTTTTCACAAGAATGGACAGTCGTAATGCTAGAGCATGTCCAACAGGTCCTTTCGGATTCTGGTCTTTCTGGTGTAAGCCCTTCAGTATCCCTTCCTTCAAATTGAGTAACCACATCGTAATCCCCCCAATAACGCCATCCTATGCCAGCCCAAGCCTTAACGAACGACGAACTCACTCAACAACTCAAGATGCTTCCAGAATGGAAATTTGAGAATGACGCTCTTACTCGTACGATTACCGTAGGGGATTTTCGTGAGGCGATGCAATTACTCTTGGCTATCGGGTTTGAGGCAGAGGCTTTGCAGCACCATCCTGAATTGACAAATGTCTATAATAGAGTATCGATTCGATTAACCACACACGATGCAGGAGACAAAGTGACCGCGCTAGATATCGCATTGGCTCAAGCAATAGATGCACTATTTACACCCTAATGATCCACAGCGCACCTGTCAAACACGTCGATTTTTGAACCCATGACCACAGATCTTCTCGCATTTTTACCGGGTCTTTTAACCGCAGTTGGCGGCATTTTCGTCATGATGCTAGGTGCATTTCGAGCCAATAAGCAGGTCGTGCTGACGGCGACCCTAGGTTTTCTCCTAGCTGCCTTTGGCGCTGCATTGTGGCAGTCGAGTTTGCCGGCAAGCGTGGCATTCACAGAGATGATTCGTTCAGGTTCATTTACATCGTTCTTGACGGCAATCATTCTATTTGCAGGAATTGTGACGACGCTGGTGAATCAGGAGGTCATGCAAGGGCGTCGCGCTCATTCACCCGAAGTGTATGCGATGCTTCTGTTCGCGATCACCGGTATGCTTGCCTTTGTGGCATCAAACCATCTTTTGCTCTTGTTCGTGGGTCTTGAAACCATGTCCATTGCTCTGTATGTACTGGCTGGCTTGTACAAAAATGAACGTCATGGGGTAGAGGCGGGGCTCAAATATTTCATTTTGGGCGCCTTTGCATCAGGTTTTCTGTTGTATGGGATATCCTTTATCTATGGCGCCACGGGATCGTTGAGTTTTGAGGCAGTGGCCTTGGCATCGCCTGAAGTGACCCAAACCTTATTTTTCCGTGCAGGAATTGGCCTCATGTTGGTTGGATTCTTCTTCAAAGTGTCTGCCGTACCGTTTCATATGTGGACGCCAGATGTATACCAAGGCTCTCCAACAGCCATGGCGGGTTTTATGTCGACAGCATCCAAAGTGGCTGCTTTTGGAGCTTTTTGGGTGCTTTTGAGCCCAGTCATATCCAGCGCCGATGTCTACACGTCAGGTTCGCCTCAGCTATCTGCATTGTATTGGATTTCCATACTAAGTATGGTCATTGGTAACCTAACGAGTATTGCACAGCAGGATCTTAAGCGGATTCTTGGCTTTTCTAGCATCGGTCACGCCGGATATGTATTGATCGGGTTTGTCGTTGGGACACCTCAAGCATTCACAGCGATGCTGTTTTACCTTGTGGCATACACGCTCATGAATTTGGGCGCATTTGCGATGATTGCCCACTTTGAGCGAACCTTTGGCTGGACCGACACATCTATGGACCAACTCAAGGGGGTAGGGCGTGTGGCACCTCGTCGCGTGGCTTTGTTATCCCTGTTTATGCTTTCACTGGCAGGATTTCCCCCTCTCGCAGGATTTTTTGGTAAATATCTCGTCTTTTCTGCGGCCATTGAGGCGGGATTTGTCACCCTGACTGTGATTGCCATCGTATCTGCAATCGTGGGTGCTTTTGTTTACCTGCGGGTCATCGGGCAGGCTTATTTTGAAGAGGGTGAATCGACGCAACCCAAAGAAGATCTTGGATGGGGCTTGGTGCTCGCTGTTTCCATACTTGCAGCTGGGACGCTCCATTTTGGGTTAGATGCCCTGATGCCATGGCCATCGCTTCTAGATTGGATTTCGACACTAATGTGAGGTACGCCCTATTACATGCTCCAAACATGAAATAAGGTGATAAATTAGTCTCCTTTTCAAAATCCTTGTATATTTAAAGTCTGTCATCAATCGAGGGATATGATGACTGTTTTCACCGAAAACATCCACAGAACCAAAAAACATGTCTGATTTCTACGAAGTGACCTATGTCCTTTCTCCCGTTTTGGAGGAAGATGAGACCAAAAAATTGGTCGAGACCGTGAACGGCTGGATCGAAGCTGAGGGCGGAAAAATTGAAGAAGTAAATGAATGGGGCCTTAAAAAGTTTGCCACTCCAATGGAAGGCAAAACGAATGGCTATTATGTGAATATGTATTTTTCTGGCCCTGGAGCTGTGTTGCCAGTTTTAGAGCGCCAGATTAACATCCATGACCATATTCTTCGCCATTTAGCCCTAAAATACGACGCCAAAATGAAGCGCCATCGTGAGCTTATCAAAAAGGGTGATCTTCCAACTATTCTTGCAGTTGATGAAACTGTATCTGAGGAGGCCGAGGCATGATTAAGAATCCAACACATCCCAAAAAGAATGATCTCAAGACCAAAGAGTGCAAGTTCACAGCTGCTGGCATTGAGTACATTGACTATAAGCAGACAGATACCCTTGAGAAATTCATCAATGACCAAGGAAAAATCCTCCCACGTCGTGTGACTGGAAATAGTGCAAAGCATCAACGCCAACTTGCAACGGCAATCAAGCGTGCGCGTTTCATTGGCCTGCTTCCATACGTTGCTGAAAACATCCGCTAAACCTGACCTACGTCTATCATGAAAGTTATTTTAAAAGAATCGATCGAAAAGCTAGGGAATGAAGGCGATGTTGTGAATGTGAAGCCTGGTTATGGACGGAACTTCCTTATTCCACAAGCAAAAGCTGTTCTTGCAACTCCTGGAGCACTTCGTACACTAGAGAATGAGCGTGAAGCGATTGAGCGCAGAGTTGCAGCGACCATTCAAGATGCCGAGAAACTCAAGGAGATGATTGAGAAGACACAACTCACGATTGAAGTGAATGTGGGTGACGAAGACAAGCTCTTTGGAAGTGTGACCAATCGTCAAATTGCTGAGCTTCTCACAGAGAAAGGATTCGATATCGATCGCAAGAACATCACCTTTGAAGAAGAGATCAAAACAACGGGTGAATTCAAGGCTGTTATCGCCCTTGTAGGTGAACTCAAGGCGTATCTTCCACTCACCGTAGTCGCCGCAGAAGAATAACCTTTGACCTATGCGATGGGCATTTCTTTGGGCGCTTAGTACCCTCGCTGTCCTCAGTGCTCAACCCTCGCATGCTCAACTTCTAGACCCTGTAAAGTTTACCGTGGGGTTTGTTCCCACGGATGTCACATCAGGTCAGACCTTGGATGTATTATTGGAGACGACCATTGATGGGAAGTGGCATCTCTATGCGGTAAGCCTAGATCCAGAATCGGGTCCTATACCTACCCAGTTTGGTGTTGTGCGGGACGGCCTTCTACAACTGGCAGGTGACATAACCGAATCAGAGCCAGACTTGGCGTTTGACCCCAATTTTGATGCTGAAGTAGCTTGGCATACCTCAAAGGCTTCTTTTGAAGTCCCCGTCCTTATCGGCGAACTCTCTGAAACCACGATCCCTGTTGCAGCCATCACAGTTCGATATCAGGTTTGCGACGACCGATCGTGCCTTCCACCCAAAACCAAGACGCTGGAGTTACCCATTCAACGTGTCAATGGGCTCACACTTGCAGACCTCCAAGCGGATCAAGAGATCACCGTTACAGTAGAAGAAGGGGTCTTGGTGGGGGGTGAATCCTCCGCCTCGACGACGCCTCGTCTGTCACCCCCTGGCACCAATGACCTAGCAGAATCTGGGTGGTTGGCCTTCATTTGGATTGCCCTTACAGCAGGTTTTGCTGCACTTCTCACACCATGTGTATTTCCCATGGTGCCCCTCACGGTATCTTATTTTACGAAGCAATCTCCACAGGGCAATGCCAAGTCAGGCAGTGATTCCACTTCCTCAGCCGTGAACGTGACCAAGACGTCGAGAGGATCAACAGGCCCCGCACTACTTTTTGGCCTCTTCATCGTTGCCACTTTTACCATTCTAGGCGTCTTATTATCCCTCATAATTGGGGTATCTGGTGCCAATCAATTTGCTGCCAATCCTTGGGTTAATCTGTTCATTGGTGGCGTCTTGTTGCTGTTCGGCTTGAGTCTTCTTGGCTTCTTTGAGCTTCAGTTGCCCTATCAGTTTACCAACTGGTTAAATACGCAGTCCAATGAGAAAGGAGGCTGGATTGGACTCCTGTTTATGGCCTTAACGATCAGTGCCGTCTCATTTTCTTGCACAGCACCCTTTGTGGGAGCCGTGATTGCAGCAACCGCAACAGGCCAGTGGTTTGCCCCTATTATTGGAATGGTCGCCTTTTCTACAGCTTTTGCATCGCCTTTTGTGATGCTCGCCATCTTTCCGTCGTGGCTTGAATCCCTACCCAAAAGTGGCACTTGGATGACCTGGGTCAAAATTGCCCTGGGATTCATCGAGCTTGCGGCTGCTGTGAAATTTATCTCTAATGCCGACTTAGTGTGGCAATGGGGGATCATTTCACGTCCGTTTGCCATCTCGATTTGGATTGCGTTAAGCTTGCTTGCAGCTGGGTATTTCTTGGGATTGTACGCAATGGGGCATGAAAAGCGTCCAGCGTCCATTAGCATGCCTCGTTTTGCGCTATCTTTGCCATTTTTAGTGTTCTCAATCTACTTAATACCTGGTCTTTTGGGGGCATCGTTAGGGCTTTGGGATGCATGGTTACCACCCAAACAGGCTACAGATGTCAGTGTGGTGAGATCCGTCATGCTCCAAGCCCCTCGAGGTGAATCTGGGGCGAGTTTGGAGGCCGAGGAGGGGTGGCTCGATGACTTGGATGAGGCACTTGCACTTGGCCAAGCAACAGGTGAGCCAATTTTTATCGACTTTACAGGTTATACATGTACCAATTGTCGAGCGATGGAGACACAAGTGTTTCCACTTGAAGAAGTATCGTCCCGTTTCGAGAACTTTATCAAAGTAAGACTCTACACAGACGATGGCATCAAGGGCCCAGAGCTCCAAAAAAGGCAATTTGAATTAACTGGAACCGTTGCTCTTCCAACCTATGTACTTCTAGATGGGACTAGCTCTCAAAAAATTGCACAAGTTTCTGGTTATATCCCTGCAGAGGAATTTATTTCGTTTTTGGATAAAGGGATCCAAGAGTAGCAGCTCATTTGAGCTTTCACCAAGCCTTTTGACTCGATCTTGGAGT
>JAQCBZ010000035.1 GCA_027621355.1 Bacteroidota bacterium | reverse complement strand
GGTCGTGGGTTCAAATCCCATTAGTCACCCATCAACCCTCGCTTCGGCGGGGGTTTTTTGTGGGTCAAAGTTGCGCTTGGGGTGGGAGCTACAGAAGATTCAACTCTTTTCCATCCAATGGCTGGCTGGTTAGAGAAATTGTTCGTGCACATCTAAGATAAGGGTAAAACACCCCCCAACTGCCAAACTTACTGCCAGACTTTGGCTGCCATAAAAAGCTAAAAACCTCAGGCGATTTCGATGAAATTCAGACCCACGGGGTTCGAGTAATCTGTTTCCTGTTGACAGCCTTTGCGACGTCAGATATGTATTATCCCCAGCTTCGTATTTCCTCTGTCTAATTCATGTGAAATACTCGTCTCAGAAAATATGACATATGTGGGCCCTCCTCTCTAGCTTAGGGGAACATGATTAAAGCCTTTCCCATTTACATCACACAAGGAGTACTGGAAGTCATGAGGGCGAAAGGGGGCCTCCAAAGCCCCACTGAAGCCCACCATGCAAAGCAACTATTCCTTATCAGTTATTTAACGAGGAAGGTCCTCCAAGAGGAGGATGCAAAAAAAAGGAATGGGTATATCAACCTGAACAGCGCTGACTGCCAAACGCTGTATGGAATGAGCTACAAGCAGATTGTGTTTGAGCCACTCAAGGAGTTAGGGATTATGGAGGTTTACGATGGTTATGTCCCTGGTGTCAGAAGCAAGGGTTATCGACTCACCAAACCTTACAGAATGGAAGTTGAGTTGGGGAGATTGAAGGAGTTTTCACTAACTGAACCTTCACAGCTAAAAAGGATCCAGCGGTGGGAAGACAAACAGTTTGATAAAGCCATTGCCACCTATCCAAGTGTTGAGCATCAACTCCAACATTTAGGACAGCTTACCATTGACAAAGAGGCTATTGCAGACGAATTAGAGCGACTCGAACAGGCTGGAGTCTACAAAGGGAAAGAGCTTGGCTTAGCTCAGTATCGATACATCGAGACAGAGATCAATCACCTCATCAAACTATTCGATGCTGGAGGGTTCAGAGCGAGCTTGAAGAAAGGGCGAGTCCACCACAACCTCTGCAACACCCCCAAACTATTTAGACAGCATATTCTCGATAGAGATGGGATGGACATGGTGGAGGTAGATATGAAATCTGCTCAGGTGTTTTTCTTGTGTGTTGCGCTCTTGAGTTACCTCGAACTCAAACCAAAGTCTATCCTCGAACTCAAGGATCACATCAACCGTAAAGTTGATCTATTCAACTCCAAGACTCCGCTCCCAAGCGACGTCTACCCCTTCTTCGCAAACGTTGTAGCAGATGATTTCTACAGTGACTTGCATGAGAGTCGACTTGGTCAGGATTACAGCATTCTTTCGACGGATCAGAAGCTTTCTAAGGCCCACAGAGACCCTTTAAAAGACACAGCGTTAAAAGTCCTTTTCACCAACAGCAAAAAGCATCCTAGCGAAGCTAATGGGGTGCGTAAGAAGCTGTATGAAACCTACCCCACGGTTATGGACTTTGTGCACCGCTATGCTGATGCTCAGTTGAGTACGTCGCGGCGTTCCAGCGGACTCGCCATCCTCTTGCAAGAGATGGAGGGGTATTTCTTCAATGGGTTGGTTGCCCCCATGCTCCAGGACAGATTCCCTGACTATGACTGGTTCATCATATACGATGCAGTCTTCTGCTCTCAGGAGATTGAGGAAGAGGTAACTGAGGAGTTAAGGCTGCTAGTGAAAGAGCAGTTTGGGGTTGAGGGGCTCTATTAGTTCTGTGCAATCAACTTTTCGATTCATGGCATGATGGTTGTTTTGAACAACGTAAATCCATTACGGAATCAGTCTCGACTCTTGATACAAGAATCGATTTCTAGATGAATTATAGAAGCTACTTTGAACGAATGAAGGGGGTAAAGCTGCCTCCTGATTGGGATGTGCATCACATTGACTTCAATCGCGAAAACAACGACATCGAAAATCTGTATGCCATGCCACGAGTCATGCACAGGTACATCCACAAACACTGGGGCTTGTGCGACCGCCAAGAATTGAATCTAGAATTGAAAAACTGGATAACAGAGTTGAACTGTATCCAGGTCAATGGTAAGAGGGTCAACAACCCCAATAGGTTGCCTGACCTAAGTCGTGAGCACTGCAAAACAGCTTATGATAGTGAGTAAGCGTTTCATGTTTTAGTCTTTTATGCAGCGAATAGAATGACCTGCCTCTTCAGAAGCTGAAATTGTAGAAATTTGAATTTCTGAATTGTTGTATGTCAAATGTGCGACTGGTATGGAAGAAGGTGGCCAGCTTAAACCTCCTTCAACTTGCAACAAATACCTAGTTCTAAGGCTCGTGTCATACATTAAAGAAACGTATCTCATGTAACCACAAGCAGGAGAGCTAAAACCTGTTTCATTCGTTGCCTGCCAATTAGGAGACTTCCAGCCACCATTATCAACCATTCTCAATTTCCCACCTGAGTTGGAGCCTAAATAGCTTTCTAACTGCGTGAAATCTTCGACGGTTGGAACATGCCATCCCACAGGACATACATTTTTACCCTCTACGAGAAGGCCATAATTGGCGGCAACCCAATTGTAGTAATACCCTGTTAAACTGACTTGTGTAGGATGCGGCTGGCACACGGCACTGACAAGAAAATTATCCTCCCAAAGGTCAAATGATCCAGTGATAATGTTGCTTCCGTCACTGTACTGTGAAGTGCGAAGGTTTTCTGCAAACCAGCACTGATCACCAATTTCAATTATTGCATACTGCTCATCGTGATACGTCAATGTCTCTTCGTACTCACAGGGGCCAGCAGGATACAGATCGCACTCGCCATCTCCATCTGCGTCTTCTAAGCAATCACCACCGCAAACACCAATTGCATCAAATTGATTCCCATCACAGTCACAATTACTTACTGGGATTTCAGTACAACCACATTCATAGATCGCACCTGGGCCATTACAAATGTTGCACTCATCTAATTGACCTATGCAAGGATCGACATCATCGCAAACGCCATCACCATCTTCATCTACAAGACACGCCCCTCCACACTCGCCCGTAGCATCAATCTCGTTCCCATTGCAATCACAGTCTCCTTCAGGTCGCTCGCTACACCCACATTCATAAATCGCGCCAGGACCATGCAACACACCGCACTCATCGTACAAAGAGAATTCTAGAGCTGGGTTCGCCAGAATGTAGCACATGCATTTTTTGGCCTGAGAGAAGTTGCTCACGCTTACATTGGCCATGTCTCCAGTAGGTCCGTAAAGCTGATAGGTGTCGTAAGCGAAATCGCTTGAATTAAGCTTGTCATTGCCATTCACCCAGAAGTATGCAGAGACGCTGCTCGCTAGGTCGAAATGGCGTCCAAAAGCATCCAAATCAGCCATCCTCCAATTCCCTTCGATGTCGTTGCAATAGCTCTGGCATTGGAAGTAGTTGTGGTTGCCTTCAAGGACCACCGCAGCGCTGATCGAGTCCGTTTCCCATGTGTCTGGTTCAAATTGAGTCCCAAACACTGTGAGCAATTGCAAAAGGTCTTCTGTGCTCACCCATCCATCCAAATCAGCATCTGGATTCCAAGGGAAAGGGTAGTCTGTTTGAGCACTCATCGAGAGCACTGCAAAACAGCATATGATAGTGAGTATGTGTTTCATTTCGCCTATTCGTTAGTACACAACATTATTCCTCCTCCATTGTCCAAAATGATCTCTTACGAAGAAGGCCATTGAATGATTATCGATATACTGCTCTATTGAAAATCCATTTGAAGGATATCCCGTCCAGAAGGACTGAGTTGTTGTATGCCAAAAACAAACGTCTGCCCAGTCTTCAAATTGATTGATAGGAAGAAGCACCAGCGACTTGTAACCAATCCCCTCAGGCAATAAATAATATCGATGGCTGGGTTGTCCTGTTTGCCCACCTGATAGCATGTAAACGATATCCGCACTCTCAGGAATTTGAAGCGTGTCGCCTTCTTGCCCACCCCAATCAAGTGTTACAACCTCAACGGAATCGTCATTGTTAAATGGATTGCCATACAGCGATAGCAACCCTAGTAAATCCTCAGAACCAACTGTACCATCATTATTCGAATCAGGATTGTATGCATTTGGCTGTGGGATGAACTGAGCACTCATCGAGAGCACGACAAAACAGCTTATGATTGTGAGCAGGTGTTTCATTGTTTAGTCTTTTATGCAGCGAATAGACTGACCATTTGATTTCGATTTTTCATGTCGCACGATACCACTGCTTGAGTAGTACAATTGACGTTCCCAAGCATTACTTCCACCATATTCTGATGAAGTCCAGAAATGAGCCCAATCGTCACAGTTTTGATAAAAACCTAAAAAGTGTCTATTTCCTCCAGGAATTGCAGAGAATCCAGTAGTGTTATTACCACCCCAAGTTGCGCTCTTAAGTGCGCTCCCTTCAGTAGTACCCCTGGTACCTTCATTATAAAGTTCATCGTCTGGCATCCCTAGAAAGACTTCTAGTTGCATCCATTGATCATCGCTAGGCACAGACCAAAATGAAGGACAGATTCCTCTAGAATCCTCTATGACCCACCAGTTGTAGAGGTTTCCAGAAGCATTCGCAATCGACACATTATCATCGCAATAGGAAAATGCGCCTTGATTAGTAGAAAACCAATTCTCGTCAGACAAGTTGGTGGGTATTGGCTCTCCATTACCGTAAAAATTGGTTCTCAAGTTCTCAGCAAACCAGCACTGACTTCCAATCAATACTGTCTCGTAATCGTAGCCATGGTAAGAGACTGGGTCACCGCAAGTCCACTCAGCGAATGGTGGATCGCAAGGGGTGCCAAACGAAGAAAGCAATGTGAGCAAGTCCGCGACCCCTACGATGCCATCGTAGTTGAGGTCCTCTGGGCACGAGTTGATGGGCATACAAGTTTGGGTTTCGTCATCCCAGTAGGTGCCATCGTTGCAGATTGAGGGTGAGGGGATACAAACTTGATTGGTCGAATCCCAGACGGTACCTTGCCCACACGAAACAGCTCCAAGCGAGCAATCACCTCCTAGTAACGGATAAACGCAGCTTGAGTCATCGCATTCAGCAAGTTCATCGTAATTGCAGGCGCTCCCATCAGTGCACCCTTGGATGTTATCACTGGTCACGATGAATGCCACTGTGACATCCTCTTCGAACGAATCAACGGTGTAAATATCAGGGCTGTCGACCCAGATTTGACTTGAAGTTTGTCCTGTCGACCAAAGGAAGTTTTGTTGAAACGAAGGTCCGTATGCCTTTCCAAACAAGCCTTTACAGGATCCTATATCTGCCGTCTCAATTGCCAAGAGATTCTCACCAACTATTGCATTCTGGAATAGATCTACTAGATAACATGTTTCCCATCCAGCCCCTTCAAAAACGAATTCTCCATTGAGAAAAACTTCAAAAGAATCATCAGCACCCAGTTCTATAGAAAGAGGGGAGTTACCATCCCACACAAGAGGAAATCTGAAGTACGAACTGCTGCAATCCCCAGCCCAAATCATGTGATCATCGCCTCCACAATCTAAATACTGAGCAGCGAGTTGATTGCCACTCGTAGATCCTCCACAAACGGTTTGGATTGGCGCGTTCCAAAATGTGTCGTCAAAGTCAGCATGATTCCAACCTTCTTGAAATTCACAACTTGATTTCCAGTTAAGTTGAGTCAGCGGAATAAATGACTGTAGTTCACCTGATACAAATCCAAGCTGGATTGAATCTTGACCGCAGAGGTCAACCTCAATAATCGAGTCAGCATCGCAAAGAAGTGGGTCTAAGACCAAACAGCTCCCATCATCGCAACCTGCCTCAGAATTAAAGTTACACGCGTCGACATCCATACACCCAGCAGGAACGCATGAACCGTCATCAAACTCGGCAAGAGGATCATAATTGCACGAATTGACATCTGTACACCCAATCGAAACCAACTCGCGTTGAAGCAACTGTGCTATCTCTAATTCAGACAAGACTGTCGACCAAAAACCTAGATGGTCAACCCAACCAAAGGAAGGACTTGGGTCGCCATCCCACCAATGTCCAATTCGAATGGGTTGCGTCTCGTTGCATATAGTAGGGGTTCCCGTGAATACATCTGAACTGTTCGACGTGTTTAGTGAGACAACCCCTGTGCTCGATCGCGTAACAACCACGTTCAACCAAACTTCTGGTGATTCGAAGTCATCAGCAGAGAACCCATTTGACGAGTAATCTAGAATCAAGTCGCAGTTCTCTGTATAGCGAAAGTTGTCATTATCAGAGGCTTCATCGCTTGCGATGGTATAATTCACATCATCTGGATAATCAGGGTTTCCCTTCCACATTCGCATCCGTGATCCCTCGTCAAAGAGGTAACGAAATGCAATCGTGAATACAGATAAATTGAAGTTGGGGTCAGCTGGAAGCTGCGCGTAGTTCCCATCAAGCCTAAGAGCCAGGTCATCTGAACCCTCCACCTCTCCTATGTAGGCTCCATCAATTAACTCAAAACAACCTGCAAGTCCTGACGCGTCACACGCTCCATCTGCAAAGTCATACCATGCGACCAAGTCATCCTGTGGAACATAGTCAGGCACCTGAGCACTCATCGAGAGCACGACAAAACAGCTTATGATTGTGAGCAGGTGTTTCATTGTTTAGTCTTTTACGCAACGAACAGAGAAGCCAATATTTTTGGGTGCAACACCTCTCGTAACTATCGAACTGTTGATTTGTCTGTGGTACGCCTGCTGAAGATTAATTGAGGAAGATGACCATAAGTAAAAACGGCTCCCAGCGTAAGCGAACCAACCACCTTCGTGACGATATCCACTAGGCAAAGAAGAAAAGCCAGTTTCGTTTGTGCCATCCCACGGCGGGTTATCATCAGGTGATGACTTCAAAATTGTTCCTATTCCCTCAGTACCTCGAGCACCAAAGTTGTTGACCTCTGATTCACTCATGCCCAGCTCAATTTCCATTATTGTTATCTCACCATCCGTCGCAACATGCCATTCGACAGGGCACAATTTTCGTTCGTCTTCCACAGCATACCAATTGTAAAGAAGGCCATAAACCATTGAATTGGCTTCATTATTCGCGTATTGAGCCAATGAACCAATTAATGTCTGACTCCATTCATCGTTATTCAGATTAGTGATGATCGAATCCCCATTCTGGTACAACTCCGTCCTCAAATTTTCAGCAAACCAACACTGCTCTCCAATCAAGACTGTCTCGTAATCGTAGCCATGGTAAGAGACTGGGTCACCGCAGGTCCATTCAGCGACTGGTGGGTCGCAAGGAGTTCCAAATGCGGACAGCAAATTCATCAAGTCGTTGACACCCACTACACCGTCATAATCGAGATCTTGAGGGCAGGTGGTTGCTGGGATACAGCCTCCTAATTCGTCGCTCCAAATAGTTCCATCGAGGCAATGACAACTCACGAATTCACAACTCCCATCATCCTCGTTCGCTACCTCATTGTAATTACAGGCTTGAAGATTAGTACAACCCAGAACTGGCAGAATGCCGTTGTATAAAATCTCAATTTCGTCGTCTGTCAATGAGCGATCAAAAAATGCGATATCATCAATGGAGCCAACGAAACCATGAGCCCATCCTCCACACGAACCCACATAAAGCTGTGGCGATCCTTCTCCGCTTGGAGAGAGTGGGGATGCAAATGAAACGGTCTCGAGGAGCTCTCCATTCACGTAGACCTTATTGATACCATTATCAGGGTCTTTCACGAATACATAATGCGTCCATCCTGACGGGGTGAAAGGGTTGACAACTATATCATGATTCGTTTGGAACCTATTGTGGTCGTAACAGACCAAGTCATTTCCATAGTCCTGTATGGTTACACCCCAGACATAACTCGAAACGCAGTCGTCATATCGCACAATAACTGCATTAACATCTGACTGGCCTTCATGATGAGCCCAAGCTGAGAGAGTCAAAGGGGTGTAACCCCAATCAATTGATTCAAGACTTTGAAGATGGATTTTGGCACCACCCCCAAAACCATATGCTGAGTTCGACTCGCCATTTCTATCTGCAACTGGAAAAGCGCCAAGATTTTCCCCGTCATTTCCATTTCCGCTCTCATCATCTGCATTGCCATTGAATGGATACCAAGCAATAAGCCCATTTTGTGGGACATAATCAGGCACCTGCCCTAAACAGAAGCTACTAAGCACCACAAACGGTGCAAGGAATATCCAGCGCATGATCAAGTGATTTGGTTTAAATCACTAACAAGATACTCAAAAACAACCTATGAAACTGTAATTCTGTAGGTTCAGCACTCTATGAGCACCCATGGATTCAAGCGGCCCTTATCTACAGACAGTCCTTAACGGCTCATAGACTTAACGACTCGATCTGCATCTATTACCACATCTCGCGCATGCGAAAGCAACTTCGCTGGCAATGCCGCATGCTTGAATTGTTGTTTGAATGCCGTATGGATTGTTCTAAGCTGCCCAGCCTTTAATAGTGAGGGAGATAACTCGTATTCAAGTTCAGCATCTGCGATGAAGTCTTCTGAAAAGTCTGGCGCAACAATCAGCGCCTTCACCACATGCAGGCCCTTTCCTTCCAACAATTCCTTGTAGGCTTTTAGCTGCCTAATGATTGAAGAGAACTTATTGTAGGTGCTGTCTTTAGAGGTTTTACACTCTACGAGCATAACCTGTGAGCTTCCAAGATTTACGAGGATATCTACCTTGTCGCGCTTGGTGTTGACGGTATTACGCAACTGCATATCCACGTTGAACCCAAGATCCTGAAGCATCAGTTGAGTGATGTCTTCGAATTTTGAACCAAGCTCTGCCTCTTTCACGTTAATACCTGCTTCCTTCAGGACGTTCAAGTCCCTTCTTGCTATGGCTTCATAGTTTTCGAAAAACAGATTCTGGGTGTCCTTGTATGAGTCCAGAACATTCAAGATATTCAAGCCGCGAGATTTGATACCCTTGTCTTTAATGAATCGAGAAAGCTCTTTTGACTCAATAACTTCCAAGATGTCCCGTGGCTTGATATTGAAGTCGTGCAAGAATTCCGCGGTAATGAGCTCGTCCTCTTCTTGAAGTTCAAATTCATTCTTCAACCATAACTTAAATTTTTGAGGAAAGAACTCTGTAAGGTCTCGAACGAGATGATCGAATCCTTCCATACTTATCCCTATCCTTGACTCACGATCAACGGCATCGAAATGATGAATGAGGCTCTCGACTTTCTGGTCTAAGGTTGCGCCTGTCAACTTCACATCAGGCAACCCTAGTTCGCACAATTCATTGATCCGCTTCTTCCTGTCATTGACTGAACTACCTTCTTTGTGGAGATCTTCTGAAAGGGCCTTTGTGAAGGAGAGCCCTTCATCAATGATATTTTGAATTTTCTCTTCGCGTTCTATTCCGCGCATTAGCATTCCATGGGCCTTGCAGATATTATTAATCTCAGGGTCCTTCAATAATTTGAGCATTCTTTTGAAGTACTTATCACCTACCTCACGCCCTCGTACTTTCCTAAGAACTCTGACGATTTCATCAGCCACATAAACTTTCCCTGTCTTTCTAATCACGAAAATCACACCTAGACGGACCAACTCATCAGAAACCTCTGTTATTTCACGCGCATTCAAGGGAATTACGGTGTAATTCAATAGATTCGCTTCGTGAGCAGATAGATTCAGCGCTGAAGCAAGCGTGGCTAGAATGGACTGCTCATCACTGGTGATTTTTGGATCGAGGTTATTTGCGATATCATTTTCAAAAGCTGTTTTTAAACACGCATGAAACACACGATATGCTCGAATTCGCTCTTCAGTCAGCTCCGTAATGTCTCCTTCAAGGACAGACTTCATCTGCTTTGCGTTCTTCTTGGTGTCCTTGATTGCCTTTGTATATAGCGTTGAAAACCATACCGCGGACATCATGGCGTTACCATCACGCCCAATGACATCAAATAGCAAATCGAATTGATTGGAACAGTTCTGAAACGCTTGATTCAAGTGTTCTGTAAATTCCTTTTCAAGTAATTGGAAGACAGCTGAGATATCCTCACCCTCTGCTTTCTTCAGATCATCCCCAGATGACTTCATTAATATCGCGTCAACCTCTTTGGTTTTGCCACTTTCTTCCGCGAGGTTTTCCAGCAACTTCACAAAAGCACTCTTTTCCCAAACCCCTAAGTCATCGATGATTCGCGCTAATCTCATTTCGATTGATATTTTGCCACAATTTAATTACTAAGATGGCATATCCTCTACCCTCAACACAGGAACTTCAAGATTCCGCAGATACCCCAGTGTCACCTGCATGCTCGCATGCCCCATCACTTGTTGAACCACAGCGATGTCTTTGGTCTTCTTGTAGACTTCAATCGCTCCAGTATGGCGAAAGCTGTAAAGCGTTTGGTTGGCTTCTAAGAGCTTCGATTGCTTCTTGTAGCGACTCCACAGCGTTTTGAAATAACAGGCATTAAATGGCTCCTCAGAGCCTGTAAAGATGTTGTGAGTGCGTCCACTGGGCTGAAGGTGTTGGCGGATGTACGGGGAGACAGGGACGATTCTGTTCCGTCCGCTTTTGTTCCTCTTTCCAGACAATGAGATGTAATCGAGTCCATCACTAAAGTCGCCCCATGAAAGCTGTCTGATTTCTTGATGCGGGCGAAG
>JAQCBZ010000009.1 GCA_027621355.1 Bacteroidota bacterium | reverse complement strand
CTTATTGCGTTCACCGGACTTGTGGTCTGGGCTTCCTACAATGTCTTCCCAATTTTATACTCTCAGATGGTCAACTTGGCTTCTGAGTTGAATACTCGCAACATTGAGTATATCATCACCGAAGTACAAGCTGTCTTGGTAGCCCGATTTGATTTTATCCCTCAACAATTTCTCACCGATAACATCCAAAATCTGCGAGAAAGAATTTTTGATACCAACCAAGTCCCTGATATTGTCGCGGGTGCATTTGGCATCTTCACCAACGTCTTTTCAGCCATTCTTGTGATTCCCTTTGCCACCTTTTTCTTCCTTAAAGATGGGGCAAAGATTCGCCGTGACATTCTTCAGCTTATCCCTAATAAGTACTTTGAGACGACTTTAACGGTGATTAACAAAATTGAAAATAGACTGGGTACCTACTTTAAGAGCGTCTTATTCCAAAGTTTTGTCGTTGCGACTCTCTCTGTCATCGGACTTTCCATCGTAGGACTTAATAATGCCTTAAGCGTTGGCATTACGATGGGTCTTGCCAACTCTATTCCCTATTTAGGTCCTATTATTGGGTATCTGCTCTCCTTTTCTGTTTCCATTGTAGAGACACAAGGCGATTTTAATCTTGCGTTTGCCTGCATGGCCGTCGTTTTTGTGGTGCAAATCATCGATAACTCACTATTGCAGCCCCTCATTTTTTCTAAGTCAGCTGACATTCATCCTGTTGCTGTATTATTTATCATTTTAATTGGTGCAGAAACTGCAGGGCTTCTTGGCATGCTCTTTGCAATTCCCATTGCAACAAGTGTGAAAATTATGATTCAGCAGATTTCATGGAGCTTTAATAATTACAAAGTTTTCCTCACTGATTAATTATGGGCGAGGAAGCGCAAGCCAAGAACCCAATTCCTCGCTTCGTAGCTTTTGCTTCTGGTTCTGGTTCAAATTTTGAATCGATAATGAAGGCCATTGAGCGAGGCGATCTTCAAGCAACGTGTGTGGGGCTCATTGCTTCTAGACCCCAGATTGGGGCTATTGACAAAGCACTTGATCGAGATATCCCAGTGCATGTTCTCCCCCAAAAAGGATCGGGATCAACTAATTTGCCAACATCATTAGACGAAGAGTTAACCAACGTCGTGGAGTCGATGAGACCTGACTTTGGTGTCCTTGCTGGATACCTGCAAAAATTACCTTCGACCATACTCGATGTTATTTCAGGGCCTGTCTTTAACATTCACCCCTCCCTTTTGCCAAAGTTTGGGGGGAAAGGATTTTATGGAATTCGAGTCCATGAAGCGGTCCTTGAAGCGGGCGAAACTGAGTCTGGGTGCACTGTACATTTGGTCACTGACCATTATGATGAAGGCCCCATTCTTGCACAAGCACGCCTATCGATTCCTGCTAACTGCACTCCAAAAGAACTTGCAGCAGCCGTACTCATGCTTGAGCATACACTTTACCCCATCACGATACAAACAACATTAGAAGATTATGGAACCCTCCAGTCAACCTTTGCAACCGCCCATTGATTCACTGCCTATTCGGAGAGCTTTAGTTTCTGTCTCAGATAAGACAGGGCTTGAAGAATTTGGCAAACAATTGCAGGCGTTAGGTGTAGAGATCCTTTCCACGGGTGGAACAGCTGCGACGTTGCGAGCGGCTGGGGTTGAGGTGACGGATGTATCTGCAATCACAGGGTTTCCTGAGATTTTAGGTGGACGCGTCAAAACGTTACATCCACTCGTTCATGGAGCCATTCTTCATCGAACCGGTCACCCAGATGACGATGCTGACCTTGTGTCGCATGGCATTACTCCAATTGATCTTGTGGTTGTGAATCTGTATCCATTCCAACAGACATTAGCCAAACATCCCAATGCTGATTTTCAACATTTGATTGAGTACATAGACATTGGCGGACCAACCATGATTCGGGCAACTGCAAAAAATGCTGCTTTCAAAGCTGTGGTATGTGATCCTTCCGATTATGAAGGGATAGTGGATGAACTTGCGTCCACAGGGGGAATCTCCTGGCCCACACGACAAGACTTAAGCTCCAAGGCATTCCAGCAAACGGCTCAGTATGATGCTGCGATATCGACCTGGATGATGGGCCGTTCTACGAAAGGCCGCGATGCAGAATCAAGCCACGTAGCACCAGAGCAATCCACGCAGGGCCCAACAAAAGCAGAATTTTTATCCACCTTAACCATTGACGCCTCTCCACAGCATGTCCTTCGATATGGTGAAAACCCACACCAAGACGCTTCATTTTATGGCAATTTAGATCACCTTGTGGATGTATTTCATGGAAAAGAGTTGAGCTTTAACAATATCCTTGATTTGGATGCTGGCCTTCGACTCCTCTCTGAATTCGTCGAGGCTCAACCAACCTGTGCCATTCTTAAGCATACGGTCCCCTGTGGAGTCGCCACCGCTTCTACCGTCCATGAAGCGTGGACAAAAGCCTATGCCTCAGATCCTACCTCCCCTTTTGGCGGCATCTTATTGTTCAATAGAGAGATTGACGCTGAAACTGCATCGGCGCTGGATGAAATTTTCTCTGAAATGGTTGTGGCTCCAGATTTTAGCAAAGAGGCCGAACTACTACTGACGCAGAAAAAGAATCGTCGCTTGGTTCGCCTCAAAAAGTATCCAAGTGATCCACTCCATATCCAGAGCATGTTGGATGGAATTCTTGCTCAGCAACGCGACGCCTTAGATGCTCAAGAATTTGATTTTATCCAGGATGAGTTACTCGATCACGAAACCAAACAAACAGCGGCTTTTGCATGGAAAATCACTCGACATGTCAAGTCCAATGGCATAGTGCTTTGCAATGGACAACAGCTCATTGGAATTGGCACGGGTCAAACAAGCCGTGTAGATGCTGTGAGACAAGCTCTAGAAAAGGCCAAACAGTATGGTCACAATTTGCAAGGAGCTGTCTTGGCTTCTGACGCCTTTTTCCCTTTTGCCGATAATGTGGACCTTGCGGCAACCCACGGAATTCAGACAATTATTCAACCTGGTGGGAGTGTTCGTGATGATGAAGTGCTTGAAGCGGCTTTAAAACATGATATAACGATGATTATGACTGGGAAACGCCACTTTAGACACTGATTTGGGGATTCCACAGCAAATCATTCCATCTAAGTGCCAAAAGGCGTACTTTCAACCTAACTGTATATAACACGAATGTGAGAGTAGGGATTGGGATTATTAGATTCTATTTTTGGAACCCAAAAGAAATGGACCTCTGCAGATGGATCGAAAGAGAAATCTCAGGGCATCTTTGATCAGCTTTACACCGATATCGCGATAGATTTGGGCACAGCGAACACGCTGATCTATGCCCGAAATCAAGGAATTGTGCTCAATGAGCCCTCCATTGTTGCCCTTAACAAGGACAAACAGCCCGTCGCGATTGGGCAAGAAGCCCGTTTGATGCACGAGAAGACGCACCAAGATATTTATACGGTTAGACCCTTGAGAGATGGGGTGATTTCAGATTTCGAAGTCGCTGAAATGATGATCCGGGGGATGATCAAGAAGGTGAAGATGAAATGGTATTCAACAACCCGTCAAATGGTGGTCTGTGTCCCAAGTGGAATCACTGAGGTGGAGCGTCGTGCCGTGCGCGATAGTGCTGAGCATGCCGGAGCCAAAGAAGTCTACCTTGTCGATGAACCTATGGCAGCAGCGATTGGAATTGGGCTAAACGTCCAGGAGCCTGTAGGGAGTATGATTGTTGATATCGGAGGCGGTACCACTGAAATTGCGGTCATAGCATTGTCTGGGATCGTCTATGCTCAATCTGTTAGATTGGGTGGGGATGAGCTGAATGATGACATTATTAATTATTTCCGCAGGGTGCATAACCTTCTGATTGGAGAGAGAACTGCTGAGCGTGTGAAGTGCGAAATTGGCTCTGCCACCCCACTGGACTCAGAAATCGAACTCACCATCAAAGGACGCGATCTTGTCAATGGGATACCAAAAACACGTGTCGTCTCCTCAGAAGAAGTTCGCGATGCTTTGTCTGAATCCATCAATACAATCGTTGATGCCATATCGCAAGCCCTTGAGCAAACCCCTCCAGAATTATCTTCTGATATATTAGATCGAGGTATTATGCTCACAGGTGGTGGCGCCCTCATCAAAAATCTTGATAAACGGATTATGGATGAGACACAACTTCCTGTTCATGTGGCAGAGGACCCACTTACGGCTGTCGTGCGTGGAACGGGCTTAATTTTGGAACACCTCGACTACTACCGAAACGTCGTCTCCTAACTAGATTCTCTTTATGGCCCAGCCGTCCAATGGTTTTTTTGGTCGTGACACACTTTTGGGGGCCTTTCTTCTTTTGCTGTCGATCCTCATCATGGTCCTTCGATTTGACGATGGTTTAGCCAATCTTCGTCAAGGTTCTCTTGCGGTTGTTAGTCGGCTTGAAGCCCCACTATCCAATGTTAGGGTCTTTAGACAAGCACTCAACACCAATCGGGAGCTCCAGAGACAAAATATTTTGTTGCAAGACGAACTCAATCGACTTCGAAGTGCTGAGACTCAAAACACCATTCTCAGAGATCTCATTAATTTCCAGGATGGTTCAACTTTGGACCTACTCCCTGTTCAATTTCAGTCAAAATCGATTTTTAGCCCAAACCCAACGGGCAGTATCACAGCGGGGTCTGAGCTTAATGTAGGACTTGGAAATCCTGTGATTCATCCGCAAGGTATTGTAGGCCGAGTCATTTTGACCACTAGACACCGCGCCCAAGTGATGTTTTATTCTCATCCAAATTTTCGCGTGAGTGCAAAAATTCTAGACTCGCGTGCGACTGGGATTATCCGGTGGGACCTGCAAAACAACCAATCGATGATCTTGGATTATGTGCCTCTTACGATTCCTGTCCAGCTTGGTCAACAGGTGGTCACCAGTGGATTTAGCGAACAATTCCCCGAAAATATTCCTATAGGTATTGTAGAATCGGTGGAGCGACAGCCCGATCAATCGTCCTGGGTGATTACAGTTACGCCTTCGGTCGATCTGAATCGACTCGCGGAAGGGTTTGTTGTACTCAACTCCCAAGATTCTGTTTTACGGGGGGAGGTGAATCCATGAATCAAACCTCTTTTGCACGAATGATTTTCCTTGGGATAGGTATGCTATTGAGCTATGTCATGCTCTTTCAACATGTCACGATTGCGAGGGTGAGTCTCGATTTAATGGCTATTTATCTCGTGTGGGTAATGCTCGCCTATCCTCGTTTTCAGAGTACGTGGTTTGCTGCAGTCGTAGGCTTTTTGTTGGATGCGATGACAGATCAATGGGGGCTGAACATGTTTGCCTACACCGGCGCAGTCATCTTGCTGTATGGTGTTTTTGAGAGATTTCGCGAGATAAAGCTACTCGATTGGCAATACTTGACCCTTTTGTTTGGATTTATTCTGCTAAAATCGAGCCTTTTTGCACTCACAACCTTGTTTACAAATGGAGTTGATCTTGCTCAACCTGTTTGGGTTTTTATTCTAGGAACCTCCGTTTATACCGTCATCGTTGGTTATATCGTTAATGTGATCTCTCCTTCATGAAAACCCACGACCACGCACAAGTCCAATTGCTTCGTCGGATCCTACTTGGGATTGTGGTGGTTTTGTGGGGTGCCTTATTCTTCCGCCTGATTCAAATCCAGGTCTTTGAGTATGAGAGATATCAACCGTTGAGTCAACAAAATGCTCTGAGACTCGAAACGATTGCAGGCACTCGTGGGACGATTTATGACAAAAACGGAGAGATTTTAGTCGAAAACCAACCCGTTTTTACCGTTACCATCACGCCTATAGACTACGATACGTCCAACAATCAACAGATTGCCTCAATTCTGGATATTGAGATCGATGAGTACATCAATCGGATCGATCGAGCTAGGCGTTATTCTAGACATCGCCCTTCTGTCTTGGCTGCAGAGGTCCCGTTTGGTCCATATTCCCTCTTGGAAGAAAATCGGTGGAGACTGCCAGGGATAGGTTTTCGTCAACAGGATAAACGCAATTATCCCTCAAGTGCACGAGCCTCCCATGTTTTTGGGTATTTACGTGAAGCCGATTTGGAAGAAACACGAGGCTCTGAATCCATTCGACTTGGCGATAAAATCGGCAAGAGTGGACTCGAGCTGGTATACGATCCTATGCTTCGTGGGGGGCTTGGTGAGCGATATTATCGCGTGAATGCGCTAGGACAATCGTTGGGTGAATACACACTCGCCTCGAATGAACGGCGTAATCCTCCACGGGGGGATGATCTGGTTCTAACCCTCGATGAAGACCTTCAAGCCTATGCAGAGCGACTCATGGGGGATTCAAAAGGGGCTGCTGTCGTCATGGACCCTTCTAATGGGGCACTTTTAGCCCTTGTGAGCTCTCCAGACATCGATTTGGCTCGCCTTGCAGGTCGACTGGATCGTGAGTACTGGGCAGAAATTAACACGGACTCCCTTACTCCTTTATTTAATCGCGTTACCTCGGCCTCTCAACCCCCAGGGTCCACCCTCAAACCCTTAATGGGCATCATCGGTCAACACATGGGGCTCATTACTCCAGAGACTGTGATTCAAAATACAGGAACATATCGTTTGGGTCGTGATTATGCGGATTTAGCCCCTCCTGGTGAGTATACACTTGAAAGCTCATTGGCCTTTTCAAGCAACACCTACTTTTTTGAGTTAATGGAGCAAATCGCTCGACAAGGCAAGCTAGATGAATGGGCTGGCTACCTTCGGGATGTAGGATTAGGGCAGCCAACGGGCATTGATCTAGGAAGTGAAAGTCGAGGGATTGTCCCCGATTCGTCGAGAATGAACCAACTATTTGGTCCTAAGCGGTGGGGATTAGGCGATATGATTAATCTGGGGATTGGCCAGGGGGTGTTTTCTGTGACGCCCATTCAACTCGCGGTCACTACCTCGTTGATTGCAAATGGAGGTCAAAGGGTGACACCCCATTTGGTGAGCGAGCGCATTGTTGGGGGAGCCACGAGAGAGATTCTTGAGTACCCATCAACCCCAGTTACGTGGATAGAAAAAAGTACCCTCGAGCCCATTCACAAAGGCATGAGAGCGGCTGTGCAGAATAGTGTCGTTTCTTGGCTGCTCGAGGTCCCTGAATTGGAGATTGCAGGCAAAACGGGGACGGCGCAGAATCCTCGTGGGCAGGATCATGGGTGGTTTACAGCCTTTGCCCCAGTCAATGATCCACAAGTAGTCGTGGTGGTGTTTATGGAAAATGGGGGATTTGGGTCAGTATCCGCAGCACCCATTGGCTCGTTACTCATTGAGAAGGCGCTTACTGGGACAACAAATAGAGCATATGTCGAACGACATGTGGATGCGTATGTACCTCCAGACCCTGACGAGGATGATGAGAATGGTGAGAATGATGAAGAAGATGGGGTGACGCCATGAATCCCATTCAAGATACTCGGTGGAGTTTGCTAGGTCTGTGGATGATGCTATGTAGCATCGGCTTGGTGGCGATTTATAGCGCAACACAAGGACCCGTGTCTCAATTTTTACCAGCATCCATTCAGTCTACATTTTCGAAACAGTTGTTGGTCATAGGTTTATCTGTCGTGGTCATGATTGTGATTCAGTTTTTGAATCCGCGAGTACTCATCATGCTCTCTCGCATTGCTTATCCCATTGGGATTCTACTCATGATCGCCACGTTATGGGTTGGCAAGGAGGTGAATGGGGCTCAAAGCTGGATTGTACTCTTTGGATTCAATTTGCAGACTGGCGAAGTCATGAAGCCTATTTTGATCATGGCGACCGCCTTCTATATATCGTCCCAGCGTGAGCTCACCCTTACCAAACCACGCCATTTTGCTGTGGTTACGGGTCTTTTTGCCCTCCCCATTGGGTTATTACTCCTTCAAAATGATCTTGGGACTGCGCTAATTTTTGTTGCTCTTTACCCTGTCATTCTCTTTTGGTCAGGATTTCCAAAAGGTATCGTGTTGCTCCTAATGATACCTCCACTCGTAGGGTATGCTGCACTATATCACTGGGGGTTTGGATTGGCCATTGGGATTATTTTGACTGCCATTATATTCTCGATGCAACAACCGCGCTGGCAAGTATTGGCATCCCTTGCGATTGGAGCCAGTGTACTACTCTTTATCCAGATTGGGCTTGAAGCTGTCTTGCAACCCTATCAAGTTGCCCGGATTCGCACGTTTATACAACCCGAACTAGACCCTCAAGGAGCGGGTTGGAATGTATTACAAGCAAAAACAGCTCTTGGGTCTGGCGGCCTTTTTGGCAAAGGATTTATGGAAGGCACCCAAACTCAACTACGGTACCTGCCCGAGCAATGGACGGATTTTATCTTTTGTGTGATCGGTGAAGAATGGGGGTTTTTGGGGGCCGGGTTTGTATTAATGACGTTTCTTGGACTTTTTTGGACCATGCTACAAATGATGGGTGACCAAAGCCATCCCTATTCTCAAACGGTCATCCTAGGGTTCGTAGCTGTCTACTTCTTTCATTTTTTGATAAATATTGGCAGCTCTACCGGACTCCTACCCGTGATTGGGGTTCCACTTCCGTTTGTCAGCTATGGAGGTTCGTCCATGCTCACCAATTCCATTATGATTGCCATTGCGCTTAATTTTGATCGAAACAAGCGCTCCTTTTCCATCTATCGCTAGTGCGCATGCCGTATGTGATAGCGCAACACGTCGTGAAGGCAGCTCAGCCCAGGACTCACCGTATCAGTCGGAAACTTGGCCTGTGATGGGGTGTAATCCCATGGGTGGCTATCGCCTCACGGTGTGCTCGAGTGGGATATCCTTTGTTCGTCGCCCAATCATAGACTGGGTATTGATTCGATAATTGCTCCATCAAACGATCTCGAGTCACTTTCGCAATAATGGAAGCTGCCGCGATGGAGGCACTTTTGGCATCCCCTTTGATAATAGTTTGCTGAGGAATTAAGGTAGGTACACGTTGATTCCCGTCAACGAGTAAAAGGTCAGGAGCAGGATCTTCATCCTCTGCACAATGTCGCATGGCATCGAGTGACGCATGCAAAATATTGAGCTCTTCAATCACTTCAACTGGTTGAGACCACACTCGTACAACCGTCGCTGTGGCATAGATTTGATCATAGTACTCGTCTCTCTGCTTTGGAGTCAAAGCTTTGGAATCGGTGACGCCCTCAATCGTTTGTCCGATCGGTAGCACAACGCCAGCCGCTACTACAGGGCCTGCCAAACACCCCCTGCCTGCCTCGTCAAGCCCCATAATTCGATTGAAACCCTCACTCCAAAACTGTTGTTCTAAATGGAGATTAGATGGTTTAAAAGGAGATTCATGATCCATATACGATACAAAGATTGGGAAATGGCGCTTGAAGAACAAGGAAATCAATCCTCGTTTGATACGTTATTTGATTTATTTCAGCAATTGCTCTCTATTGCAGGGGGTGATGTATCGCAAGCCATTCGCTGGTTAACGGATCTAGACAAGGAGTATAAAGTTACAGATAAGCTCGACCCACCCATGGGAATTGGTGAGTTTATTGACGAATTACAGCGCAAAGGGTTCATTAAAATGGATGATGAGCAATCTGTCATGGTACCCTCCGCGAAGATGGGACTAAGTATTCGTAAAAGATCCCTTGAGGAGATTTATCGTCATTTAAACAAAGGTGGCGCGGGAAATCACAAAACCAGCTTCTCAGGAAAAGGGCTTGAGCGATTACCCGAAACACGTGGCTGGCAAGTGGGTGATGACCTCTCCAACATGGATAATGTTGGGACTATGCTCAATATGCTCCAGCATAGCTCATTGGACACGATGAATTTAACCGAAGAAGACGTTCAGGTGTTTGAACAAGATTATTTCACTTCTGTCTCAACGGTTCTTCTAATCGATTTAAGTCACTCCATGATTTTGTATGGCGAAGATCGCATTACCCCTGCCAAAAAAGTAGCCATGGCACTCTCTGAACTGATCATGAATCAGTATGCAAAGGATAGCCTAGATATTGTAGCCTTTGGGAATGATGCCTGGAATATTGACATCAAAGACCTCCCCTACTTGCAAGTTGGGCCTTACCACACCAACACCTTGCAGGGATTACAAGTAGCACGTCACTTGTTGGAGCGGAAAAAGAACTCCAATAAACAAATCTTTATGATTACAGACGGGAAGCCTTCTTGTATGTTTGAAAAGAACGGGTCTTTCTACAAGAATAGTTTTGGGCTTGACCGACGCATTATTAATCGAGTCCTTGATGAGGCGGTTGTTTGTAGACGAAGTGGCATCGAGATCACCACGTTTATGATTGCTCGTGATCCCATCTTGCAAGATTTTGTTCGGGATCTCACCGATGCAAACAAAGGAAGGGCCTATTACTCTGATTTGAGTAATCTAGGTGGATTTGTATTTGAAGACTATGTGCGTAATCGTCGGAAGAACGTACGCTAGGCTGGGCAGCAGGTAGCTAGGCCGCGCAGCATGTAGAAAGGGAGGATGTACTCCTAGATTTTCCTCCCCTTTACAACTCTTACATATCGAGCTTTTCCATCACAGCATCTGTGATGTCGTTTTGCTCACGAAGCTCCTCTGCAACATACAGTATAATGACATCGCCCATGGAGGTTGTCGTATTTAGGACGACATCAAAGCCACGCTCAGCAGCTACTTCATCAATGGCCTGTTGAACTTGCTCAAGCAAGGGTGCCATGAGTTCTGCGCGACGTTGATTCACCTCTTGCTCCGCCACAGCTTGTGCTTGCTGAAGCTCTGCACTCAGTGCTCCAAGACGCTCCTCTTCGTTGGCACGCGCTTGATCTGACATCACAGCCGTACGCTCCTGGTAGGATTGGATTTGAGACTGAAACTCAGCCTCTTGATCTGCCAATTCTTGGCTCTTACGATCTACAAAGTTTTGAAGTCTTTGCTGAACTGCAGCCATTTCTGGCATTCGCTCAAGGATGACACGCGGTTCAACAAATCCAACATTGAGATCCTGTGCAACTGTAGTGACAGGGTTGACGACAAAGAGCGCAACGAGCGCTCCTAAAAAGAGAGTAGAGAAGTATTTTTTCATTCGTTTTGTCCTTCGTTAGACGTTTCGTTGGAAGAGTTCATTTGTGCGACCACGGCCTCGGTAATATCGATGGCATTATTTGACGCAAAGTAGATAATGGGATCCCCTGCAGCTGTTGCTTTATTAATCACAAGGCTAAGATTTTGATCTTGTGCCACCTGCTCCATGGCAAGATTCATCCGCTCAAGGATAGGGTTTAACAGTTGAGCACGACGATTTTGAAGATCAGCCTGAAACTGTTGTTCAAGTGATTCTAGCTCCACTTGAAGCTGCGTCAATCGTAGTTCTTCTTGTTCTTGTGCTTGAGGCGTGAGTACCCCTTCAGCCACACTTTCTTGAAACGTTGTCACATCTTGAACCCATGTTGTGTATCGCGTTTCGAAGTCTGCTTGTCGCTCGGCGACAAATTGCTGGAGCTGCTGCTCAACAGCCTGAGTCTCTGGAAGCTGCGCAAGGACTTCTTGAGGATTCATGATCCCTATAGAAGACTGTGCATAAGCCGTTAGGCTAGCAAAGACCAGCAACAGCGAGAGAAGAAAGGTTTTCATATCGTTATTTATCATAAATTTAGACAATCTTAAAAGTAGGGATTTTTTCTCTAAAAGACGCGATTCTGCTCCTCCTCTATCCCAAGCTCAACAAGAACTAGTTGAGTAATGTCAAACTCGGGTTCTGCATAAATCAACCCAATTTGTTGCGCTCGGTCCAAGACGAGATTGTAACCTTCCTCCTCCGCAATAATTTTGATGGCATCATGGATGGTTCTTTGCAAAGGCTGCATGAGTTCTCTTTGACGGGTATAATACTCTCCGTCAGGGCCAAATTTGGTTTCTAGGAATCCATCCACGATCACTTGCTTCTGTTCAATCTCAGCAAGTTTTTGTGCTTTTACCTCATCGGTATACAAAATCTCGCGTGCTTCGTACTCTTCCTTTAGTGCTTGTAATTCTTCTTCAAAAACTGTGAGCTCGGACTCCCAATTGGATTCGAGCTGATCAAGTTGCTGTTGTATTCCCTGAAATTCGGGCATTTTGGACATCACAATCTCAGTATCTATGAATCCAACATTACTCCGTTGGCCCAAAAGTCGTTGGCCATGGGCGTCTAAGGCTGTGTTACCCGGCATGAATGGAAGTGCCAAGGCCACCAGTAGTCCTAGAACCGCTACTCTTCCCAAACTATGTCGATTCTTCTTTGAATGCATGGTATCGGTAGCCATTTAGCTCGCGTTAAAAAGGAGCCCCAATGTTAAACAAGAATTCCCATGTCCTAGGACGCAACCCATCGCCATCATTGTGCGCTGCAGTCCCGTCGAGTCGGTACCCATAACTCAAATCAACCAGACCAAGGATCGGCAAGAATACCCGGGCACCCATTCCAGCGGCACGCTTCAAGCGGAAGGGATCAAATTCATTGGGGTTGGCATAAGCATTTCCAGCATCCACAAAGAGATATGGAATCAATTGAAGCTGTTCATTAGACACAGCAGGGTAGCGTAGTTCCAAAACATGTTTTACGTACATCCGCCCGCCAACCTGAACTTGGAAATCATCCACCGGAGAAATCACGCCGTTAAATCCGCCAGGGAAACCACGCATATCAATGTTGTCATTGATAAAGTTTTGACGCTGCTGGATTTGGGTTCCACCTAGGTAAAAACGTTGGAAATTGCTTCGTTCACCTGCGCCAAAGTATCCAATGTAGCCTGATTCAGTGGAGGCAGAAAGGACCAGTTTGTCAATGATCGTATGGTGGTGCTGATAGCTGGTTTTGAGTTTGTAGTATTGATTGAAACCAGCGAGAGGTGGCGCAACTTCTGCGGAAAGGCTAAACTTTGACCCTGACATCGGGCTAATAAAATTATCGAGTGAATTTCGTTCAATGACTTGACGAATACTCAAGATATTGGCCGTTCCTGTTCCCAGAAAACTACTTTGACCTTCGACATTATAGAGTTGGTAAGAGAGCGCTGTACTGATTTGGAAGTAATCATCGGGCCAACGGAGGCGCTTACCAATCGACAGAGATGTATTGAATAACTCGTAATTACGTGTGGAATAGAGACTGAAGTAGTTTCTGTTGTAGTTCAGTACATCATATGATAGAAAGAATCCAAGCGAGGTGTTTTTCTCACTATTCCATGGCTCTTGGAAACTCATTGAGTAGCTCTGATATCCACGCCCAGTAACTTGAACCCCTAGAGACAGCTTTTGTCCATCGCCTGAAGGGATCGGCGACCAGCCTTCTCGATTGAGAGCACGTGGCAGTGAGAAATTGTTGAAATTCATCCGCGCAGATAGAATAACCCCAATCTGACGGCCACCAAATCCCCCAGAGAACTCAAAATTATCGGTGCTCTGAGACTCATCCAGCTGATACTCAAGCTCTACGGTTTTTTCGGTAAAATTAGGGTAAGGAACCGGATTAATCCCTTCTGGACTGAAATACCCAAGGTTGCCTAATTCTCGAATCGACCGGATAATATTCGCACGGCTATACGTTTGACCCGGCACAGTCCGTAGGGTTCGACGCACGACATCGTCATGCGTTTTCTCATTGCCCGTGAATGTGACTTCAGAGATGGTGGCAATGTCATTTTCGATAATCTCGAAGTTCATATCGACCGAATCCTTGCCTACAACGGACAAGGTCGGGCGAATATCAAAAAAGAGATATCCAACATTGTGATACAGGCTTGTGATATCACTGTTATCCTGCTTGAAATTGAGATTTTCCTGGTATTTGGACTCATTAAAGATGTCTCCAGACTCAAATTCAAGGGCAAGAGAAAGCTGCTCATCTGTATAGATCGTATTTCCATCCCATGAAATGTTTCGAACCTTGTATTGAGGCCCCTCTTCGATATCGAGCTTCACAATCACTCCAGGGTCACCGTTACGCCACTCGTCCACAAATACACTATCCTGCGTAATGCGCACATCACGAAACCCTTGCTCTCGATAGAGGGCTAACACATTATCGACCCCTTCTTCAAAATCTTCCTCTTTGTAGACATGCCGCTTGAACAGTCTCCACCAGCGATCCTCTTTGAGTGTTTTGAAGGTTTTAGCCAGTTTTCTGTCAGACAATTGCTCGTTGCCCACAAAATCGAGTTCACGAATGCGGTGGTTGTCCCCTGGGGTAATGGTAATATCAAGTCGAACACGGTTGCTGATGCTCGAAGTGGGCGTCTCCTCAATCTCCACTTTAGTGTCCCAGAATCCTTTCTCTGTGTAGAAATCTTGGATCGTCGAAATCGCTTGCGCTTTCACAGACCGTGTTACAGCAAATCCAGAGAGCAATGAGAGTCGCTTGCGCAAGTCACGCTGTTCTGAGCGTTTGATTCCAAGCAGTTCATATCGATCAAGGCGTGGTTGCTCTTCCACAAATATCGTGAGATCAATACCACCCGCTCCAGAGCGCTCGGTGTAATCAATGGCGACATTAGAAAATAGACCTGTTCGGTAGAGTTGCTGAATTGCACTGGCAATCTTTGGACCTGGAACTTGCACCACATCGCCTACAGAAATCCCAACCAATGAGGCTAAATAGGTCTCTCGAGCGGTGATTAAACCGTCAAAAGTGATACTACGCACTACCTCAGGACTCGCCGTGACTGTCGTTGGGTCGACAAGTTGCAATGGCGCCTTTTCTGCGACGGTATCTTGCGTGGCTTCGCTCGTTGTTTGTGAGGCTGGTGTCACCTCTTGGGCTAGAACCGGATTTGGCACGACATGCAGACCTAGCAGTAGCATCCCTATCAAGAAAGAGGTCACAAGGGGTGATTGTGTAAAGAATAAACGGGAAAATATCATAGAGAACGAGGTCGATTAAGACATCAGGGTTCGTATAACCGATGAGGGGATCGATTTCGTATGTCGTTTGGATAATTTGCCAAAACGTCGATCTCTCTGTTGAAATGATTCAATCGCGTTATACAATTCATCCCTTCGAAAATCGGGCCAAAACGTTGCGGAGACAAAAAATTCTGAATAGGCGAGTTGCCATAACAAAAAGTTACTCACACGAAACTCACCGCTGGTTCGGATGACCAAATCTGGATCAGGTTTTCCGGCTGTAGCCAAATGCTCCGAAATCATGTCATCGTCTATCTCGTGAGGCAGAACCGTCCCTTCTGCAACCTTCTGCGCAATGTGTTGAACCGCCTGCGTAATATCCCAACGCCCAGAATAGCTCAACGCTAAACATAGCTCCATGTGTGTATTATCGGCAGTCAGCGCCTTGACCTCATCCAACTTTTTTTGAATATCTGCAGGAAAACGATCGCATTGTCCAATGGTGACCAGCCTAATATTGTTTCTGCGCAAGGTTTCTGCTTCAGATTCAAGTGTGGCAACCAACAACTTCATTAGCCCATTCACTTCTTCTTCGGGTCGGCCCCAATTTTCGGTCGAAAACGCGTACAGTGTCAGATGTTTTACCCCAAGCTGAGCGCAAGACTCAGTAATATCTCGCACCGAAGCGACACCATTGCGATGTCCTAAGATCCGTAGCCCCCCTTTTTGTTGAGCCCACCGACCGTTGCCGTCCATAATGACAGCAATGTGCTCAGGTATAGCGCCAGAGGCTTTCAACGCTTCTTGGAGCGCTTTGTCCTCCTCACTTTGCTTCGAATTTGTAATGTCAAACGTGGTCAAAAGGGTCGTCCACTAGGTCGTTTTGGTGCAGGAATTCCCACGTATATAATGTAAAACGTGCAAACGATAAAATTATTGGATTCAATGGCCTAAATCAAATTTAACTTCTAGCATCGAGCACATGGCAAGTGCTGCCTCTGCACCCTTATTTCCTTTTGCTGGATTCGCCCTATCCATCGCCTGTTGCACCGTGTGGGTCGTCAAGATTCCAAAGCCAATCGGCGTGCCCGTGTCAAGCATTAACCGCATAATCCCTTGGGTTACGCCTTGATTAATCACATCAAAATGGGGGGTTTCACCCTGGATCACGGCACCTAATGCCACCAATCCATGAATGGTATCGTCCATCTTATTCTTGTTGCGATCTAATACCATTTTGAGTGCTAGTGGGATTTCATAAGCCCCTGGACAAGCAATCAGTTGGATATTCTCCTCTAGGACCCCTTTTCCCTTCAATGCCTTGATAGCTCCCTCTTTCATCGCCTCTGTCACCACAGAGTTCCATTCAGAGTAAACAATGGCAATACGAGTAGATGACCAAGAAAATGATTTCATGTTACGCTTATTCTGGTGAATAGATTCAGGCTGGAGCCCATGTTTTGAGTCCTCCACGACGACCAATTGCTTCTTGGAGTCGGGATACCCAGTCTGAGGTGATCGTCACGACCCCAAAATAGGCATGATACTGTTCACCGTCACCATGATAGTCACTACCACCCGTTTTGAGGAGATGATGTCGATCAGCATATTGACCAAGCGTTTTTTGAAGCTCATAATTATGACTTGGGTGGATCACTTCCAGTCCATCAACCCCCTGAGCACGGAATTGCTCCATCTCTTCAAGCGTCCATAACCTCCCTGGATGGGCCAAAATTACCACCCCACCAAGTGATTTCAACTGAGGAATAAGCTCTGCAGACGTTGGATAACCTTTGGCCAATCCTTCTAATACTTCTGGATTAAGGTGCCGGGAAAAGGCTTCTTGAATCGAATGAACGATATTTTTTCGGATTAACGCAGCCGCAACGTGAGGCCGTCCTAGATTGGCACGCCCTGCTTCAAACAGCACCTCATCCATCTCTACTGAGACCCCTTTCTTGGCAAGCATCTCAAGAATTCGTTCTACTCTTTTTTTTCGGCTATTCCTCTGCGAAGCCATTAAAGTCTTCACATCTTCCCTACTTGGATCCAATCCATAGGCCAGCAAATGAACGCTTACACCTTCATCTTTGGCAGTCATCTCAGCCCCTGGAATCAGCGTGGGAAAAGGTGTAGACGTGGCAATAGTGGCATCATAAGCGGGTTTTTCGTTTCCTAGCTCACCCTTTGCCAGCTCATCATAGGCACGCATCGAGTCGTGGTCCGTGATGGCTATGACATCAAGTCCTTCCTTCTTTGCTCGCTTCACAATCTCGAGCGGTGAACTCTTGCCATCAGAGCAAGAGGTATGGGTATGTAGATCGGCACGCATACGCGCGGAGCCCTTTACTGAGGAATACGCAAAACTTGCCCAGGGTAAATCACTGTGCCTCGTAATCCATTTTCTTGTTGAATGGATTGGACAGTAACACCATAAGAATCGGCGATTTCGATGAGCGTATCTCGATTCCTTACTGTATATGAAAGTGTTGATCCTGCGTTTTGATTCATGAGGGATTGACTCCCAGCAGAACCTGTTTGAGCTGATGCTATGGCTATTCCTTCAAAAATGTTTTCTCCTGCTCGCTGTCTTTTTTCTATGGCTTGCTTAGCGCCGAAATCGAGTTTGTCCACGGTTCTGTAAAACTCTTTTCTTGCATTAGGAACATAGATTTGAAGTTTCTGACCCCGTCGAATCGTGTTTCCAATCCCGTTCCACCCACGAATTTGAGAGGCTCTCACATCATACCATTCCGCAATGTGTCCTATGGTGTCATTCGCTTTTACTACATAGCTCATGGCTGTTGAATTCGCTGGAGCCGCCGCACGTTGTTGTGTACTCGACGAGCGCTGGGATGTTGAGGACGAGGTCATAGCCACCGTTTGGTTATATCGAGCTTCGGCAATCGGCACCATGATCTTTTGCCCAGGATAAATGGTCGATCGAAGACCTTCATTGGTCTCAAAGAGTGCGCGAACAGAGGTTCCATATTTTCTAGCAATCCAGCCTAGATTTTCACCTGAGCGCACTTCATGAATCGCAACGTCTTGAATTTGTCTCTCTTTCGGGATCTTGTTGTACGCGATCATAAATTCACCCCGAGTACCCGACGGGATTTTTAAGGCGTAGGATTCCACCGGTGGCGTCGCCCATCGAAGGAGCTCCGGATTAAGAGCTTTGAGTTCGTCTGTTGTAATCCCTGCCGCCTCGGCGAGAGCCTCAAGGGGCATGAGCCCAGCAACATTCACTTCATCATAACTGTAGGGCTCTACGCCGTACTCTTTTTCAAAGCCAAAAGCCTCAGGATTGGTTGCAATCATCGTTGCAGCAATAAATCCTGGGACATATCCACGTGTTTCACGAGGCAGAAATGGATACGCAGTCCAATAATCTTCGACTCCTCCAGCAGCTCGAATCGCACGGTTAAGGCCACGTGGGGAAATATTGTAATTTGCCATGGCAAGGTGCCAATCACCCCAGACTTGATACAGATCTCGCAAGTGTTGTGCAGCCGCACGCGTTGCTTTTTCAGGATCTCGACGTTCATCCACCCACCACGTCACGTCAAGGCCATACATCGATCCAGTCGCTTGGATAAATTGCCATAACCCAACCGCAGAGGCCCAGCTTCGTGCTGTTGGTCGCAAACCAGATTCTATCATTGATAGGTGAATGAGTTCTTCAGGTGTCCCTTCTTCTTTGAAGATTTCACGCATCATTGGGAAATAAATCTCAGAACGCTCCAACCATGTTTCCATGACCTCGGGACGACGAATCGTGTAGTACATCAAGTGGCGATTCACCTGATTATTCTGAACAAGAGGGACGTCTGTTTTGTTGAGGGCAAGATCATCGGGTAAATCCAATGCCTCATTTGAGATCACTAAATCATCCTCTAAATAAAGCTCTTGTTGGATTTCGAACACACTCCCTTCAACGAGCTGCTCCTCGGGTTCAATTCCATAAAATTCTCTGTACTCTGTCGTAACGGTGCGCAGAAGTTCATTAAACCGACGGTCTTCAAGCAAGGTCTCGTCTTCCTGGATCATTGTCTGCATGGACTCTAGTGCCGATATGATGTACGTTTCTGCAGCCAATAAATCTTGTTCTAGCATGGCACGAACAGCCTTAAGATGAAGCTCATAAACATCGGCTATTTTGACTAAGGATCCTTCAAACGTTACGTTCGTAGGTGTTTCCGGCGCAGCTTCTTCGTCCGATGCAAAAAAGAAAGCCGGCTGGACCTCTTTATACTCCATGGATGATGAAGATTGCCCAGTCTGGGTACCGCTTTGTCCAAAAACAAGTCCCGTTTTAAAAAAGGATGGGGCAAAAATGGCTACAGCGAAGGTCAGGCAAAAGAATAACGCGGGTTTGGTGCTGATCAGGCGGGATTCCATAAAGAAGTGTTTTTTCTAGTCAGATGGTGGTGGGTCGATGGGCCAATGGCCAACGACGTCCTAAGCCAAACGTTCTGGATTGTAATTTAAGTACGGGAGATGACTGAAAACGTTTGAATTCGGTGCGATGGAGCTGTCGGAAAATCCATGAAGCAGTTTCTTCATCAAATCCATGCTCTACACAACTCGAAACATCCTCTCCATACTCAATCATTCGTTCTAAAATACGATCTAAAATGGAATAATCGGGTAACGAGTCTTGATCAACTTGATCTGGCTTGAGTTCCGCACTCGGTGGTTTTGTAAAAATAGCCTCCGGTATCGCTCCTGGATAGGGTCCATGTTGATTTAACCACCTCGCTAATTCATACACCTGTGTTTTATACAGGTCCCCAATCGGCGCAAGTGAACCTGCCATATCTCCGTATAGCGTGGAATACCCAACAGCCATTTCCGATTTATTACTCGTCGCGAGTAATAATGCTCCAGAATGATTTGATAGAGCCATTAAGGTGAGGCCTCGCAAACGACTTTGAATATTTTCCTGAGCAATCTCGGCAAGGGGCTCCTCGATGATCGTTTCGATAGAACTCCCAGTCAATTCACGCATCTGTTCAATTGAACAGGTCTTCCATCCTATCCCAAGACGCTCAGCCAGTTGTTTGGAGTCGGTAAGGCTCCCGTCGCTAGAGTATCGTGTGGGCATCCCAATCGCCATGACGTCTTCAGGTGCCACTGCATGAGCTGCAAGCACAGCTATAAGAGCCGAGTCAATTCCCCCACTTAAACCAAAGCAAATCGAGGGTTTAAGATCAGATTTTTGAATGTAGTCCTTGATTCCAAGGGTGATGGCTTGCAACGCTTGCTCTTGCCAGGGGCTGGGTTGAGTGGGTGGGGTTAGGCTTGGAGCATTAGGGCTTGGTGCATCCTTTGTAGAAAATTCATTTGTTTGATCGACTAACTCCAGCGTAGGAAAAATCCCGTCTGCCCAACCCTCTTGGAAAGGGGCGGCTTCTTCTAATGACTCACCCCTATGATTCACGACGAGTGAGCCTCCATCGAAAATGAGCTCTGTATTTCCTCCTACTTGATTGGCAAAGGCCAACGGGCATTCCAAGCGTTGAGTAACGCGTTGAACAATTGTGACACGACGGGCTCTTTTCTGAAGAGTAAAGGGAGACGCCGAGGGGATCAAGACCAACTCTATCTCTTTTCCTTGAAGATTCTCAACCGGAGAGAAGGCATAATCGGATGCAGGCCATGGGTTCTCATTCTCAAAGAGATCTTCACAAATCAAGACACCAAATCGTCTTCCCCGCCATTCAATCGGTTCAGATGCTGGTCCTGGTTCAAAATATCGGGCCTCGTCAAATACATCATAGGTAGGCAAAAGTTGCTTGTGAACACGAGCCACTTCTTTGCCTTGATGCACCCAATAGGCGCTATTATAAAGTGGCTTCCCTGGTCGTTCAGACGGCCTGCGTGTAATACTACCAAACACGAGCGCACAAGATTTTGTGCTTGAGGCCTCTCGTAAAGCCTCGTGAACTCGTTCTACCTCGAGGGCAAACCAAGGGTGATCGAGCATATCCATCGGCGGGTATCCTGTGGTCACCAATTCTGGCAGTAACAACACATCCACCCCATCTTGCTCAGCCTGGTCCCATGCTTGGAGAATTCGTTCAAAATTTCCTGCTAAATCGCCTACTCTCACATTAAGTTGAGCAGCGCGTATCCTCATGGGCGAGAGCCTTCTTGATGGTAAACCTTTTTCCCTTCAACCCATGTTTCAATGACCTGAATGTCATCAAGTTCAGAAGGTGGGATCTCAAAAGGATCCCGATCTATCAGGATAAAATCGGCTTTTTTGCCAGGTTCAAGTGAGCCATAAAGAGCCTCTGATTTCGCGGCAAAGGCAGCATCCAACGTAAAGGCCCGAAGCGCCTCTCGCAGCGACATCGCCTCTTCCGATCGCCACCCATTGGGCGGCTCATCCTTACGGTCTTGTCGAGTTACAGCAGCATGAATGCCAAAAAACGGGTTCACCGGCTCCACTGGGAAATCTGATCCTGCCGCAATGAGTGTCCCTTGATCTATAAACGTTCTCCAAGCATAAGCACCCTCGAGGCGTTTTTCACCAATGCGATCTTGCGCCATATTTTTGTCACTTGTGGCATGCGTTGGCTGCATGGATGCAATCAGTCCTAGCTCCGTAAACCGTGGGATATCCTCTACAGCGACCACTTGGGCATGCTCTACACGGTGGCGTTCTGATTCAGGGTATGCCTGGATGGCTTTGCCCAAAGCGTCCAAAACTTGTCGGTTTGCTGCGTCTCCAATCGCATGCACATTGGCTTGAAAGCCATTCGAAACCGCTGTAAGAACTTGATCATCCATCTCTTTTTGATTGTAAAAAAGGAGTCCTTTATTTCCAGGCTCGTCGTTGTAAGGCTCCAACATCGCGGCACCACGGCTACCAAGTGCACCATCTGAATAAATTTTGACTCCCGTGAGAGATAATCGTGACGATGCTTTAGGCATCACGGGGCCTTGCTCAATCCAGGGGCGAGTTTGCTCGGTAACGCCCCCAATCATAGCATTGATATGGACCGTAAGCTCGTCTCGCCGATCTATCTGTTGGTACATGTCCCAAACACCTTTGGAAACTCCCGCGTCATGAACGCCGGTAATACCCAGCGATAACATTTCTTGAAGCGCACGTTCAATAGCCTCTTCCAGTTGTTCTTGAGATTCTTGGGGAATGAATCGAGCCACATAGGTCTCTGCGGCATCCACCAAGATTCCCGTCGGATCGCCTTCCTCGTCACGAATCACACGCCCTCCGACAGGATCCTGCGTCTCGCGCGTTACATCACCAATAGTTAGTGCCACCGAATTCACCCACGCCGCATGGCCATCAATTCGGGACAAAAACACAGGCCTGTCATCCACAACTTGATCTAAATCCAGAGCTGTTGGAAAGGTATTCTCCTGCCAAAGCTCTTGATTCCATCCTCTTCCTACAATCCATGGCAAATCAGGGTTGGACGTTGCATAGTCTTCGACTCGCTCGAGCGCCTCGTCAAGAGACGCAGAACCCGTTAAATCGACTTGCGTTAATAATTGCCCGAGCCCAACCACATGAGCATGAGCGTCAATCAATCCAGGTAACATCACATGACCTCCGCCATCCACGACTTCGGCTTCGGGCTCACGTGATTCTAGGTCCTCAGAGGTTCCAACAGCTACTACTTCTCCATTTTCAAAGAGTATGGACTCAAACGTTATCCATTCACCATTACTCAATGTATACCCCAGAATCGAGTCTACACGAACCGCGTCTGCTTGTGGGGAGGTACAACCAGCAAGCAAGAGGCCAGCCAAAAAAAGCCCAGTTAGTAACAATGATTGCGTTAAAGATTTTAAGCGTACCATTCTATCGTCCCCTAATTAAGATGAAATTGATGCCTTGAGCGAAGCATCTTTGGTGGGTGCATGCTTTTGGTCGCCATCCACTCTTCCCTCCTTGGACGTCGAGTATGCTAAAGAAGCAGACACGAAGTCAACAAACAATGGATGAGGTTTAGAAACAGTACTCTTTAACTCTGGATGAAATTGAACCCCCACGAACCAAGGGTGGTCTTGGAATTCAACAATTTCAACAAGGTTTCTTGATGGGTTCACGCCTGTTGCTCTTAAACCCACCTTTTCAAGATCGGCTTTGAACTCATTATTGAATTCGTAGCGATGTCGGTGACGTTCTGTGATGTCGGTTTTTCCGTAGGCCCGGAACGCGTGGCTTCCCTCGGAAAGAGTGCACTCATACGATCCCAATCGCATGGTTCCACCTTTGTCCTCAATCTCTCGTTGTTCTGCCATGAGGTCGATCACAGGCTTATCGGAGGCTTCATCAAATTCTGTACTGTGGGCTCCTTGCCATCCGCAAAGATTTCTGGCCACTTCCACAACACTACATTGCATTCCTAGACAGATCCCAAAAAATGGGATTTTCTGTTCCCTAGCATATCTCACAGCCTCCAATTTGCCTTCAATCCCACGGTCACCAAATCCCGGAGCCACCAAAATCCCTGAGCAATCCTTGAGTAGTTCTTGCACATTACTGGCCGTGACAGACTCCGATTGCACCCATTTAATCACCACATTGGTATCATTTTTTGCCCCTGCATGGACGAAGGCTTCAGCAATCGATTTGTATGCATCGTGGTGCTCTACATACTTCCCAACCAAGGCGACCGTGACATCATGCGTTGGCTCTTTGACGGCCTTGACAAAGGCTTTCCAATCGTCTATATCCAATGGTTGCGTCTGTAGGTCAAGCTTCTCAATAACCCGTTCGTCCAGTCCCTCCTCACGCATGAGCAGAGGAACTTCATAAATGGTTTCTGCGTCCAAGGATGCAATAACATCTTGCACATCGACATTGCAGAACTGAGCTATTTTTTGCTTAATGCTATTATCCAGCGGGAATTCAGACCGACATGCAATAATGTCTGGCCAGAGCCCACTCTCAGACAACATCTTCACAGAGTGTTGCGTCGGTTTTGTTTTGAGTTCACCCGCTGCGGCGAGATAAGGCACCAAGGTCAAGTGGATAGAGCACGTGTCTTTTCGTCCCACCTCATAACGCATTTGACGAATCCCCTCGATGTAAGGCAGACTTTCGATGTCGCCGACTGTCCCGCCCACCTCCACGATCACCACATCCACATCCTCAGCATTACCCAATGCATAAATATGAGACTTAATTTCATCGGTAATGTGGGGGATTACTTGGACGGTTTTGCCCAAGTAGGCTCCTTGCCGCTCTTTGGAGATCACATCAAAATAGATCCGTCCCGTGGTTACGTTATTATTTTGAGATGTCTCAATGCCCAAAAAGCGCTCATAATGACCCAAGTCTAAATCGGTCTCCGCACCGTCCTGCGTAACGTAAACCTCACCATGCTCATATGGGTTCATCGTGCCGGGATCGACATTGATGTAAGGGTCCAGTTTTTGAATAGTGACGCGAACTCCCCGAGAAGCGAGAAGGCGGCCTAACGATGCACTCAGAATCCCTTTTCCGAGTGATGAGGCCACCCCGCCCGTCACAAAGATGTATTTACAAGACATGGGGAGCAGGCTAAGTTGATGGATGAATAAGTTAGCGTGTCCACCGGTTGATTTCAACTTTAAATCGCTGGCGTTTGTGCTCTATTGCCGTGCTCAATTTCTGTAATCCATCTCGCAGTTCAGCTAAGGTGTAGAAAGCTCGGCGGTACCCAGCTCGACAGCCAGCTCGGCAGTAGCCACCTCTGCAAGCACCTCTGGATAATCTGAGAAGATTCCATTCACTCCCCGTTGAATCAATTCCGCCATTTGCTCTGCTTCATTGACTGTATAGATTAACACTGGCACAACACTTGGCTCTAAGAGTTGTTGCCATTGCTCAGAGTATTGTCGCCATGAGCAATTAAACCCGTCGGCTTGGAGCCCATTCACCACATCAATCGGCCCTTTTCTTCCACTTTGAACGGCTTCATAGAGTACCGCTGCTGGGATGGAGGGTGCCAATTCCTGCAATCGTGCCAAGATTCGGTAATCAAACGACGAAAAGATCACCTGATTGGCCATGTCGTATTTCTCGACCAAGGCGACGACTTTCGGCTCAACGCTTTGCTCTAATTCCTCTCTGAATGCCTCAGTTTTTATCTCAATATTGAGGGTCATTTTATCCTGTGCCCAAACAAGCAACTCTTCCAGTGTGGGAATTTCGGTACCGGCATACTCTTCAGAGAACCAGGATCCAGCGTCCAGCGTTTGGAGCTCCTCTAGAGAATAATCCTTGAGATATCCAGTCCCATCGGTTAGCTCATCTACTTTGGCATCATGAAGCAACACCGGGACACCGTCACGAGAGAGCATCACATCCACCTCAATCATTTCAGCGCTCATTTCATATGCCAATTCCATAGCTGGCATGGTATTCTCTGGGGCATATCCGCTGGCTCCACGATGAGCAATCACCACAAAATCATCGCCATTATCGATGATTAGATCCGGAAACGGTGCCAATTCGTGTGTTAATTCCGTAGTTAAAGACTCTGATTGGCATCCCGAAAAGAAAAGGAGTGCACAAGCGAAGAAGAATCCAAGAGAGAGCTTTAAAGTAGATTGTGAGCTAAAGTGACGGCGTAAATTCATGGCGATAGGTCAGGGTGTTCGTCAAGTCTTTTAAGAATGTAACGAAGTGACCTTATTTGCCAAGCGATTAACGAAAAGTTAATACCAAAAACCAACAAAATGACCCACCACCAAGACACCTGGAGTTGTGAAATCCCTGTTGCCCATCCATAGGCAAAGAATGCAAGAATCGCGAGATTAAACACCAGCTGGAACCATCGACTTTTGAGTCGACCATCCACCGCTTTGCGTTTTGCGTCGAGGGTTAATGTGGACGGATCCACTCCTCGGAGTATGGGGCGAAGCCGCTCATTCAGATCTTGGTCGTATGAGGACAACGTCATGAGTTAGTTTTTGTCGTTAAGCATTCGTTCGATCGCTTGATCCCGTAACGTCCGATCCGTACGCTCTTGGTGGCGAAGAATTCGCTTCATCCAGTCAAAAAATGCCAAACCAATGGAGAAATTGGCGACGACAACCAAAATAGAGGCAAACCATAGAGGTTGAATCCACCCCATGATAGCCCCAAGGATAGTTAACCCTCCCAAAAGAATCACCAAGGCGTCAGGGATATACTCTACCCAAGTCCACCTGGCAAGAACGTCCAGTGGTGTACGGCTACCGAAACGTGCTCTTCCCAATGATGTGCTAGGTTTCGTAGTACGTTTTGAAGAAGGCGTGGATTTAGAGCTCATGATTAAGTAGCAAAGCTTGTACCTTGATGTGAACTATGATGATAGGCAGATTCCCATGACCATGCCAACAGATTTTATCTACGGAAAGCACCCTGTGCTTGAATTTTTAACGCATTCACCAAAGCGTGCAGAGAAACTATATCTACGACAAGGGATGCCTGCGCAGGTCTTCCAAGAGGCACGAAAAATCTGTGAGTCTCATTCAGTACCGATACAGTTTGTGCCCGAACCAAAGTTAGCCTCGGTTGCAGGTCGAAAAGCGAATCACCAGGGATTTGTATTGAAAATCGCCACCGTACCCTACCTCTCACTAGAAGAGGGGCTTGCCCTGGTCGCCCAAACCCAACAAACATCCCATGGGGAGCAATCAACCGGTGACGCTAAGCCAACTCCCTACCCAGCAATATTGGTCCTAGAAGAGATTGAGGACCCACACAACCTTGGCGCGATGATTAGAACTGCCACAGCTGTAGGGGTGTCTGCCATTATCGTCTCTAGTTCTCGTCAAGCCCCCCTCTCTGGCGCGGTGATGAAGGCATCTGCTGGGACGCTGGGGATGGTTCCCATCATACGGGTGGATGAATTCTCAGACGCATTAGAGGCCCTGAAAGATCGAGGATTTCACTTAACGGGCCTCGCAATGAAAGGAAGCCATAGTCTTTGGGATCTTGAGCTCAATGAAGGACCTATGGCATTTGTCATCGGGAATGAAGGAGCCGGATTACGAAAGAAAACTGCCGAGCAATGCGATTTTCTTGTCCATATTCCGATGGATGCGCGCGTCGAATCCCTGAATGCGTCCGTCTCTGCTTCGGTGATTTGCTACGAATGGTCGCGTCAGTCTAGGTTGGCAACCACTTCTGACTGACTGAAGAAATAAGCAGCCTCCATCGCTGCGTTCTCATCTGAATCTGAACCGTGGATGATATTTTCGCCTACGCTGTCTGCAAAATCTGCGCGAATCGTGCCTTCATCCGCTTCTGCAGGGTTGGTCGCACCGATAAATGCACGAAAATCAGCTACAGCATTGTCTTTTTCTAAAATCATCGGGACGCAGGGACCGCTACTCATGAACTCAACGAGCTCACCAAAGAATGGGCGCTCACGATGTACGTCATAAAAGCCACCTGCAGTCGCTTCTGTAAGGCGCGTCAGTTTCATTGCGACGATTTTGAACCCTGCTTCTTGAATACGCTTGGTCACTTCGCCAATGAGTCCTTTTTTTACGCAATCGGGTTTTAAAATAGTAAGCGTTCTATTGGTAGCCATAATACTTGAATCGAATTAACATGAGGGGAATCTAGTGTGTGTGCTAAAAGAAGCAGCACCTTCAATAGAAAACATTCCCAAAAACAACGTTCTTGAGAGTTTTCCGCTCTAAAATACAGCGAAGCCATTGACTTCTTCAAAAAAAGAAACTTGCTTGGTTGCTTGGAAATGGAGATTGTGTAATGAACTGGAGGATAGGTCAATACTGGCTGTCCAGACAGTTTCAATTTAATAGTGTCAGTCAAAGTCTTGTATGTCGCTTAAAAACGTTCTTTCAGAGACGTCTAGTCCCTATTTGCGTCAGCACGCCAACAATCCTGTGCATTGGCAACCCTGGAGCGAAAAGGCTATTCGACTCGCCAAGGAGCTCAACAGACCCATCTTTTTATCGATTGGATACTCCACGTGCCACTGGTGTCATGTGATGGAGCGTGAGAGTTTTGAAGATCTCGAAGTGGCGTCACTGCTTAATGAGTATTTTGTATCGATTAAAGTGGACCGAGAAGAGCGGCCAGATCTTGACTCCGTCTACATGACGGCCTGTCAAATCCTCAACGGACACGGAGGCTGGCCATGCACGTTGTTTTTGACACATGAGTTGGAGCCCTTTTTTGCAGGAACCTATATCCCCAAGCTCTCTCGTGGCCCTAAGCGTCCTGGTTTGATGGATTTGTTGCCCGCGCTCCATCAAGAATGGGTGCAAAATCCCAAAGAAGTGGCTTCTGTTGCCGGGGAAGTGAGTCAGCGGGTTCAACAGTTTCACCAGCACTCCTCTGAAAAGACATTCATAGCAGGCCTGGATGATGATTGCGCTAATGCGTATGTCGATGCCTATGATCCGACCTATGGTGGGTTTGGGCAGGCGCCTAAATTCCCCACACCTCAAAATTTGATGTTTTTAATGGATTATGGGGAGCAAAAAGGGGTAAAGTCGAGTCACAAAATGGTGAAAAAAACCCTCAAAGCGATGCGCTGTGGAGGTATGTACGATCACGTAGGTTTTGGGTTTCACCGATATAGCACCGATCGAAACTGGAAAGTGCCTCATTTTGAGAAAATGTTGAATGACCAAGCTTTTTTGCTTTTGGCCTACAGCAAAGCATATGCGCATTATGGAACTGGTTTGTTTAGACAAACCGCCTATGAACTGATTCAATTTGTCCATCGAGAACTTCGGACGTCAGATGGGCTCATACACGCCGCCATTGACGCGGACAGTGAGGGTGAGGAGGGTCGGTTTTACACATGGACACATTCTGAAATCCGGCATCGACTCTCCATGAAAACCTCTTCCGTCATCGAGGAAATTTACCATCTCCGCCCTGAAGGGAATTATTTAGAAGAACATACAGGGTATCCCAATGGAACCAATATTCTATACATGGATGAAGTGCCCAATGAGCAGGCAGAGGTTTTGGGATTTAAGAAGAAAAAACTCCGTGCCTTGCTTGAGGAGGTTAGGCAAACACTCTATGAGATTCGGTCTAAGCGTCCACACCCGTCAATTGACACAAAACGTTTGACCGATTGGAATGCCCAATGGATCTATGCGTTGAGCGAGGCAGGGCGTTGGCTTGACGATGAAACGCTCATTACAAGTGCTGAAAATGCCTTTGCAACATTGGCACGTTATGCCCTTGTCAAAGAGCCCGCTGCAACTTCATCAAACTCACCCACATCCTCAACCCGATTTATTCATACCCTGCCAGATGTGAATGCAAACACCTCCGCTGGCACCTCTGAACAGGCAGATCCTCAACCCTCTTTTGCAACAGATTCCCTATCGATGTGCCTGGCTGCATGCTCTCTTTTTGAAACGACATTCCGTGCGGAGTACCTAGAAAAGGCTTTGGACTGGTTTGATCACACAATACAGGTATTTGGGGACCCCATCCATGGAGGCCTAACTCTAGCCACCCAAGATCAACCTCCCACGCTGACCCATACGAAGGAGTGGATGGATACCGCCACTCCATCGCTAAACTCGCTTTTTGGTTGGATGGCGTTTAAATGTTGGCGCCTTACCGGCATCACCCGTTATCGCGATCTCTTTGATCGAGCTTTAGATATTGCGCATCCCATGGGGGCAGAGTATCCCAATGCCGCCCCATGGCTCATGAGAGCGCACTCTCTTGAGAGTACGCACCCGGTAGAAATCATCCTTTCAGGCCCCAAAGACCACCCTGTGCTGTTTCAAATGATGGAAATTGCCCGCGAGTTTCGTGCAAAACAGCCCACACTTCTAGTGATCCATGAGGAGAATATTGAAGCGATTCAAACCCTGTGCCCATTCACTCACTCTATCACCTTGACCGATGAGGTGCAAGCCATGGTGTGTCAACATCATCAGTGCACACTCCCTGTTGGAAAGCCTAGTGAGTTTTATCGCCTCTGTCAGCAGATCTATGGGGCAAAAGATTAGCCCTGAGCTTTGTACCTTCTTCTCAAACAGACCATTCGATGAAACGTGACCTAGAGCTTATTGTTCTCTCCGATGTCCATCTTGGGACCGTGGGTTGTCATGCCCGTGAATTGGTGGAGTATCTTGAGGAGGTAAACCCAAAGACAGTTGTATTGAACGGCGATTTTATTGACGCCTGGAACTTTCGGAAGTATTACTGGCCTGATAGCCATATGAAAGTTGTGAAGACGATCATCTCTATGCTTGCCGAAGGGACTCAAATTATCTATCTCACCGGAAATCACGACGAAGTGCTTCGAAAAGTTTCGGGCCTTGAGCTGGGTCAGTTTCGCCTCAAAGATAGTCTTGATCTCGAGTTAGGAGGGGATAAAGTGTGGATCTTTCATGGCGATATTTTTGATATTACCATGAAACACAGCAAGTGGATTGCCAAATTGGGAGGCCAAGGATACGACTTGCTTATTCTTTTCAACAAACTGGTCAACACGATACTCAGGTGGTTCGGTCAACCCAAAATTTCGTTATCTAAGCGGGTAAAGGATAGTGTAAAAAAGGCGGTTAATTTTGTGGATGACTACGAAATGACCGCGATGGATTTGGCTATTGATGAAGGCTATGATATCGTCATTTGTGGCCACATTCATAAGCCAAAAATTAGGACCTACAACAACCAACAAGGGCAAGTTCGCTACATGAATTCCGGTGACTGGGTAGAGAACCTTACCGCGCTAGAATATGATGGGGCATCATGGACGCTCTATCAACATCCTAATGTCGTCGGAAAACGTATTGAGCAAACCACCGTTGAACCCTCCAAAGCAGCCTCTCTGACAGAATCGACCTCTTAAGCATACGCACACATGAAAATTCTTTACGGTATTCAAGGGACAGGACATGGTCACATCAGTCGCGCTCGGGAGTTACTCCCCGTGTTTTCAAAGCAAGCTGAGATTGATGTCTTGATTAGTGGCTATAACATTAAGCTGAGTTTGGAGGGATATCATGTCATTCGAAAACGGGGGGTCAGTTTTAAGTATGACTCGCAAGGGTATGTCGATGTGCTTTCCACCGCGATGGAGTTTAAACCCTTCACGTTGATGAAGGATATAGGGGATTTAGACCTTGATCAATACGATATCGTGATTTCGGATTTTGAACCGATTACCGCTTGGGCATGCTCCATGCAATCCAAAGATTGTGTTGGGCTTAGTCACCAAGCTGCCTTCCACTCCAAAAAATGTCCGCGCCCCGAGAAAGAGGACCTCATCGCCGAAAAAGTGATGAAATACTTTGCCCCATGCTCCTCTCAAATTGGCTTTCATTTTAAGAGGTATGACCACTTTATTGAGCCACCCATTATTCGGAAGGATATTCGTGACCTAAACCCTACTCAAGGAGAGCACATCACATGCTACCTTCCAGCATTCCATCACGAAACGCTCATGGAGGCTTTTGCTCCGTTTAAGGATACCCAGTGGCATATTTTTTCTGCCTATAGTGATGAGAGGTATGAGCAAGGTAATGTCGTGATTCACCCGGTAAGTCACGAAGAGTTTTTGGCAAGTGTGGAAGGGTGTCGTGGAGTTGTCACAAGTGGTGGATTTGAGACCTGTGCCGAGAGTATGTTTTTGAACAAAAAACTGATCGTCATGCCGATCCGTAATCAATATGAGCAACTCTGTAATGTGGCAGCTCTCAAAGAAATTGGAATCCCTGTTTTGTCAGAGTGGGACGAAGAAGCTCAGCAGATTCTTGGGGATTGGTTACGGGATGATCACGTGGTAGATTTGCCAGAATATGCGGACTCTCAAAAGGTTGTCGATCATGTGATTGAAGAGGCAAATCTGTAGGTCAACCCCGACTTTAACGTCGAAATTTACTATCTTTAGGACCAGGTAAATCAAGTCAGTAAGGCTGTAAAAACAAGAGGTTTGTGGAGCGAATGGACATTCATGTAGAGCCTATTATGGAGAGTCGTTTGACCGACTCAACCTTTGACTCCCTCATTTTTGGAGTCAAATTTTCAGATCACATGCTTCTTGCCCAAACGGAGCAAGGACAATGGCAGGATGCGACCATCCTCCCTTATGGTAATCTATCTATTCCTCCCTCGTTGAGTGCTCTACATTATGGACAATCTGTATTTGAGGGGATGAAAGCCTTCTATGTCAATGAATCTACCGTACACTTGTTTCGGCTGGATGATCATTATGAGCGACTGACAAACTCCTGCCATAGAATCAGTATCCCTGTACCCCCAAAAGAGATGTTTATCGAAGGGTTGAAGAAACTGGTCGCCTTGGATCGGGCTTGGGTGCCAAACAAAGAAAACCATTCCCTCTACATCCGTCCTGTGGCGTTTGCCTCTGATCCTATCATTGCCGCCAAAGCATCGACAGAGTATAACTTCATGATCATCTGCTCTCCGGTGGGACCCTATTATCCGACCGGCGTGAAGCCACTAGATTTGACTACATCCACCGAATATGTCCGCGCTGTCGTAGGTGGAACAGGGTATGCCAAAGCAGCAGGAAATTATGCCGCGAGTTTTCAACCTGCACAAGAGGTGCGAAAAGATGGTTTTGCCCAGATCATCTGGTTGGATGCATTGGAGCATCGTTTTGTGGAAGAAGTGGGAACGATGAATATCTTTTTCAAGCTCAAAGATCGATTGATTACGCCGAAGTTGACAGGGTCTATTCTTTCTGGAATTACGCGTTTGTCAGTGATTGCTCTTGCTCAGGAAATGGGGATCGAAGTATCTGAGGAACGAATTGACATACACGACATGATCGCCGCCTTTAAAGATGGGGAGCTTGAAGAGGTCTTTGGTGCCGGGACAGCCGCCGTGATTGCCCCCTTTGGACGCATTCATCACCAAGGAGAGAATATTCAGTTCGATCTAGAGGGTCGAGGTCCTATCGCGACGAAGATTCACAAAGCGATCACAGACCTACAGTACGGTCGAGTCGTCGACACTCATGGGTGGGTGCATCCTGTTTAATCCGGGCCCAATGAGCGACATCAATAGACCGACATAACCCGTTGGTCTTCCTGAGTCTGACGTAATGCGCGCGTTGCCTCATTTTTTTGGATTAACCACTCCTCCAAGGCTTCTGGAGCTGACCAAACCACCTCAACTCCTGTACCATCTGAAGCGTCAAGCAGGTTGGTAAGACTCTCCCTCGTTGTAGCAACTCTGTACCTTTTTTGCGGCTCTAGTATATCACGTTCAATCAGTACTGAACCTAATTGCGCAGGCTCACTCAACAACACCGTAATACGCATGCCACTCTGGCGAATCACATGTTTACTCAGCGATGTTGACAACCACTCTCGAAGTAATGCACCCGTAACATCCGCAACCACCATAGTGTCTTGGGCTCTAAACCCATTCAAAAACTCACGACGTGACATCACTCCTGTGTTCCAGTCCATATCAAAAAAACTAGGATCTACAAGGGAGGCCGCGACATAAGATTTCGTCTGTAAAAACGCCTCAGCACGGAGATCATCCATCACAACCGTGCAGAAATCACAGTTTGTCTTGGATCCATCCACAGGCTTTTGAACCATAAAGACTCGCTCATCAAGATACAACGCTCGAAGCTCTTCCTCGGTAGGTGATCTATCTTCTGATTCTACGTCTTGTATGGGTAGCCAGGCGCACCCTTGCACAAGGAATGCTGTCCACAACACTGCCCAAAACGTTATGCTGAATCTAGAACGCGCTCTCATCCTCCTTGCAGTGAGCGCATCATAAATTCGGTGAGGGACATCACCCTAGCATCTTTTAAACGGGATGCAGCTAAATACTGCTTATCCACACGTTTTTTGGTCATCTCTTTGACCACACACTCAAACAAAACACCTTCGTCCTCCGTGACGGTGAGCTCCAAGACTAGCCCACGATTCTGTTCCAAAAATGCAGGACTAATCCCATTCAAAGACATCGTTGAAAGCAAGGCTGCACTGTGTTGAGCGACAAATCCCCATTCCAAATCCACCCCTTTTGCCATCCAAATATGGGTTTTGGCATTGCTATCGTGACTCACAATCCATTCTTCAGCTTCATAGCCATGAAGTCGTTTTGTGTTCCCCGTTTTTTCCCATGACGACTCAAGATCCAAGGATGGAATGGGTGAATTATGTGACGGTTTCACTCTCTTTGCAATATCTGAGGTTGTCTTAGCCAGACCCAACATTTGTTGCATCACAGACACAAAGGTGGAGTACTCTGATTCTGTAATCCGAAGCGCCTCTCCTTTTTTGGTCTCTAGATACATTTCTCGATCATCGTGATTGATGAAAATCCCCCCTTCATCGGGTGCATTCAACGCCAATAAACCAGTTTCTGTTGGTGACGCCGCAAGAATGATTTCTTTTAGCTTGGGTCCATCATCGCTTTTGCGCCCATTTTCAGATTCGTAGCTCACCCACTGATAGGTGACTGTTCCATGAAATGTAGACTGAGCCACGGTGCTATAGGGTGCAAGACCCATGCCGACTAAAGAGATGAGTCCTAAAAAGATTGAATAAATGAAACGTGTCATACTGAGAGTTTACCAATGTGTGTGGACGGGGTCATTATCATTACGCCAAAAGCTTGAAAATGTTGCATAAAAACCGTTCAGTTAGGAGTCTGAAGCAGAGCCTTTTCAGGAACAACCATTCAGTAAAGACCTTGCAATCATCATTACAACAACAAATCATCCGATTCTAAGGATACCTTACGAATCCATCCTCCCGCAAGGACATCCTCACCATCGTAGCACACAACTGCTTGTCCCGGTGTAATGGCTTCCCTCCCTGCAGGGAAATGGACCTTAAATTCATCCTGACCTGTGACCTCAAGCGTCCCTTCCGCACCTGCATCGTTGTATCGAATCTTACCCACAATGGGCACCTCTTCACCCTCAGGCAGACTACCTACCTTGACAAGGTTCATCTCTGCAGCCGTTAATGTCGTTTGGATCAAATCCTCTTTCACACCCACCATTACTTCGTTTGTGTCGGGATTAATAGATGTCACATACATCGGCTCTCCCATCGGTAAATGGAGCCCACGACGCTGTCCAATGGTAAAGTTGGGATAGCCAGCATGGGTTCCTACAATTTTGCCAAATTTATCCACAAAGACCCCTTCGCCAATTCGCTCGTCGTAGTCATCTACCTGCTCTTGAATAAACCGACGATAATTATCATCCGGGATAAAGCAGATTTCGTAGGAGTCGGGCTTGTTGGCCACCGACAAGAGCCCTTCCTCTTCGGCAAAGGCTCGTATCTCCGATTTCCGGTATGATCCTACAGGGAAAATGGTTCGCTCGAGGTGCTCTTGACGAACCCCCCAAAGAGCATAGCTTTGATCCTTGCTGTGATCAAGCCCTTTGGAAATTACATAGCGTCCATCCTCTTCCCTAACGTTGGCATAGTGACCTGTCGCGATAAACTCACAATCGAGCTGATCCGCTCGCCTGAGCAACGCGGCCCATTTAATGTGTGTATTACAAAGCACACATGGGTTAGGTGTACGGCCCGACATGTAGTCATCAATAAATCGATCGATCACCCACGTACCAAACTCATCACGAATGTCTACGATGAAGTGCTTGAATCCTCGATGCACAGCAATTGCTCGGGCATCGTTCATCGACTCCACGGTACAGCAACCTGTTTCTTTCCCATTCTTACCCCCGCTACGGTGGTAATCCCAGGTTTTCATGGTAATGCCAATCACTTCATAGCCTTGCTGGTGAAGCATCACCGCCGCTACAGAGGAATCAACACCCCCACTCATTGCCACTAAGACACGACCTTTTTTGCTCATGGTGAGTTAACGTACGACGTTCGATAAACGTTTGCTGCCGAAGATGGAGAGGAGAGTCCTCTATCTTACATATAAAGATACGGTTTCCATTCTTCCTCAACACCCCCCATTAGATTGCGGAAGAAACTGATGTGAATCGGCTTGTATGGCTCCGTATGCAGGGGCATATTCGCTTCATCTGGCGTGCGATTCCCCTTTTTGACATTACATTTGTTACACGCTGTGACGAGGTTTTCCCAGGTGTCTTTACCTCCTCGACTTTTTGGCAAGACATGATCGAGTGTGAGATCCGATTTTGACCCACAATATTGACACACGCTGTGATCACGCTTCATAATGTTGCGTCGCGATAAGACGATTCGGTGGTAGGGTAATCGAATATATCGCTTGAGCCGTATTACAGATGGATAATTGAATTCTGTCCGCGGGGTTTGAATCATCCTACTTGGATAATCGTGCAGAACTTCCGCCTTCTCCAGGAAAAGAAGCTTGATCGATCGCTGTACTGAACAAATCGTGAGTGGTTGATAATCTTGATTTAAGAGTAATACAGAGGCTTCTAGTGTGGACACGCGCTGATCATTTGCGGTGAGAGGTTCAGGATTCATATTACATGAACATGGCTTTGATTTCTTCTAATATGCCCGGATTTATCAAAAGTGCAAGTATAATCGAAATCGCTAATCCAATTAATGCATTACGCGCGTCTTTTCCAATGATTTTGAAAGCACCCAAGAGGCTGCGACCATGATCATCACGGTTAAAGAGACTCATCGCTACTTCACGCCCACCAAGTAACCCAATGAACACCCACGTTGTACTCATGGGCACATTACTCCTGATTTTGAGGTAGTACAAAATAATTGCGTATACCGCATCAATAATGGTCGCCGATCGCACATCCGTGACAAACGATTTCTCCGTCACAATTTCTTGAATCCGATCCCCACGCAAATAAAACAAGACTCCTAACCCTGTAAATATGAAACCAGCGAAGCCCGCAAATTCATAAATGTTCAACGATCGTGGCAGATACACTGCGATGTTGGCAGCATCCTGCATAATCCATACAGACCACAAAATCCCCGACGTGACCCACTGCACTGGAATCCAAGCAGGGTGGGGTTCCCCTTTAAACAACCAGGTCGAAATGCGTGCTACCAAAAACCATACGATAATGGCCGCAACAAACGCAATTCCGTAGCCCAAAATACTTTTTTGGAGAACGCCTGTAATACCATCCAGGCTCGACGAAAAGCAGCTTAGGATCAAGAACGTCGTGGACACAGGCATTTTGAGCCGTGTGATGATTAACAAGAATAATGGAGCCGCAATTTGCAGAAAGGTGAATTCTGTCGGGGCTTCACTAAACCCTTTGGATGCCAAACGTTGGTAGGATACATCCCCATTATAGGTGATCCAACTATAGGTGACTGTAACGAGGAAAATACCCCCAATAAACAGCCATAGAAGCCACCAAGGGCGCTTTGAATTGGACGCTAGAAAGGTTCCAATCGTTTGGATACTATCGTTCGCAATCGCTGAGTAGCCAGCAAACAAAAATCCAATCCACATCGCGATGTGTGGAATTTGAAACGTGGAGCCTGCTACAATAAACAGGGCTCCAATCAACATGAGGAAGAATCGCTCTTGGCGAATCAACCCGAAAAAACTGAATGGAAGTAGTTGGTCTACCCCATTACCTGTATTTGAACGCTTTGGACTGGACGATGTGTCTGACATAGGGCCTGTAAGTATCTAAATTGAGTCAAATTAGTCAATTAGATGTTAACCCTATGTTAAACTGATAAAGAATCGAACGCCTTAGGCAACCTGCGCATCTAGTTGTTTTTGGAGCACGGATTTAGGCACCGCTCCAACGACTTGATCTACGACTTCGCCATTTTTGAAGATTAAAAGGGTTGGAATAGAGCGAATCCCATACTTCATGGATACAGATGGATTGTTATCTACATCCACTTTACCCACTTTCACTTTCCCTTCGTATTCACCGGCAAGCTCCTCAACAACTGGGCCGACCATGCGACAAGGACCACACCACTCAGCCCAAAAATCGACCAACACGGGTGTATCTGCGGATTCAACTTCAGCGGCGAAGTTTGCGTCATTAAATTCAATTGCTTTAGCCATGTTACCTTGTATAATGGTTAGGTACGCTGGAAGCGCACTTGTATTTACATGTTAAGTTAAGAAAGTTTTTCTGCTCTCTCAACCTATCCAAACAACGATTACGATGCAACCGTTCTTAATTCGATGGAATCCTCTCCAAGAAGCTCCTCTAATGAGGATAGCAACTCATCATTCGGATCAATGACCACGTTGCGAGCGCGTAGCTGGAGGGGTCGTTCAGACGCCTGACTATACAAGGAGAACTCCATTTGGGCTTCTCCTTTGTGCTTTTTGAATAAACTCTCGAGCTCATCTAGGATGTCTTGCGACGCACGATCCGTTTCCAATCGCACAACAATACAGACTCGTTTTTGGTGCTTTTCACGGAGGTTTTCAGCACGATCCATCGACTCTGCCATCAACTGGGGTGCGCCACGATCTGTTCTCATAACACCTTTGATATACAAGCAATTATCCTCCTGTAACAACCCCTGATATTGGTCATAGCACTCACTAAAGACACTCACTTCTATAGCACCCTCCAAATCTTCCACTTTCATAAACGCGATGGGGCGTTGCTTGGAATCTTTGAGTCGTCGAATAGAGGTCACGATACCCACGATGGATCCAGGCTCACGGTCACGGATGCGCGTAAGGGTGTTCTCAGAAAGTTTGTGGGTCGCGAAGAGGGATCGATCATGACGGAATCGCTCTAATGGATGTCCACTAAGGTAAAATCCTATCACCTCTCGCTCACGCTTGAGTTGTTCAATCTGTGTCCATGGAAGGCATTCACGTAGCTTAGGCTCCATCATCGCTGCACCCCCCTGAGTTCCACCAAACAACGACGTCTGGTTGAGGCGGGCTTCTTCAAACTTTCTATGGCCATACATCATGATCTCTTCTAGTCCTTGCAAGAGTTGAGCTCGGTTGGGATGGAGCTCATCAAAGGCACCTGCTTGAATTAAACTCTCCACCACACGCTTGTTGCAGGTTTTGGAGTCGACTCTACCGGCAAAGTCAAAAATTGAGGTAAAAGGCCCTGATGATTCCCGCTCTTTAACAATCCCTTCGATGGCGGCAGCCCCCACCCCTTTGATCGCGTTGAGTCCAAACTGAATCCGCTGATCGGTCACTGAAAATCGCCCAATCCCCGTATTGATATTTGGGAAATCGACCGCAATGCCCATCTTCTTGCACTCATCAATAAAGTAGGTCACCTTTTTGAGGTCTGACATATTATGACTCATCACCGAAGCCATGTATTCTGCAGGATAATTTGCCTTGAAGTACATGGTTTGATAAGCCAGAATGGAATAGGCCGCAGAGTGAGATTTATTGAAACCATAGCCTGCAAAAAGGGCCATTTTATCAAAAATCTCTTTGGCTAGGCTGGGCTCAATTCCTTTGGCGGTAGCCCTGGACATAAACTTCTCTTCCTCCTGGGCCATCTGGTCCACTTTCTTTTTACCCATGATCCGCCTCAAAATATCGGCTTCACCCAGCGTGTAGTCCCCCATCCGTTGCGCCACGACCATGATCTGCTCCTGGTAAATCATAATGCCATAAGTGGGTTCCAGTACATCCACTACATCCTCATGAGGATAATCGACCTCCTCTTGCCCGTGCTTGCGACGGATGTAATCTGGGATAAACTGCATCGGTCCCGGACGATACAGCGCATTCATGGCAATCAAATCGTTTATGGTCGTGGGTTTGAGATCGCGCAAGTGTTTGCGCATTCCATCAGATTCAAACTGGAACGTCCCAACGGTCCCCCCTTTTTGATACAAAGCAAAGGTTTTTTCATCATCCAGAGGAATATCATCCAAGGTCATCTCACGCCCATGAATCAGGCGCACCATCTCGATCACCGTTTTGAGAATGGACAGGGTTTTAAGGCCGAGGAAGTCCATTTTGAGCATTCCAGCATCTTCAATCACCTTTCCATCAAACTGCGTGACCATCAACTCCGCATCTTTGGCCGTACATACGGGGATGAGACTCAGAAGATCATTAGGGGCAATAATTATCCCAGCAGCATGAATTCCCGTGTTGCGAATACTTCCTTCTAGCGTATGGGCGAGCTGTAAGGTTTTTCCAGCAAGGGTATCCGATTTTTTAATCTCCCTAAGCTCTGGCACCTCTTCAAAGGCTTTATCTAGGGTGGTTCCCACATTTTCTGGAACCTTTTTGGCGAGTTGGTCGGCTTCCTGGAGAGGGAGTTCCAACACGCGAGCCACGTCACGGACGGCAGATCGTGCAGCCATGGTCCCAAACGTGATAATATGGGCTACCTGATTGTAGCCATACTTTTCCACGACATAATCAATCACCTTTTGACGCCCCTCATCATCAAAGTCGATATCCATATCGGGCATGCTCACCCGCTCTGGATTGAGGAATCGCTCAAAGAGCAGGTCGTATTTGAGTGGATCGACGTTGGTAATGCCAATGGCATAAGCCACGACCGATCCTGCAGCGGAGCCTCGACCGGGACCCACATAGACCCCCATCTTTTTGGCTGCATCGATAAAATCCTGAACAATCAAGAAGTAGCCCGCAAATCCCATCGATTTGATGATCCCAAGCTCATGCTCAATCCTTTCGAGTACCCTCGGCTCAAGCTCACCTTCTGCCGTGGGGTATTTTTGCTTCGCTCCCTCCAGCGCAAGGTGCTTGAGCGTGTCATCTTCTGTTTCAAAACCCTCAGGCAGTGTAGATGAAGGCAATAAAATATCTTGTTCAAGCTCTATCGGCTCGAGTGTCGCAACAAGGTCCTGAATAGTATGAATCGCCTCTGGCATATCCGCAAACAAAGCGGCCATTTCCTCAGAGCTCTTGTAGTAATACTCATGATTTGGAAAGCCGTAACGTGTACCCCTTCCTCGCCCAATGGGCATGCTTACTGGGTTGTTATCCTCCACACACAGTAGGGCGTCGTGTGCCTGCCAATCTTTTTCGTGAATGTAATAGACATCCTGGGCTGCCAGAACCTTCACATCATGGGCTTTGGCCAATTTGAGCAAAACTTGATTCACCCGGTCCTCCTCCTCCAACCCATGACGTTGTAGTGTTACATAAAAATCGTCGCCAAAGATCTCCTTCCACCAAAGAAAGGCCTCTTCGGCAGCCTCTTCCCCTTGGTTCAAGATCAAATCAGGCACTTCACCTCGTAGCCCGCCTGTTAATGCGATGACCCCTTTGTGATGCTCTTTAATGAGTGCTTTGTCTATACGGGGAAATTTGTAGTAATACCCCTCGATGTGTCCTTTTGAGACCATCGCTGATAGGTTTTTATAACCCTCGAGGTTTTTAACTAGAAAAACAGGTTGTGTCCGATAATCTTTGAGATCACGGGTGAACTTTTTTTGATGACGGTCGGCTACCAGATAGCACTCACACCCCAAAATAGGCTGAATCCCTGCCTCTTTGGCGGCCCTGGTGAAATGAAAAGCCCCAAACATATTCCCCAAATCGGTACAGGCAACGGCTGGGGCTCCATCGTTTTTGGCCGCCTCTACCAACGCGTTGACACTCGCTGTACTTCGCAGAATAGAAAATTGAGAGTGGCAATGTAGATGGACAAACGGAGTATTCACCACTGGTTTGACCGTTGACACGTGGGTGTGTTTGGACCCCATCGTTGGATGTGGAGTTGAGTCCGCTGAAGGGCTGTTTATGGGCCCCTCCGATGCGCTAGGTTCCGGCTCTTTGTTTTGGGCCTCTTTTTGTGCTTTCCCTTGGCTTTCCCACTTTTTTTCTCGCTCAAGCTCAGATTCATAATGTGCACGATTGATCACCTCGCTCAAGGGTTTTGCTGGCCACTCAGCCCCATCGGGTGGATCAAGCACTAAATCCCCCCGCCGCACCATTTCAAAAAAGGATCTAGCTGTTGCTCGAACATCGGCAAAGGCATCATGAGCCCCTTCAAAACCCACCTCAAAGAGCGTTGTGTGAAGCTCAGCCAGTGTTGGCCATTTGAATCGGCCTTGCCCCCCAGGAATCTTGCATACCTCCGTACCCGAATCCTTCGTATCGACCTGAATTTTGGACTCAAGTGCGTTGGATCGATTTAGCCTGACGTACTCTGCTCCTAGGATATTCCAATCGAAGGTGAGATTATGCCCAATCACAAATGTGGAGGCGTGAACGGCTTGTTCAAACGCTTCGAGCACGTCTAAAAGAGGAGAGCCCTCTTTTTGAGCCCGCTCTGTGGAGATCCCGTGAATCTTTTCTGAATTGAACGGAATCGTAAACCCGTCCGGTTGTACTATCCAATTGCCTTCACTGATTTTTTTTCCTTCGATGTCGTGCACTTGCCAGGCAAGCTGGACCAAGCGGGGCCAGTTGTCGGTATCGGTAACCGGGGCTCTGAAGTTTTTGGGTAAGCCTGTGGTTTCTGTATCGTATATGAGGAACATAAAAGTGGAGCAATCGTCGAACTAGACGCTTAATCATAACTCTTGACGTCAGGTAACATCGTGAAATCTTCGGGCTATTGCATGATTTCTTCAGGGGGACACGGAATTTTTTTGAAAGATTTCCATCTGTCACTGGATAACAGTCATTCTGAGGCTGATGTCGTGTTTGTATCCCATGCACATGCGGACCATTTACCAAGAAATCGATCCTGTGCTGTGGTTTGTTCGGCCCCAACCTTGGCCTTTATGCGCAAAAGAGGGTACAAAGGAGACGCCTTGGTCTTGGACTGGCAAACGCCTACCTCATTAAACACTATTCGACAGCACTTTGGGGTGCCATGCACGAGGAAGGGCTCGGGAGAATCTGTGTCACGCGAGGCAACTCTAACGCTCTATCCTGCAGGCCATATTTTGGGCTCGGCAATGATTCTCGTAGAGAGTGAGGATGGTTCATTGCTGTACACAGGCGATGTGAAAACACCCGCTTCCCCTGCAACCGAAGGAGTGGCTTGGCCGAGCACAGTGGATGAGCTCATTATAGAAGCCACTTTTGGATTACCTATTTACAAATGGAAACCGACCCACGAAATCCAACAAGAGATGCTTTCTTTTGCTCAAGAAACTTTGGAGGCGGGTGAAACACCTTTATTTCTAGGGTATAATTTGGGCAAAGGTCAGGAGATTTTGCATTTACTCGAACCCTTAGATCATCGCAAAATGATTCATGGCGGTGGATTTCCATACTGCGAGGTCTACCAACAGGCAGGTATCACATTGGGAAACGTAGAGCCCTATAATCGCGAAACATGCGAAGGGGCGATTTTAGTCGGTCCCACGTCCGTATTATCTTCTGGATTTGCCTCCAATGTTGAGCGTCTGCGTGTCGCTCAATGCTCAGGGTGGGCCGCGTTGGCAAGCAGGCGAACACAACTAAATCTTGATCGCGGATTTGCCCTTTCGGATCACCTCGATTTCTTTGAGTTGCTGGATGTATGCGATGCCCTGCAACCCCGCAAGATTCATATTACCCACTCACCTACTCCTGACGTTGTCGCTCACTTCTTGGAACAGCGAGGTCATCAAGCACAATTTCTTGATTTAACTATGCAACAAGAGGAGGAGCTTGATGGGTAAGTCAGAGCAGGTGAGTTCAGGGCAGATGAGTTCAGGGCCAGGGAATTCAGAACCGGTCAAGAGGTATCCTTTCCGCAAATACTGCGAGGTTTTGGATCGGCTAGAGCAAACACGGGGGACCAAGGCAAAGCAGACGCTCTTTGTGGAGTTGCTTCGTGACATTCAACATCACGGGACGCTGGAAGATGGAGTTCTGGCGTGTCGGTTTGTCAGTGAGGGTGCGTTTGATCCAACCTCGGGGCTCACGGGTAGGTTGGGCGCGAGATCACAGGGGATGTGGGTCTCTGAATATTGTGAGATTGATTATGATAAGGTCTTCAAACCTTGTCGAACCGCGACTGGATCAGGCTCAGAGACCATCGAATTATTGTTGACAAACATGCCCCATTCGGGATCAAAACAAGCTCAGCCTGACACTCGAACCCCTTGGACGTTGCACGATATGGACACGTCGTTTGGGTTAATGGCCCGAGCCAAAAAGAGTGAGGACAAACGAGCCCTTTTTGAGCAATGGCTAAAGACTCTCACCCCATTGGAGATAAAAATGGCCCTTCGAATGCTTGGGGGTGGGTCGCTTCGCATTGGATTCGAAGCCCGAAGCTTGTTGCAGACTCTGGCTAAGGTAAGTGGGTCATCGTTGGAGCATATTCGGTACGCCCACATGGTGCTGGGGAGTGTATCTGAAACGGCACGCTTTGTCTTTGAAGACCGTTTGGATGAGGCCTCTTTCTCTATGTTTCGGCCGATTGCCTTCATGCTGGCTTCTCCCGTCGAATCCTTGGAGGCTTTACCCTGGGCGAGTGTAAGGCTTGAGGAAAAACTAGATGGTGTTCGTTGTCAAGTCCACGCCTCGGTTGATCGAGTAGAGCTCTATTCACGCGACTTAAACCCCCTTACCCAAACATTTCCAGATGTCGTAGTTGAGATGAAGCGTGCGCAATCATCGCTGGGGGGATCTTTTGTTCTTGATGGTGAGGTCTTAGCCTTTGACCCTTCAACGAAAAGAATCCTCCCCTTTCTTGATCTCCAAAAAAGACTTGGCGTCAAAAAGCCGTCAAGCACGCTCATGAACGATGTGCCGGTCATCTTTGTGGCGTATGATCTATTGGTGTTGGATGAAAAAGAGGCCTTCAGTCAATCACTTGAGCAACGCCGGTCTCAATTAACCTCTGTTTGCGAAAAAGCAAGCCTCCCCTATTCTCGCCAGTTTGAGGTTGCTACACCACAACAATGTCAACGCGCTTTTGAGCAGGCCCTAAGCCACGGAAATGAAGGTTTAATGATCAAGCAAGTGGATAGCCCTTATGCGTTTGGACAACGCTCTCATCACTGGCAAAAGCTCAAAGAGCCCGAAGGTGCTCTGGACACCATCATTATGTATGCCCATGCGGGAAGCGGGAAGCGGGGTGGCACCTATTCAGATTTCACCCTTGGCGTGGCCGTTGCAAACGATGATCGATTCTCCGAGTCCTTTATCCCGATTGGCAAAGCCTACGGTGGCTATACCAATGCCGAACTGCGCAGGCTAAATCAGGAACTCAAAAAGCTGGTCGTGGAAAAGTTTGGCCCCACACTTTCGCTACGTCCTGGGCTTGTTGTGGAGTTAGAATTTGATTCCATTCAGGCAAACAAACGGACCAAAGCGGGCTATACGCTTCGTTTTCCACGTTTCCGGTCTATTCGTTGGGATCTTGGACCCGACGACGTTGACACGCTCCAGGAGGTAGAGCGTTTAGCACAAGCCAAATCGATGTTGACGCGACCCTCTATGGACACTCTGGCCGATAAGGCACCCATCATCCTTCCCAATGGATAATCTCCTTTGTCTATGGATTGAGATCCAGCGATTCACCATACCCAATCGTGTTGCGCAAAAGCCATCCATGTGGATCTAGCGTAATCTCTTGCACACGTCTTGGGAGCTCAACGACCACCTCTCCCGTGGGTCCTGTAGGATCCGGATTTTGGACACCCACCTCCACGACACGTATCTCTCCATTCACAGAAACCTCCACAGGCATAGAAAAACGAATCCCCTTGGGAACATTGGCCCAATATAATGTGAGTGATCTTCCTTCAACCTCAGAGACGAGCTCGGGGAGCTCAGGGTGCTTCAAAAAGAGCTCAAAGAAGGGTCCTAGGTCTCTTTGGGTATACGATTGAGCCACCCGCATGACATCTTGCGTGCTGGCAAAACGGGTCTGAGACCCATCGAGGGCCTTTGCCGCGACTTGTGTTGGATAGAGCAACTCTCGCATAAAACTTGTGAATGCGTCCTCACCAAGGAGGTAACGCAACATATGTAGCGTCCAGGCACCTTTGTAATAAATATCCCCACCACGACCTGATCCATATTTTTGTTTGGTCGTCTGGAAAGCATCGGGAACGAGTTCATCATTGGAAACAATGCGCATTCTCATCAATCCCATTAAGCTGTCTGCCGCAGCTTGCCCAAGCACGTCCTCTGTAAAGAGCGTCTGCATGTAGGTTCCAAATCCTTCATGGATCCAAAAATCACGCCAATCCCATGCTGTAAGAAGGTTTCCCCACCACTCATGCGCTAATTCGTGGTGGTGCAAGTCGTCAAATCCCACAGCTCGGCCAAAGAGATTGTTATCCTCAAATCGTGGTCCATACGCGATAATCGTTTGGTGTTCCATCCCTAGAAACGGAGCATGTACCACACCATATTTCTCATTGCGGAAGGGATACGGCCCAAGGAGTTCCTCAAACCAGACAAGCTGTTCCTTGAATTGAGGAAACCGTTCACGCCCTTTTTCCTCAAACTCGGGGAGCACCCAAAAATGAAGTGGGATGGTGGATCCGTCTACACTTTGCACACTGTCTTGAAGCTCTATGTAGGGCGCTGCATTTAGCGTAATGCTATACGAATTAATAGGATTGAGCACCTCCCAGCTCCACCGCGTTCGATCCCCTTCGGTTTGTGTCTCCCGAAGCACACCATTGGACACAGCCGTGAGCCCAGCAGGAACGGTGTAATGAATCATGACTCCTTCATCGGGTTCATCCGATGGATGATCTTTGTTGGGCCACCACAACCATGCCCCATCTCCCTGACACGCGACACCAATCCAAGGATCTCCTGAAGGGGTTTCGGCCCAAACAAAGCCACCATCCCAAGGTGCCCGCACGGCAGGACGTGGCTTACCTTGGTAGGAAATTGACACTTTAACCTCCTCTCCAGGTTGAAGAGTCCCAGGAAACGTCAGGTGAATAAATCGCTCATGAACCTCTGGTTCGGCCAGATGGGGCCTGTGCCAAGCCAACGGTTGTCCTTGCCATTCCACTGCTTGGATCTCAAAACGGGGGCTTAACGCCATGCGCCAGGTGTCCGAGGCAATTTGTTGGATGGCCGTCGTGATAACTGTCGCTGCAATAGCAGAATCCGATGGGAATACCTCCATATCTAACTCAATATGTTGCACATCATAGGCTGCTTGATAGGGATGGATGGGACCACCTGACTGCGCCAAGAGCGTCCAAGGGGTGAATCCAATGATCAAACCCAATATCATAAAGGAGAAGATGCTAGGTCTTGAGAGGATTATAATCGGTTTTCTCATACTAGGTACTGTTAATGTCTTCCAACTTTTGTTGCAGGGTTCGAGTTCACCCCACTTTCAATTTCTTGTATCTTACGACGGTACGCGCATTAAACAAAACAGCACGCGGAGCGACATCATGGCGGCACCCAAATTTCAATCCCACCTAGGCATGGTGGACCTTCTTCCTGAGCATACACCTTTGTGGCGTAAGATCGAACAAACACTCCACGACCAAGCGGCATTGTTTGATTTTCATGAAATTCGTACGCCCATTATGGAACAGACGGAGCTCATCGTGCGAGGGGTAGGCGCTACAAGTGATATTGTCAGTAAAGAGATTTTTGCTTTCGAAAAGGGAGAAAGCCACTATATCCTGCGACCTGAGTGTACCGCTCCCGTGGTTCGGGCTTATATCGAACATCATCTTGGCCAGCGCGGAGGCGCCCAAAAGCTTTACTACATCGGTCCAATGTTTCGGGCAGAACGACCTCAAAAAGGTCGACTCAGACAATTCCATCAGTTTGGTGTGGAGGTGTTGGGATCTGCCCACCCTATCGCTGATATTGAAACCATCCAACTCATGCTCGCTGTGCTGGAAGCTCTTGGCTTGACGGATTGGACCCTAAAGCTGAATTCCGTAGGAGATCGACCCAGTCGTGAGGCGTACAAAAAGGTATTGGTGGAGTATTTAACCCCCTTTGCCTCCCAACTCAGCGAGATCTCGCAGAAACGTCTAGAGACCAGTCCTATGAGGATCTTGGATTCGAAGGATGCCTCCGATCAGCAAATCATTGCAGATGCCCCTTCGATTTTGGACTCTTTAAACGAGGAGTGTCAGGCTCATTTTGCGCAGGTTCGGGAAGGCTTAGACTCATTGAGTATTCCCTATGAACTTACACCGCAGCTGGTTCGGGGAATGGATTATTACACCCAAACAGCCTTTGAAGTGACAAGTGCTGCTCTTGGATCACAAGATGCGATTGCAGGTGGCGGTCGGTATGATCTCTTGGTCGAGGAATTAGGAGGTGCACCAACCCCAGCTGTAGGATTTGCGATGGGCATGGAACGACTCATTTTGGCAATGCAAAGTATCAACCATCCATGGACACAACAAGAAACGGAAAGTGTTGTGCCTGATGTCTATTTGGTTGCGCTTGGGGAGGAAGCACAAACATGGGGCTTGGGTGCGCTACAAACCCTACGGTCCAAGGGCATCTCTGCCACAATAGACATGCAAGGTCGCTCCATGAAAGCTCAAATGAAGGATGCCAATCGAAATGGTGCGCGCTACACGCTAATCGTGGGGGAGCAAGAGCTCCAACAACAAACCTTTGTACTTCGACACATGGCTGAGAGCTCAGAAGAGACGCTGTCTTTCGACGAGATCATCCAACGTCTTCTACAAGCGGCCTCTGCAACAAAGGGATCCTAAAACGTGCTGAATGGCTAAATTGAGTGACCTCCCAAAACCAGAAAAGGTGTTAATCCTTGGCTCTGGGTATAGCTGGTTCACCTCACATTTGCAGGAGACCCTGCACGTTGAGTACAACGATCTGCCGGGGATGAAACCCACAACCACCCCTGGACATTCGAGTGAGTTAGTCGCAGGATGGTTTGAGGGGCGCTCCGTTTGGGTTTTCAGCGGGCGGGCACATCTCTATGAAGGGGCTACTTGGTCACAAATTATCCGCCCTGTTGAGTTAGCAGCAGCCTCTGGAGCCTCTGAGCTTCTTGTAACGAATGCTGCAGGAGGCATTCACCCCGATATGAAGGTGGGGGATCTCATGTTGATCGACGACGTACTATGGATGACTCCTGTGTTTAGAATGGGGAAGGATCCATACCGTAGAGATACTACGAGCACATACCTTGATCGTCCCACCAAACCGTTTAACCCTTACTACTCGACTGAGCTAAGGCAGACCCTTGATTCGACACCACATTTACATGCTGGAACCTATCTGTATGTCACAGGCCCGTCCTACGAGACCCCTGCAGAGATTCGTGCATTCCAGGTAATGGGAGCCGATGCGGTGGGGATGAGTACGGTTCCTGAGCTAATCACTGCTGCGGAATTGGGCATGCGATGCAGTGGGGTATCGTTAATCACCAACCAGGCCTCAGGACTTGGTGAGGAGCCGTTGGATCATACTGACATTATCGATGTTGCTGCGATGTCACAGCCAAGGCTTTTGGAGCTCTTCAAGATCATGGTTGCAGCATAAGAACGGGCTCGGCGTAAGAATGGTGGCGTCATAAAAAATGGGCTTTGCATTCCAAAAAGTGTGCCCGTTCGCAATCTCCTAAGACGCGTACTCCCTGAGATACCGCTCCATGCGTACCTTTTTGCGCGTATTATCGCTACTCATATAGCGAAGTTTTCCAAAAATGTCCCGCTCTTGCCACGCGCGGTCAAAACGACCAAAGCACCAAAAAATACCAGAGTATGAATTGGGATTTCGCCCGTCTATGGCCCACTGATTGTTCAACTCAATTAACCACGTCAACGCTGTTTCCGCATCAGGTGCCCATTCAATCACCTTCTTGCCCCACAGCATGCGTAAGTAATTATGAATAATTCCCTCCCGTCGTAGCTGATGCTGAGCTGCATTCCAAACAGTATCGTGAGTTTGGCCATTTTCGAGCTGCTCAAAGGTGTAGACATGAGGTCGAACGTCTGAGTGATGTTCTCCAATCGTTGTCTTTGCCCAATCAGGCAGGCTTTCATACTCGGCATAATCAGGCCGGTGGTGACAATAATGGTAGCCCACTTCTCGCCACGTGACAACTTCATTCAAAAACGATTCAATATTGGGATCACCATTAAAAAACCCCTCCGATTTTCCACCTACGTAGGTAAGATCTTCCATGGACCATCCCGCAGGCATCTTTGCAAGGGCTGCCTTTACGACTTCATGCACTGATAAGACTCCATAATGGAGCCAAGGGCTCAGCCGAGATGTTTTATGTTCGTCAGGGTGATTTCGTTTCTCATCATACTCCAGCAGATCAAATTGTATGAATCGGTGCATCCTTTGGATTGCTGCTTCTCGGGAACCACGAGTCTCAACCGGTGCGATATCATGACGAATGGGAAGGCTAGCCAACCACGAGTCTCTCTGGCCAAACACCTCCCCTCCATGGGGAGCGATCGAAGCCAACGCTTCAGGAATAGCGCTTTGCACGTTGCTTCCCTGGATATTCAGTTCACCTAATGGCTCTTCAGAGGGCATCACGTCCATCGCCTCCCGAAACGATTTTTGAACAATTTTACGGAAAATGTAAGCACTGTAGGGGTCTTTGGTTGTTTGACCCAAAGGGATGAGCCCATTGGCATCAACCACGACATAGGGGGCTTTGATCTGCTCTGCCCACCGGGTATTTCGCCTCGGAATGGGTCCCACCGGAAACTCGTCCGTCACAACCATTGCTGCCTCCTTTGCAAGCATCTCAAATCCCTTTTCAGCGGTACCGGGCTGCTCTTCAAGGTGTGGCCAATAGACCCACATCCCTTGCCGCGCCTTGTCATGCGATGCAGCATACGCGACGTGCTCTTCCATAAAATCGAGCTCCAGTGAATGAAACCGATCACAGGCCCAGGGATCATCGCAGTGCAGGGATTCATACACAACCACAGGTTTTTGAAGCTTGTTGGCCCATGCAACTGCATACTCTAGGCCATGATGATAGGCAAACCGATGCGTGCTTTGCATCCAGACCAAAACGTATGCACCCTCTGGGTTCAAAGGGGCATTATTCAAGGATTGGACCCGTGCATGGTGATAGGCTGTCCACGATAATGTACTTGGGAAAAGGTTTAATGGGTGGTTGCTCTGCATCATGACGTAGGGGTTGACGTTTCCCATCCCGGCTCAAGTCGCGGTTGGGCTTCGATGAATGTTTGCGCACTCTGACGAATGGCTGCTTTTTCGTCCTCGGACTTCTTATCAAACGAATTGACCATAAAATTAACTCGCCCATTTTGTGTGAATGTATCACGCTGCTGATCCACAAAATTCCAGTATAAATAATTGAATGGGCAAGCTGTTGGGCCTGTTTTCTCCTTCACATTATAGGTACAGCCAGAGCAGTAATTCGACATTTTGTTGATGTATGCGCCTCCGCTCACATAGGGCTTAGACGCCAACACACCGCCATCGGCAAAGGTGCTCATCCCGAGAACATTGGGTAATTCCACCCATTCATGCGCATCGGCATAAGCAAGAAGAAACCATTTATTGAGTTCTCGTGGATCGGTTTGAATGAGGTTTGAGAAACTACTCAGCACCATTAACCTGGGAATATGATGCGACCACGCCTCCTCTAGCACGGGCTTGAGGCTTTGACTCACACATTTGCACGCATGCTCTCCAGTCCAATAAGCCTCTGGCAACCCACGAGTGAATCCGAAATGATTCGCCTCTCGAACCTCTGGCATCATCGCTTCATAATAGACACGGATGTACTCTCGCCAACCCAAGATCTGCCGAATAAATCCCTCAACACTTTGAATGGGTGCTCGGCCCCCTTGATAGGCTCGCTGCGCCATGCCACATAACTCCATGGGGTCAAGAAGCCCATTATTCATGTAGAGAGAAAGCCTTGAATGGAATAAAATAGGTTCATCGAGGGCCATGGCGTCTTCGTAGGGGCCAAAGTTTGCGAGTCGTTCATCGATGAACTCCTGGGCCAACGCCATCGCTTGGTCATGTGTCACGGCGTATGAAAACCCCTGCGTGTCGCCGAGACCTACTGGAAACCACTCTTCGACCATGGTCATGACCTCTTGGGTAATCGCGTCAGGTTCGACCCGCCCTGATTCAGGAATCGACAGCCCCTTTGGAATCTTTTTTCGATTCTCGGCATCATAATTCCAGGTCCCCCCTTCAGGTTGGCCATTTTCGTCCATCAAAAGGCCCGATTCCTTTCGCAAGGCTCGATAAAAGGTCTCCATCCGAAATCCAGGAGCGATTTTAGGGCGCCAGCGCTCTGCATCTGCAATAAATAAAGTGTTAGGCTGGATGTCTACTTGGCCGTCGTAGGTAGAGGCAAGGTCTTGAAATAAACCTCGTTCATCCCAATCCGAAGGCTCCATGGATGTGAGCCTCCTATTGGGGTCCTGCGCAAGCCACCTAGCCAGCGGGTCCACAATGGTCTTTTTAGTGGCGACATAGACAACAGGAACATCACGGGCTGCCAACTCAAGGGCAAAATGCCTTGCACTAGAAAGGATAAAGGTTGCCTTTTTTTTGTGATGGGCGATGTGATGCCCTTTCTCGCGAGACTCTATCAGTACAAAGGCTGTTTTCAGCTCGTTTTGGGCGTGTCGACACTGCTCAATCCATGGTTCCCAAGCATGCATCCTCAACTGGTCCACATGGATATACACAAGGTGCTGAAACTCTGAGAGTGGAATACGAGGGAGGTGGCGGTCGATTTCCCGGTAAAAGGGGCGATCTCCTAGGTGAGTTTGTGGGGCAGCCTGAGTGTTGTTTTGAGCCGTGATGTGAGTCATGATTAGGAAACGCGTGGCGAGGGATCCTCATTCCCTATCTGCAGGATCCTTCTAGAAAAGACCCTTGCGCGCGAAACCTTTAACGCAAAGCTTCGTACAAATTGGCATAGAGCTCTACATAGCTCTATTTAATATTGGTTTAACCCTAGGATTTTTCTTTACTTATGACTTCTGTACATGAACAACGACCTATGAACAAAGGACTTACACGCTCTTCATATGACCGCATGATTGCGGGTGTTTGTGGAGGAATCGCTGAGTTCCTCGGATGGAATTCAACCGCTATTCGTGTAATCTATCTACTGTTTATCATTTTTTCTTTTGGCACTGCCATAATTGCCTATTTTATTTTAGCGTTAGTGATGCCGAAATAAACAGAGACGAATCCTTAGCCCCCAATGAAAGTCGCAATTATTGGAAATTCTGATAGAGCTGCGGCTTGGGAGAATCACCTGAGAGGATTCCAATCAGTTGACGAAGTCTATATCACTCAAAAAATCCGGCATCTAAAAGATGTGGATGCCTGCTTGCTTGTTGACGACTCCGACAAGCGACTCACTCGATTGCTCAAAATATTGAAGCAGTCCTACCCAACCTTCTTGATTAGCAAAATTTCAGATCAGTATGATGAACTTCAGGCGGTCCATGCTGTGAGTCAGGAGGCTGGCGTACCTGTCCAATTCGCTCATTGGCCTACTTTTGCGGCGTCTTCCCACTGGATGCGCCAGCAAATGAAACGACCTAGACGAATCCATGTTTTGAAGCATCTTGTCAGTGCCTCCTTCTCGGAGAATAAGGAGCAATTGACCCAACATTGGCTAGATGAAGTGGGACTTTTTGTGAAATGGATGGATAGCGGGGTACAAAAAGTGTCTGTCAGCGCAACCCGACTCTCTGGGTGTTTGACGAGTCTAGACATGATGCTCCATTTTGACAGTGGAGCAACGGCCACCTTAACCTTCTCGCTAACAAGTGCCCATGCAACCCACATTCGTACCGTTGCTGATTCGAGTGTTGAGCTTGAGTGTGATGTGGCCACTCAACAAGTACGATCTATTGCCGTCGACAAAGGTGGATATTTGACTGTCAAAAAACTCAATTTTGACCCTTCTCAAACTGCCGAATTATCTGTGGGCAGATTCTTAAAAGCGGTCCAACATGGTAAATCTGTCGCATTCTCTTCATTTGATGCCTTGCGGACGGCAGCCGCTGCGAAACTAGTTCAACAGCAGCTTGATATGCAGTGAGTTGTTTCTACCTTAGACAATCAATTCCCGTATAACTGATCAATCACTTCTTGATATTTCTGCGCAACAAAAGAGCGTTTCACTTTCAATGTGGGCGTTAGCTCACCTGACTCAATCGAAAACGGCGCGTCAAGAATGGCAAACTCTTTAATGGTTTCCCATGGGGAGAATCGGTGATTTGCAGCATCAATGAGTGACTGGACAAATTCTTTAATCTTTTCTCGTTCAATATGTGGCGCTGGCAGGGAAGGCAGCCGCCCGTCCAGCACCAATCTTTTTCGGATAGAATCCATCGAAGGCACTACCAATGCAGAACAAAATTTGCGCTCATTACCCACGACCACCGCTTGTTCAATAAATCCAGTTTGGACCAGTGCATCCTCAATAGGTTGTGGCGCTACGTATTTACCTGTTGAAAGCTTTAACAGGGCTTTTTTACGATCTGTAATAAATAGATTTCCTTCATCATCAAGGCGGCCAATATCTCCCGTTTTGAACCAACCATCGGTGGTAAATACTTCTGCAGTTTGTTCTGGTTGAGCATAGTACCCTGGCGTGATACTTGGTGCTTTGGCCTGAACCTCGCCGTCTTCGGCAATACGAAGCTCCACATTATCCAGGGCTTTGCCTGTTGACCCCACTCGCATTCTGGTTGGATCTTGGATGGTGAGCACTGGTGAGGTTTCTGTGAGGCCATATCCTTGACCACACCACAATCCAATCCCATTTATGAATCGGAATAACGTAGGCGATAACGCAGCTCCTGCAGAAACAATGCCAAACAATTTCCCACCAAAACGCTCTCGGATTTTTGCATAGACCAAGCGATCCGCAAGTCTGTGAGAAATCCCCGCTGGGCTGAACGCCTTCGGGGGATGCTCTGGATCATAGGACTCCAACCTCTTCATCGCCCAATCAAAGATTTTTCGTTGGGCTCCTGTTAAATCGCGTCCGCGCATGAGCACTGCTGCATGGAGCTTTTCAAGGAGTCGAGGCACTGAGGCAAACATAAACGGCTTCACCTCCTGTAAATCGACCGGCATCTCTTTTACATCCTCTACAAAATGAATTTTGGCATGAAATGAGAGGTACAAATAACAAATCATCCGCTCAAAAATATGGGTGAGTGGAAGGTATGAGAGCACAACTTGACCGTAACCCTCCTCCATGGTGAAGGGAATTCGCTTGAGTGCTTCCCGAAGATTTGAAGCGACGTTACGATGGGTGAGCATCACCCCTTTGGGGGTGCCTGTGGTACCAGATGTGTAAATAAGGGTCAGTAAATCATCCGCTTTGACGGTGCGGGCAGCTTCCTCCACTACAGCGGGATTTGTTTTAATGGATTCTGCACCTAGTGTTTCAAGGCCCTCCGTCGTGAGGGACACCTCTGCACCCGGACCCGCAAGCGCCTCAGCCTGGTGGTGGATAGACATTCTTGAAGAGAGACAGATCACCGTTTTTAAGGAAGCTACATCTTGAACCGTCTCTCGAAACGTAGCATCGGCAAAGGACGGTGACACAAAGATCGCTTTCACGGAAGCATGACGCAAAATATAGGCAATGCTATCAGCGGACATCGTCGTGTATATAGGAACGCTCACAGCACCTATCGACTGAATGGCCAGATCAGCGACGAGCCAATCCCAGCTATTCTCCATATACAATGCGACATGGTCGCCATGGCCAATATCCAAAGCCAGGAGTCCAGCGGCTTGATGCTTTCGTCGCTCATGAAAGCGTTGAGCGGTAAGAGGTTGCCATTCACCATAAACCTTTGTGGAACCAAGGAACTCCCTCCCCTGGCTTTGCATCACCGCTGCATCGAGCGCGTAAAAAAGCGTTTCTCTATCGTTTGACGTCATACGAAATGGCAAGTTCAATTCTGCGAAAGATACATGGATTCATGCTTCAAACCATAAAAAACAGTACTTTGGACGATGGATTACAGGCATGATTCACTTTAACTAAGACCAACGCATGAGCTCCCCCTCTGACAACTCAAACAGCACAGACAACACCTCAAAACAAGTACATGACCCTTTTATAGAAGAGGGATTGTACGACCGTGCTCATATGCTTGTCGAGTTTTTTCCAGACAACATGGGGGACAAACTGGGCATGGTGTTCACCCATTTTGCCAAAGATCTTGTCATTGCAGAAATGCCCGTGGACCATCGAACCATTCAGCCGTTTGGTTTACTCCATGGGGGGGCATCGGTTGCATTAGCCGAATCTGTGGCGAGTGTAGGGGCATGGCTCAACGTTCCTGATGAGTCCTACCGAGCGGTAGGTATTGAAATTAATGCGAATCATTTACGCCCTGCAAAGATTGGAGAGCGTGTTGAAGGACGAGCAACTCCGATACATATGGGGCGTCAAACGCATGTTTGGGACGTAGAAATCCGGACCATGGGACGAGAAAAGCTGGTCTGCAAGTCACGTTGCACCCTTGCCATTATCAAAGCTGGGTAAGCAGAGACTTGTTGCGAGCCCAGGGCCCGAGCTAGTCTCAGACAGTACCTAAAAGCTTAGGCCATGCACTCAAGCTTAGGCTTTCCACTTGATATTGCACCCTAAGCTTGGCACTTGGTCAGCACTGACTTCGTTGCCCGCTACCACAGCGTCCATGGCTACACGAAGGTCTTTGCCTGTCACCATTACCCCATTTCCAGGACGGCTATCATCGAGCTGACCCCGATAAACCAACTTATCTTGTGCGTCAAAGAGGAAGAAATCAGGCGTACAGGCTGCTTGAAAGGCTTTGGCTACTTCTTGCGTCTCATCGTAGAGGTAGGGAAACGCGTAGCGCTGCTGGGCCATTTTTTCGGGTGAATCGTCGGGATAATTCACAACATCATTCGACATAATTGCGATCGTCTCGATTCCTTTATGCTTGTAATCTGCATGCAACTGGCGCATTTCCTCATCCACATGCTTGACATAAGGACAATGATTGCAGATGAACATCACCAACGTCCCTTTTTCACCCGTTGCGTTACTATCTGGGGCATGAATGGACCCACCGTTCACATTCGGAAGGTCAAAAGAGGGCATTTTTGTGCCTAAAGGTAACATCGTCGAGGGAGTGATAGCCATAGGATCTGGGTTATGGATGGGTAGTGTATAGGGCAAACTCTATGTATTGCCGATAATTAAGGCTCTTTTGCACGACAACCAAGACTTTCCCCTCACCAATTT
>JAQCBZ010000034.1 GCA_027621355.1 Bacteroidota bacterium | reverse complement strand
TTCTTCTTTTTTGGATTCTATTTCCTAGGAAGTATTCTTCAAGGGGTAGGGGCCTTAGTTGGGCTCATTGGTGTAGGAACCTTACTTGCGGGATATTTATACCCCAATACAGAGAAAGAATTGAATGATGCTGTCAGCCATTATGAAAAGAAGTAAGCATGGGTAAAAATCACTCGAAGCTTTTAAACAATCTGGAATCGGAGCGAAAAAAGGCAGGCTTTACTCAAGAAGACTTATCTATCAAAGCCGAAGTGTCAAGAAAAAGCATAAACGCTATAGAAAATGGCGTTTATGTGCCTTCTACCGTGCTTGCGCTTAAGATATCCAAGACATTAAACTGTACTGTAGAGGATATTTTTCAACTTCCTTAATCTTTGAACTTGGTAATCAATCCTGAGGATTTCGCTACCACATATTTGTGCTTCAAAACTTCAAATGCCGTATCGTGTCTCCGCGATTGATCAACTGTTGCAAGGATTCGATACCCATTTCCACATGGCGTTTGTCAAATAAACGGGAGTTTTCCTTGTCTTTGGCCTCGGTTTTCACGCCATCAGGAATCATGGGCTGATCGGTCACCAAGAGAAGTGCTCCTGTTGGGATCTTGTTGTGGAACCCAACAATGAAAAGTGTGGCTGTTTCCATGTCAATAGCGTAGGCACGTAGGCTGGCAAGATAGGTTTTGAATGCCTCATCGTGCTCCCACACCCTACGATTGGTGGTATAGACAGTGCCTGTCCAATAATTAAGTCCCTTATCCTTGATCGTAGATGAAATAGCCCGCTGCAATGCAAAAGAAGGCATAGCAGGCACCTCTTTTGGGAAATAATCATCCGAGGTTCCATCCCCGCGTATCGCTCCAATGGGTAAAATGAAGTCCCCAATATTGTTGCGCTTTTTGAGCCCACCACATTTGCCAAGAAATAGGACAGCTTCGGGTTTGATCGCTGAGAGTAAATCCATCACCAACGCGGTATTCGGGCTGCCGATACCAAAGTTTATGATGGTGATATCCTCGGCTGTCGCCGATGACATGGGTTTATCGAGACCCTTGATCTCTGAACCTGTCATCTCAGCGAACAGATTCACATAGTGCTGGAAATTTGTGAGTAAAATATACTGGCCAAACTGATCAAGCGGGACGCCTGTATACCTTGTGAGCCAATCCTGGACGATTTCTTGTTTTGTTTGCATAGTTGCTCGTTTAGTGGCAAGATACGATGATTTCTTCAAGCCACGCGGTGCCCCTTGGCTGCTTCCAGCATGATAAACCAATCAGGCAGCGAGAGCTCAATCTGCGTAGCCTTTGCAGCACAATCAAGCCGTTCCTCAGAGGTGGTCCCAACGACAGGATAAATCTGTGCAGGATGCTTCATAATCCATGCCAGCAGGAGTTGATCCTCCGTGGCTCCGTATTTCTCACAAAGTGGCTCAAGGGTCTTACGGATCCGGGCTTGCACCTCCCCAGATTCTTTAAAGACACTACCCAATGGACTCCATGCCATCGCGCCAACGCCAGTAGTCGCCATCGTATCTAGCGTGCCGTCAGTCATTGGAGCATCGTGAGTCAGACTGCATTCGAGCTGATTCCAATCGAGGTCGACTCGGGTTTGAAGAAGCGCAAGTTGCGAAGGGGTAAAATTTGAGACACCAAAGCTGTGGATTTTGCCTTCATCCTTGAGCGTCGCCACGATGTCAGCAATCTCGTGTGGATCCATCAAGGGACTGGGGCGGTGAATCAGCAACACATCTAGGTACTCTGTCTGTAGGTGTCGCAAAGAAGCCTCCACGCTCTGGCGAATATATCCGGCTGTGGTGTTATAGTGCTTGACCGTCAGCGGGCGCTCATCGCATGGATATTGAATACCACACTTGGTGACAAATTGCACCGATTCACGGTCTACGGATGCGCTAGCAAAGGCCTGACCAAACTCTGCCTCGGTGGTATACCCGCCGTAGATGTCGGCGTGATCAAACGTGGTGATTCCTAATGAGGTGGCATGCTCGATGAGGGATTGCATCTGCGAGGTGGAAAAACCCTTTCCCCACGCCCCCCACGTCATGGTTCCTGAAATGATTCTCGAAAGTTGTTTCATCAAAGTATATTAATGGTAATTCAGGATGAATGCACATGCATAACCAAAAGTCAAAATCTATGTCAAGCCGTCATGTCAACATCATAGGCTGTATTGCCTTGATGATGCCAATACTATTATTCGCCCAGCCTCAACAAACGCTTGCCCAACATGGCACAACCCATACCAACCTCTCGATTTCGAGCGAGATACTGGACCAAGAGGTGCCCTACAGTGTCTATTTACCCCCAAGTTATCACACAAGTGAGCGCCCTTACCCTGTTTTATACCTTCTGCATGGGGCATGGGGGAATTACCTTGATTGGGTCTATTTTGGGGACGTTCAACAAATCGCAGATGAGGCATTCAAAGACCCGTCGATCCCAGAGATGATTATCGTGATGCCCGATGGTTTTGTAGACAGTTTCTACCAGAATCAATACGACGGCTCACTGGATTACGAAGACTTTTTTGTGGAAGAATTTATCCCAGAAATAGAACAAACCTATCGAACGATGGCGCAGCAGGAGCCCCTATATCCCGATGGTCAATACCGGTCCATCTCGGGACTTTCTAGGGGAGGGTACGGAGCCATGTATTATGCCCTAAAATATCCACAGATGTTTTCCAGTGCCTATTCCATGAGTGGTGGATTTGTGAGTCCCAACACGGAATATCCATCCTGGTACAACGAGGACGACGTAAATGAGAGATTTGAATCGATTTGGGGACCTATGGAAAACGGGATTCACCAGAATTTTGACCAAAACACCATTCAAACGCTTTCAGAAACGTTTCCAGAGGATCAAATCCCATTATTACCCGTACTCTATATTGACTGTGGCGATGATGATTGGCTGTTGCCCGATAATCTTGAAGTGTTTGACATCATGAAGAATCGTGGGTTCAACGTCGAGCTCCGAATCAACGATGGAGCCCACACCCACGAGTATTGGCGAGCCGCCTTGCCAAAAGCGATCCGTGTGGCGGGGCATTCTTTCAGGGGGTGGTGAAGTCAGGGGTAGCCCCACGCTGGGCTGGCTAGTGAGATAAAATGTAAGGTTTAGTCATTTTGTGTGTCTTATATACATAGAACTAATTTTTACATAAAACCCCTTGTTCCCAAACAGGGAACTTTTTATATTCTTTGAACGTTATGAGAGTTATTAGCCGAAAAACGCTACGCGAATTTTGGATACTTCATGCAGATAGTGAACAAGCTTTGAAGGCGTGGTTTATTGAAGTACAAAGTGCTAAATGGACATCACCCTCCACAATCAAAACTTACTACCCAACTGCCAGCATCCTATCCGATAATCGTGTAGTATTTAGAATTAGGGGTAATACCTACCGCATAATTGTAAAGGTTAATTATGACTATGGTCTCATATACATTCGTTTTGTTGGCACCCATGCTGAATACGACAAAATTGATGCAATCAGAATCTAAAGCAACACAAGAGTCATGAATATTCAACCCATCCATACGCAAAGTGATTATCAAAACGCCCTAGAACGAGCGGAAAAAATCTTTGACGCCAAGACTGGCACACCAGAAGGGGATGAATTAGAAATCCTTGGCATCTTAATTGATGAGTACGAGAGAAGGCAATTCCCAATAGAGGCTCCAACACCTATTGAATCCATCAAGTTTCGGATGGAACAGCTTGGGCTGGACCAAAAAAAGTTAGCGGATATTCTGGGATCTAAATCCCGAGCAAGTGAGATTTTATCTGCAAAACGCTCATTATCGCTTCGACAAGTCCAAATACTACATCGCGAACTTGGAATTCCAGCCGATGTGTTAATCCAAGAAACGTCGGTGCAGGAGATCTAAGCGAAGTATTGCACAGTACAAGAATACTCAGCCCTTGCGAAAGACTCGCGAATCAATGCACATGCACGACCCTGCGTCGATTCCTCCACTGAAGGTATTGACGTCCAAAGAAGAACCACAGCCACACCATGATCCCCCAGCCGATGAAGAACCAATCATTGCGTGGGGTATTATCAAGTCCTATACGGGGAAACACCAAAAACTCGATAAATAGGTCAAACAAAAGCAGCGCAAAAAACCCAAAAACCCAGCTCACCAGCAACCAAATATTGGCCAAGTGACGATAGGTGAGTAACCCAATGGCAGCGCTTACAGCCACAACACCAGAGCCACCCAAATACATCCAGAATCGAGGTTCTGGTACAGTATCGGTCAGCTCCAACACGCTTACCAAACCAACAAGACAAGCAAGGCCAAAGACGCCAAAGCCTGTGTACCAGAGATAGGTTTTTAATGGTTTATTCAATTCCATAACGATGAGTTCTTTGATATACATGATACGTCTAAGTGGCTATATTGTTGCATGCTTAGTTTTTGGGAAAAGACACAATTAACTCAGTTCGACCTTGTGGTTGTGGGTGGAGGATTGGTGGGCTTATCCACGGCCATTCACTACAGAAAAGCGAATCCTAAGGCCCGTATCGCACTTCTTGAAAGAGGCGTGTTACCGTCTGGTGCATCAACAAAAAATGCAGGTTTTCTGTGCTTTGGATCGATTGATGAACTGTCGGATCACCTTCACGACATGACCCAAGACGAAATGCTTGCCCTTGTGGAGCGTCGATATCGTGGTGGACTCCGCCTTCGGGAGCTATTGGGCGACCAACGTATCGGATATGAACCGTGTGGTGGATTCGAGCTTCATTCCGACTCAGTCGATCATGATATCATCGATGGCTTTAATGAGTTATTAAACCCTTTGTTTGGTGAGGATGTTTATGAAGATGTTACACAGGATGTGCCACAGAAAGGCTTTTCCACCGATTTAGTCTCCTCACTCATTTGCAATCACTTTGAGGGGGTTATCCATACGGGGAAAATGATTCGAGCCTACCAAGAATTAGCCTTAGAACATGGAGTCCATACTTATACCCAAACGGAATGTCACCACTATGAAGAGAAAGCAGACACCATCGAGATAGAAGTTACCCATCTTGGAGATTCATTGATCCTGTCAACTCAAAAGCTTGCATTATGCACAAATGCATTCACAAGTCGGTGGCTTCCAGAGGAAGATATTGCCCCGGGTCGTGGCCTCGTGTTTGTGACCAAACCCATTGAAGGGTTCGACTTGCAAGGGTGTTACCACTATAATGCGGGCTACAATTATTTCAGGAGTGTGGAGGGTCGACTCCTTTTGGGTGGGGGACGGCACCTCGATAAAGGCACCGAGACCACGTTGGAGCCAGGGGTCAACCATGCTATTCTCGAGGCATTAACCGAGGATATGCACCTGCTTATTTGCCCGGGTCAAGGGCTAGAAATTGATCAGATTTGGACGGGCGTTATGGCCTTTGGAGCGACCAAAGAGCCGATCGTAAAAAAGCTCTCTGACCGTATTGCTTTGGGTGCTCGCCTTGGAGGAATGGGTGTGGCCTTAGGGACAGAAGTTGGCCATGATGTGGCGGCGCTATTGGGCTAATGAGTCGTCGGTTTGGACGATCGGATGCTATCGGGGTGGTCAGACTGGGTGTTTTTATGCCCGACTTTGAAAATATTGCTCTCCACGCAACTCTCGCAACATCAATTATCACACACCCCTATCTCTAAACCAGTAAAATCATGCGAGGGGTGCAAAAAAGTACTGGTTTAGGAAGAGGGGTTTGCGGAGATTTAGTATGTTAATGGAATGTAAAGACCCATACTCGCAGAAACCCTGCCTGAAACCCCTACAAACACCCTACAGAACCCCCGCAGAACAACGCGCCGAACCTCACCGAAACAACTCACCCCCATGAAACAGACCCTAACCCTCTTGGCTCTATCCATAGCCCTCACAGCCTGCCAGACCACGCCGACACTCCAGCCTTACCCTGAAACGGCCCAAATCCCTGTCGTCGATACCTATTTTGGCACCGACATCACAGATCCCTACCGGTGGTTGGAGGATGATCGTAGCCCTGAAACTGAAGCGTGGGTGAAGGCTCAAAACGAGGTGACCTTCGATTATCTCGAAGATTTACCCATGCGCTCATCGATTGAGCGACGTCTATCCACTCTGTGGAATTATGAAAAAGTGGGTGCTCCCTACACTGAGGGCAATTACACCTATTTCTCCAAGAATGATGGCCTTCAAAACCAGTCGGTGATCTACCGAAGACCTGCGAACGACCCAGAAGCGGAGCCAACGGTATTTCTAGACCCGAACACATTTTCAGAAGATGGGACCACGTCGCTTGCCGGGTTGAGTTTCTCCGACGATGGATCCATGGCTGCCTACTCGATTTCGGAAGGGGGATCAGACTGGCGCAAAGTCATCGTCATCAATACCGAATCGATGGAACAGATTGGCGACACCTTGGTGGATATCAAATTCAGTGGTATTTCCTGGCGCCTCAACGAAGGATTTTTCTACAGTAGCTACGACAAGCCAGATGGCAGTGAGCTCTCGGCCAAGACCGATCAACATAAGCTCTTTTATCATGTTGTGGGGACATCTCAGGCCGAAGACGAGCTTATCTTTGGCGGCACCGAGGCGCAAAAGCATCGTTATATCCGAGCCAGCGTCACCGATGATGGGCGTTATGCCTTGATTGATGCGGCTGTTTTCACCAAGGGTAACCGATTATTCCTCAAAGATTTGACCAATCCGAGTGCGCCGCTAGTAACCATGTCGCCGACATTTGACTACGATGCCTATCTCCTGGAAAGCGAAGGGGACAAGCTCTACTTGGTTACCAACAAAGATGCCCCGAATCAGCGCCTTGTGGTTGCCGATGTCAATCGCCCCCAGGAGCAGTATTGGCAAGATGTGATCCCAGAAACGGAGTATGTACTGAGTGTGAGTAGTGGCGCTGGCTATTTCTTTGCCGAATACATGGAAGATGCAATCTCCAAGGTGTATCAATACGACATGCAGGGTAATAATCTCGGCGAAATTGAGCTCCCAGGACTTGGCTCCGCGGGTGGATTTGGCGGCAAGGATGACGCTGAGGTGCTCTATTACAGTTACACCAATTATCAGACCCCAGGATCCACCTACGCCTATGATCCAGAGACCATGACCAGCGAGCTGTACTGGCAGCCCGCCATCGATTTTGATCCCGAGACGTATGAGTCGACACAGATTTTCTATGAGTCCAAGGATGGCACGCAAATCCCGATGATCATTACCCACAAAAAGGGTGTTGAGTACGACGGGTCCAATCCAACGATTCTTTATGGATACGGAGGGTTTAATGTGAGCCTTACGCCGTCTTTTAGCGTGACCAATGCGATTTGGATGGAAATGGGGGGTGTCTATGCGGTGCCCAACCTTCGTGGAGGAGGGGAATACGGCAAGGAATGGCATAATGCTGGGACCAAAATGAATCGCCAGAATGTGTTTGACGATTTCATTGCCGCAGCGGAATATTTGATGGCTGAAGGGGTGACCTCCAAAGAGAAATTGGCGATTCGTGGCGGGTCGAATGGCGGGTTGTTGGTGGGGGCGGTCATGACGCAACGTCCAGATTTGGTCGGTGTTGCTTTGCCTGCAGTGGGTGTGCTAGACATGCTTCGGTACCATACCTTCACGGCTGGGGCAGGTTGGGCCTATGATTATGGCACGTCGGAGGAATCCCAGGAGATGTTTGAGTATTTGTTGGGGTATTCGCCAGTGCATAATGTGGAGGAAGGGGTAGCGTATCCTGCCACGATGGTTACCACCGCAGATCATGATGACCGCGTGGTGCCTGCTCACTCGTTTAAGTTTGCGGCGGAGCTACAGGCCAAGCATGCTGGAGAGGCGCCCGTGTTGATTCGTATCGAAACCAACGCGGGTCACGGCGCGGGAACGCCGATTTCTAAACGGATTGAGCAAACGGCCGATATTTATGCGTTTACACTCTATAATATGGGGTATACTGCGCTGCCTGGATAATGGCGCTGCCAGGGTAGGTGGGTTGTTTGGATAGGCGTGGAGCCCGGGTAGGTAGGTTCGCCACGCATTAGATTGTGCAAAGTGAGTTTCAATGTGAAAACATCTAAATACCATGTAAACACTACGCAAACATTTCTCAAATACTACGCAAAACGAACCGAGCAATTTATGAATCAACAAAAGCCCTACATTCTTGCCATTGATGCCGGTACCACTAGCTCTCGTGCCATATTATTTGATCACAAAGGCAATCCAATCTCAGTCGGCCAGCACGAATTTCCACAATACTTCCCTCAGGAAGGATGGGTTGAACACGACCCAATTGATATTTGGAAGACGCAACGAAAAGCCATTCAGGATGCCTTGGAGTCTGCAGGAGCCTCGCTGGATCAGATCCATGCCATTGGAGTGACCAACCAGAGAGAAACGACGGTGCTATGGGATCGCGCCACGGGTGAGCCTGTCCACCGCGCCATTGTATGGCAGGATCGCAGAACTGCTGGCATATGTGACAAGCTTAGAGACCAGGGCCATGCCGAGACGTTCCACAAAAAAACGGGTCTCATCCTCGATGCGTATTTCAGTGGCACCAAAATCTCATGGATTCTTGATCAGGACCCCGAGTTGCGAGCCAGGGCAGAAGCAGGGGAGCTTTGTTTTGGAACGGTTGATAGTTGGCTCATTTGGCATCTCACGGGTGGCCAATCTCATGTGACCGATGTGACCAATGCAAGCAGGACCCTGGCCTTCAATATCCACAAGCTTCGATGGGATGATGAACTTTGCGAGATTCTGCGTATTCCTTCCTCGGTGCTTCCAAAGGTCGTTTCATCTAGTGAACTCTGCGCATATCTCGACCCTTCTAGTTTGGGATTATCGACTGAATCGGCATCTTCAACTTCCTCCACGCCCGAACAGGCCGCAGCCGGCGAGAATGCAGCCGGCGAGGATGCCCAAATCCCCATCGCAGGTATCGCAGGAGATCAACAAGCTGCACTCTTTGGGCAATTATGCCTTTCCCCAGGTGAGCTCAAAAACACCTACGGTACAGGATGTTTTACGATGATGAACATTGGCGAAACCCCTGTCTTGTCAGAGCACAATCTCCTTACGACAGTTGCCTACCAGCTTGGCCCTCAAGCAAAGCCAGTTTATGCGCTTGAAGGCAGTATTTTTGTGGCTGGAGCATTGGTGCAATGGCTCCGCGACCAACTCGAAATGATTACACAGTCCTCAGATATCGAACCACTCGCCAAAACGGTGGATCATGCCGGGGGGGTCACCTTTGTCCCATCACTTTCGGGCCTTGCCGCGCCATATTGGAACCCACTAGCAACGGGCGCTTTGATGGGGCTGACCCGAGGCACAGAAAAAGGTCATATTGCCAGAGCGGCACTCGAAGGGATTGCCCACCGAGTGAGGGAAGTTGTCGAACTGATGCTCAAAGATGCGGGCAAAGCCTTGCCAGGCCTCTCCATTCCCGCGCTCAAAGTTGATGGGGGAGCTTCACAGAACAATCTCCTCATGCAGATGCAGTCAGATCTGCTTAATGCACCCGTGGTGCGCCCTAAAATTACCGAACTCACCGCGTTTGGGGCTGCTGCCCTCGCTGGCCTCGCAACAGGGTTTTGGTCCTCAACAGAAGACCTACAATCGGTTTGGAACGAAGAACGAACCTTTGCACCTTCCCCTAATGAACACACGCAACGCTCGCTAGAACTCTGGATGCGACGTATTCAGGCAATCAACTCGGACCATGAATCGATAGATTAATCCAAGCATCGCACGGCAAATCCAAGCATCGCACGGCAAAACCCATGAATCGCTCGGAAAATCTTCAAACGCTTGATCAAACCTCACAATGGGATGTCCTCATCATTGGTGGGGGTGCCACAGGGCTCGGCATTGCGGTCGATGCGGCCGCCCGTGGCTACAGAACCTTACTGATTGAGAAAGTCGATTTTGCCAAAGGAACGTCATCGCGAAGTACCAAGCTTGTCCATGGCGGGGTGCGTTATTTACAAAATGGGGATGTCTCTCTTGTGATTGAAGCGCTCAAAGAGCGTGGGATTATGCGGAATAATGCGCCCCACTTGGTGTGTGATTTAAGCTTCATTATCCCGTCCTATGATTGGTGGGCAAGCCCGTTTTATGGCATTGGGCTCAAGATTTACGATATGATGGCGGGCAAATTGGGACTTGGTCCATCGACACTGCTCAATCGGGAGGAGACCTTGGAAGCCATCCCGAATGTAAAGCGGGAGGGGCTCATGGGTGGTGTGATATACCATGACGGTCAATTCGATGACGCTCGAATGGCGGTGAGCCTTGCCATGACCGCTGAGGATCATGGCGCCACACTGCTCAACTACATATCCTTTGAGGGCTTCCTGAAGCAGGGCGATCTCATTACAGGGATTCGTGCCAAAGATCAGTTGAGCGGTCAGGTGCATGAGATACAGTCCAAGGTCGTCTTGAATGCCACAGGCGTTTTCTCCGATGAGGTAATGCAAGCTGATCAACCAGATCTACCGGCGTCCATTCGACCGAGTCAGGGTGTTCATATCGTATTGGAGGCGGAGTTTTTGCAAAAAGATCATGCGATAATGGTGCCTCACACGACCGATGGGCGTGTGTTGTTTGCCGTACCATGGAATGGATATGTCGTGGTAGGGACAACCGATTCACCCATGAACGAAGCCTTAGAAGAGCCAGTGGCGATGGAAGAGGAGATTGATTTTATTCTGGCCAACGCAGGGATGTATATGACCCGAAAACCGACCCGAGATGATATTCGAAGCATCTTTGTTGGGTTGAGACCTCTTGCGGCTGGGTCTGGCGGTGGATCTGGCAGTGGTGCATCAGGCGATGGCGCGCCAGGCGATGGCAAATCAAGTGCCGGCGATGGCTCCCAAAAACAAAGCACCAAAGAGGTGTCTCGCCACCACAAAGTGTTGGTCTCGCCATCTGGTTTGGTGAGTATTTTGGGTGGGAAATGGACGACCTACCGAAAAATGGCAGAGGATGCCGTCAACACGGCGGCTACCGTGGGAGATTTGCGCGAGACCGTATGCCCCACAGCAACACTTCCAATCCATGGCTTTGACGAGGCTAGTGATTGGAGCGATCCATTGCATGTGTATGGCACCGACGCGAAGTCCATTCAGGCACTTGACCCACAGGGGAATGGTAGTCTCAGCAGTAAATACATGATCTCGCCGAATCAAGTTCGCTGGGCTGTTCGTCATGAAATGGCCATGACTTTGGAGGATGTGCTTGCAAGACGCTCTCGAGCACTCTTTTTGGATGCGCAAGAAGCCTTGAACATTGCGCCAAAGGTGGCTCAAATCATGGCTGAGGAACTAGGCCAGGACGAGGCGTGGACTTCGAGTCAGGTCTCTGCATTTGAGCAAGTTGCCGCGTCCTATGTGCCGAAGCGGGAAACCGTTGTATAGATTTATAGTGGCGTGATGTAAGGTTTTGATGGTTTGATGTTCTATAAAGTAGCCTCAAACCAGTTATTTCCTTGAGAGGAAACATATACTTTGCATGAACTTAAAGTTTAACGTCCAATTCCTGCCGCAACTGCAATGTGGGTTATTCAGAATTATGAAAGCAAAAGAATTTGATGAAATCCTTGACGAACAAATTGGTTTTCCTGGATCAGAAAAAAGAACTAATTA
>JAQCBZ010000008.1 GCA_027621355.1 Bacteroidota bacterium | reverse complement strand
TTAGCTATATTTTAACGAATTAAGAGGAAGAGGGTTTTTATTGGCACGGCAAGAAGCTCTCTCTCCACGAAGTTCTATGTAAACCAGGCCTAATAGCTCTAGGACTCTATCCACCGATAGGTCCTTAGATCAAAGTAATCCTCCTGATCCCAATCTGTATTGATTTCGATTCCTCCCACCAAGAAGACTTGAATCCCAGGAAAGTCAGGGAGTGCTTTGTCAAGGATCCGTTCCAGTTTTTGTTCGATAGCCTCAAAGGCACGATCCGTTGCCACCTTCACAGGACGATCTGCTGCAAGTATATCCTCTCGATGAGCATTTAGATGCTCAATCACACGACTTTGTTGATAATCCAATGGGTCATCTTGCACGCCCGATGCATGAACGCGAATGGAGTCTACAGCGGCAGTGATCGAGCCACAGCACGTACTATGGCCGTCACGATTTTTTCGACGCACCTTACCTAACTCACCCTCTTGAGTGACTCCGATATGAGGTCCGTAGACAATCATTGCCTTCCCGCCGGTTGGGACGTGGCTTAGAAAAGCTTTCATCCCCGTCACGCCGGCAAAGGGTAATCCCGTGATACCCCCAAGAATAAAGGGCCCTGGCCCTGCCATTTGTTGAGTGAAATAATGGAAGCTGTTTGTGACCTCATCGCTGCAAAGGGATGTTGCCCATATGGTATGATCCCCATCGCCCCCTTCCTCGCGTACTTTGTCACAGACATTGTGTTGCAGCGTAGACAACACGATAGCATTGGGGTAGTATTGTTGAAGAACGGATTTCAAATGTAGCAACCTGTATTACATGTATTAGTATGAATTTACGACCTTTTATGCGAATGTTCAATCAGCTACGTATCTTTATAACCTAAAACAACCTATGGACGCACTTCGTTCAAATTTCGCTTCACCTGTTGTTTTAGCCTTTGCCCTTGGAATCGTTGCAAGAATTGTTCGCAGTGATCTTGAACTTCCCCGACCTATCTATCAAGGGCTTTCGATTTACCTTCTTCTTGCCATTGGTCTAAAGGGTGGAGTCGCACTTAGTCAAACGCCACTCTCACAATTTGCCCTACCAGGATTGGCAACGCTTGCACTCGGAATTCTTACCCCTCTTACATCCTATGCCATTCTTCGGTATTTGGGCAAGATCGACCGAATCAATGCCTCGGCAATTGCCGCTCATTATGGATCTGTTTCTGCGGTAACTTTCATCGCTTCCATATCCTATCTCAATGCAATGGGACAGACTGCCGAGGGGTTTATGCCCACGTTGGTTGCCATATTAGAAGTGCCGGGCATCATTGTGGCATTGATGATTCCTTATCGATCAAACAAAGGAAAAGGCTCTATCAAGAAAGCTCTACACGAAGTCATGACAGGAAGTAGTATTGTCCTGCTTGTTGGAGGGGTCATCATTGGGGCTATCGCGGGAGAAGCGCAATTTGAGTCCGTCTCACCGTTCTTTGTGGCAGGATTTCAGGGAGCCTTGTTGTTGTTTCTACTGGAGCTTGGCATGACGACAGCCAAAAGGCTTGGGGATTTAAAAAACGTTGGACCTTTCTTGATTGCTTTTGGGATAATCGTGCCTGTGATTCATGGGATACTTGCAGCGTGGGTGGGTCTGCAAGTAGGATTGTCTGTCGCTGGAGCCTCGGTGTTGGCGGCAATGGTGTCCAGTGGGTCCTATATCGCCGCTCCAGCAGCCGTACGGATTGCATTACCACAAGCCAATCCTACCTACTATCTTACGGCATCCCTTGGAATTACATTCCCCTTCAACATCACGCTTGGAATCCCATTATATGTTGAAGTGGCTACACGGTTTGCAGCTTGGATGTAAACGCAACGCATGGATTGAAATATTTGGCATAAACACTCGTTTAACTCTAAACAAACCTCAACACTTCTGTAAACCCGTTTCTTATGTCCACTGAATTTCATTGCATTACGGTTATTTCTGAGCGCTTGCTAAAAGACGATCTCATCCAGCTGATGAAGAAAGAGGGAGCTAAAGGTTTTTCCATTACTGATTCTGTAGGTGAGGGCTCAAGAGGCATACATGCGAGTGATTGGGAGGGACGGAATGTAAAAATAGAGTCGATTGTCCATGGCGAAACTGCGAAACGCATCATGGAGCAAGTGGCTGAGCACTACTTTGAGGATTATGCAGTCATTGCCTATTCCTACCCTGTATCAGTCGTGAGAGAAGAGAAGTTTAAGTAACTCACAAGGCTGTGTGGATAACGAACTCTCCAAATTTTCTTTTTGGGAAAAATGAGTCGTTCATATGGCGCGATGTTTCAATAAAAACAAATAGATATCGCTATATCACGACGTGAGTTGCCTGATCATCATCATTAAAAATGATGTGGATAACTTGTGGATATGAGTAAGATTGTGCTTATTAAAGAAAAGGAAGTGTCAAGCATAGCAATCTCCATCTACGTTCTCTCACGTCAAATGAAACGCTGGAAAGGACTCTTATTCAAATTATCCATCGTCGGATTCATCACAGCTGCGTTGTTGACGGGGTAATGAACCTGTAAAGCTGTCATTCGTTCTACGTGCGGATCATATCCACATGTAAGATATTCTCATACATGTAATCGGGCCCCACACGTTCAAACCCAAATTTGTTGTAGAACCCCTCCAAATAGGATTGAGCTTGCAGTTGTATTGCTTCAGGGGCATAAAGCTCTTCCACCCACTCAATGGATGCATGCATCAAATCGATGCCAATACCTCGGCCTCTATGGGTAGATCTAGTGACAACACGACCAATTGAAGCATGCTCCGTCTTTAATCCAGGGGGTAATAGACGCGTATAGCCAATCAGCTCATCCCCATCCATGGCCATAAGATGGTGACAACCTGGATCGTATCCATCGACATCCTCATAGATAGAGTTTTGCTCTACAACAAAGACATATTGCCTCAGGCGATAAATACCCATGAGCTCAAGCAAAGAGAGCTCTTCAAAGGTTTTGCAAATCAATTGAATTGTCATGCTGCGAACATACCCATTTTCAGGGGATTTTGTAAGTTCCACCATGATTGAAAAGATGGTAACAGTTGGCTTGGCGGCCGGGCTTCATGCAAGACCGTCTGCAGCACTTGTTCGGGAGGCCTCAAAATTTGACTCAGAGTTGACATTGGAGCTCTATGGATTTGAGGTGAATGGAAAAAGTATTCTTGGCATCATGACGCTAGCTGCTGAAGAGGGTGCCGAAATCAAGCTCATCTGTGAGGGGACCGATGAGCAAGCGATGATGGATCACCTGGTGGATCAATTTGAGCGAAACTTTTACCTAGAGGAAGAGTAATGGCGTTTTTTAAAGGCATTCCAGCAGCGCAAGGAGTGGGTCGTGGCCCCTTGTTTGTGCTGGAATCGACGACTCTTGATGTGCCAGACAAGCGACTTGCCAAAGGCACCTCTCATGCGGAATGGGATCGTATCTGCCAGGCTCATGAGCAATTAGTCCAAGACCTTACGGATTTGGTTGAGCGTCAAGATCATCCAGATGTACAAGAATTAGCTGTGGTACAACTGATGATGCTTCAAGACCCAGACTTAATGGAGCGCATTCGCAAGTTTGTAAGGCGCGATCGCCTGCCAGCCTCTACAGCCGTACCCAAAGCGTTCAACGAAACGATTCAGCTTTTAAAGAGTCGTAATGTTCCTTGGGCATCTGAGAGGATTGCAGATATTGCAGCGGTTCGAGACCAATGGATTCGAGTGATTCAACAGTCAGACGTGTTTGTCGATATCCCTAAAGGGTCGATTTTGTATGCAGATGAGCTATCAATGGGTGAGCTGCTGCATTACAAAGAGATGATTTCTGGGCTTCTCCTTCAATCCAATGGCCCCACGTCTCATGCGGTCATCATTGCTCAGGCACTTGGCATCCCAACAGTGACGAATCTGCGCTTATCCTCGTCCACTTCGATACAAAAGGGTCACGTTATTTGGATGGATGGCTCTACGGGTAACGTCATTCTAGATCCAACGCCAGAGGACGAACAGGTTATCGAGGATGCTCTCCATGCCTATCGAGTCTCTAATGAGGCCCTCGAGCAAATTCGTTCTCAGGCCTCCACAACCTCTTGTGGGACGCACTTTACCCTGCGTATGAATATGGAGCTTGTGGAGGAACTTGGCGCTTATGACGCCAAACTTGCAGATGGTATCGGATTATACCGTACCGAAGCTCTCGCCATGAATCCGTCCAAGAGGTCTCTTGAGGCCCAGATAGAATCTTATCGAGCTGTATTTGACGCGACTGATTCTTCCAAAGTGACGATTCGTCTCTTTGATGTGGGCTCTGATAAAGCATTGCCTGGCGCGCCTAAAGAGACCAACCCTGCCCTTGGATGGAGGGGTCTGCGGTTTTTGGAAGATGAGGGTGTTCTGTTGCAGACGCAGCTTGAAGCTCTGTCGACCGTATCAAAGGAATATCCAGGCAGGTGTAGAGTGATGGTTCCCATGCTGACGGATGTTGGAGAGCTATTTCGTCTCAAAGATCGTGTGCAGGACGCAACGTTTGAATGGGGGGTGATGGTCGAAACCCCCGCGGCTGTTTGGATGGTGCCTGAACTTGTGGAGCATGTCTCCTTTTTGAGCATTGGGACCAACGATCTGATTCAATATACACTTGCAGTGGATCGGACCAATCGCCGGGTCTCCAAACATTTTATCCCCTCTCATCCCGCATTATGGCGTGCGCTCTCTTGGGTGGCTGAACAGGCGAGTGGCACTGGAGTTTCATTATCTGTTTGTGGTGAAATGGCAGCACATCCCGTGTATGCACAGGCTTTCTTAGGGCTTGGATTTGAGGAGCTAAGCATGCAACCATCAGCTCTTGCAAAAATTAAACAGACGCTGTGTGCGTCGACCAAGGAATCGGTGAATCAAGTAGCTCACCAACTTGTCCATGCACGAACCGTTGAAGAATCGATGGTTGTTGTCGATTCGATGATGGACAAAAGTCAAGGGTAATAGTGACGTGAGTGTAAAAACCACCCTTTATCCACCTTTAAACGAATCTCAATTAAAGGCTACGGTCCCGATCCCGGTCATCTACCGTCAAGAATTACCCTCGACCAACGATTATATGATGGGGCTCCAGGCTCCCAATCAAGGGTTGTCACTCATTGTGACAGATTACCAGACAAAAGGAAAGGGGCAAGCAGGTCGTTCATGGGTCAGTGAGTCGGGAGCCAATCTCCTTTTCTCCATACTGTACCTTCCAAAATCTCCAATGAAGGCACATCAACAAGCCATAGAGCAGTTTACATTGGAGATTGTTCGCGCTCTGGCAGTTGCTTTAGGTGGGTTTTTGGCAGGGTCTTTTGACCTCAAACCACCCAATGATTTATACCTAAATGGAAAAAAGGTTTGTGGCATCCTTAGCGAGGTGTCTAGGCAAGGATCGAGTATCCACCGCTTTGTTATAGGCATAGGCCTGAACGTGAATCAGCGTCAGTTTCCAGAGGGTTTGCGTCACCCTGCGACCTCTTTAGCTCTCGAATCTGGCTGTACTTGGAACCGTGAGCGTCTATTAGGTTATTTGGTAGAATCCTTGCAACCCTGTTTTGAAACCTTGGAAGCGTCATGAGTTCTAAAACGCTTCAAGTACTTGATTCGAGTATCGACTCCCTCATTCGAGTTCATGCCCCAACGGTGTGGCAGGGTCATGGCTTGGTTGTTGGCGTGAGTGGTGGAGTCGACTCCATGGTACTGCTTGAAGCGATCTCACGGTGGTACCACAAACAGACAGGTGTTGGAGACATCCATATTGCCCATGTCAATTATGGATTGAGAGGGGAGGAATCTGACATGGATGAGCAGTTCGTCAAAGAAACGGCCAGACGTCTGGGCATGCAGATTCACATCCATCGAGCCAACAGAAATTATCAAGGCACAGCCCAAAACGCCCAAGAGAAGACCCTTGATACCACCCCTGGGAACCTTCAAGAGTGGGCAAGAGAGGAGCGATTCACCTTTTTTGGAGAGATAGCCCGAGGATATGACATCGCGTGTGTTTTGCTTGCCCACCATCAAGACGACCAGCTTGAGACCATTCTTCAGCGTCTATTCCGTGGAGCAGGATTGGAGGCATTAAGAGGATTGCAGGCCATGACCTCCCTTTCAGGCTTTGGTCTCGAGGTACTGCGTCCTTGTTTGGGGCTCTCAAAAGCTCAGCTGCTTGATGTTGCCAACGAACTCGGAATCACATACCGCGAAGACTCAACCAACGCCACCGAGCAGTATGCTCGCAATGTTCTTCGGCACTCTTGGATTCCCTCCATGGACTCCATGTTTCCAGGGTGGCGAAAGCATGTGATTGGATTGGAGTCTGTTTCCCAAACTGCAAGTGCACTTGCAGATGTTGTCATGAGTCAGGTGGTAGACAAAGATGAGTTGTTGCGTTCACCATGGCAGGAGCTTCATGTGGACGTGCAGTCATTTGTCCTGCACCGGTGGCTCACGTCACACGGAGTGTCCCCCTCAAGACACTCTATTGCCATGTTGATGGAGTCACTGCCTTTGAGTCATCCTGGTCAGACATTTGAGATAGAGCCAAACACATCCATTGAGGGAACCAAAAAAGGGTTTATTGTGGCAACAACGGCTGATTCATCAGAATTAACATTCCCAATATCTTGGAGATTGGAGGAGTTTACAAACCATCTGCCTCAGCAATGGAAAGACCCTTTTACGCTCTATGGAGTATTACAAGCAGGCGAAAAAGTGGAATCTTTTCGAGTGCGTCCAATTCAAGGTGGAGATAAGTTTCAGCCATTTGGCATGGTTACGGGGCATCAACAAATTGCTGATTTCTTATCGAATCGTGGGATTACAGGATCAGCAAAATCACAAGCGGCTGTGGTGGTTGATGCACAGGAAGACATTCTCGCCGTTTTGTATCCTGTAGAGGAGATTTCACGATTGGGTGCCATGGGTGAGGTGTCCAACACACGGCGTGTACCTGATCTAACAAATGGAAAAGACAGATTATTTCGAATTCAACCCAGCTCAAGCGATCCTTGGAGCGCCACATTGAGAGCGTCTGAGCAACCCATTAGTCTGGTAGGGATGACGTTTCGGCCTATGATTTTGGAGCACGATATTCGACGTCGTATCCACGCATTGGCCTTGGAAATTCGTCAAGAAGCACAGACATGGGGGGTGAGTCAAGAAAATCCATTACATGTCATCACCGTTTTGCAAGGGGCTGTTCCATTTGCTAGGGATCTTTCGCGGGAGTTACAACTCCCATGTGTGTTTGACACGGTTCACCTAAGTAGTTACAAAGGAGGAATGTCTTCTACGGGAGAGATTGAGCGTAAATCGTGGTTGACATCGCCTATTCAGGGTCAACATGTTCTTGTTGTCGAGGATATCGTGGACACGGGTCGTACACTGGAGATGTTTACAAAAGAGTTGGCCAAGCAGAAGCCTGCCAGTGTCAAAATTGCCGCACTCTGCAGAAAAAAGGAGGCTATGGAAGTCGAGCTTCCAATCGACTATGTTGGCTTTGATATCACACCGGACTTTGTTCTAGGGTATGGGATGGATGTGAACGAATTGGGTAGAAATCTGCCCCATATTTATGTGAAAATGGCGTAGTTTCTAGCCGCTATGACACAAGACCAGCGCGATGAAGCCATCGCATTTCAAACATTGTTACTAGAAGAAGGGCTTTGCACGAAAAAAGACGCTGAGCGTCGTTTAGAGGAGATTGAGACCTCTCTTGCTGAGTCTGATTCTTATACGCTGACGACCCTCGAATGTACACATGGTGCCCGAGTGGCTTGGAGAAATTCGATTCGGTGTATTGGCCGACTTTTCTGGAAAGGAATGCATGTGTTTGATAAGCGACATGTGCAGACCCTTGAGGAAGTCTTCCAAGCGTTAGAAGAGCACATTCAATTTGCCACAAATGGTGGGGCCATTCGCCCAGCAATCACACTGTTCCCTCCAGAGGATCCAACCACAGGCACGGCACCTTTTCGAATAGTGAGCCATCAGCTCTTGCGATACGCTGCATATACAAACGATGATGAGTCCATGCTCGGAGACCCAATGAACCTGTCATTCACTCACGAATGTATAGAACTCGGCTGGAACCCCCCCACCCCCGAACAACGTACGCCCTTTGACTTATTACCTGTGATGGTGCAGACCGCAGATGGAAGACGCCATCTTCACGAACTACCTAAAGAGTTGATTCTCGAGGTAACGATAGAGCATCCAGACTCAAAGGCGTTTTCAAATCTTGGCCTCAAGTGGTATGCCGTGCCTATTATATCGGATATGGTACTGGATATTGGTGGGGTTCGATTTCCAGCGGCTCCCTTTAATGGTTGGTATATGGAGACCGAGATAGGCGCTCGCAATTTTGGTGACAAACAGCGCTACAATCAACTGGAAGCTGTGGCCGATATCATGGGTCTTGATCGATCTAATGAGCGAACACTCTGGCGAGACAAAGCTCTTGTAGATCTCAATGTTGCGGTACTTCACTCCTTCAAAAAAGCTGGGGTAAAACTCGTCGATCATCACACAGCGGTCGAGCAGCACGAGCAATTTGAGCGGTTGGAAGCCGAAGCAGGGCGAGCCGTTACGGGAGAGTGGTCATGGTTAGTGCCTCCATTATCTGGATCGGCAACAAGTGTGTTTCACAAAGAGTTTGACGTGACCGAGCACAAGCCAAACTTTTTCTACAGGAATCAAGTGGATAACCGCGCATCCAACACATCCAACAACTCCAAGGCATCCTCGTCCGAGTGCCCGTTTTCCTGATTTACTTCGCCAAAGTCATCGATATTTGCTGGGTTAGGCCTTTGGTTCGGAGCTCCACAAGGTAAACCCCACTCGCAAAATCTGACCCATCAAATCCAACTTCATGGGTGCCTGCCCGGGCATATCCATCGTGGAGGGTGCTGATTTTTTTACCACTCAAGTCATAGACAGACAGTGCAATTTGAGTAGACTCCATCAATTCAAAAGTAATTCGTGTCTCAGGATTGAATGGATTGGGCATATTTTGGAATAATCTGAATCCCTTTGATAATGACGGATCCTCTTCTGTGTGTTGATTGGAGGTTTGCATGGGCGCCGTGATTGTATAAAACGAGATAGATCCTGTGCTTTCTTGACTGACCACCATGATCCAGGTGCCAGCAGGATGATCATCAGGCGCAATCAACGTGATCTTTTCAGGGCCAGATTCACCCACTGCTTCAAGATCAGTCGCACTTTGATCACCTTCCCCAAACGGCACATCAAAATTTCTTCCATTCACATACCCAACATAGACAGCGGTATCGGGTTGGCTTACATCATAGATCATAACCCCTCCGACTCGTTCCAAAGCAAGAAACGCCAAAACCCGCCCTCCAATCGTAGCAACACTTACAGCTTCTGGCTCAGGCCCCTTGGCATCACTGCGTGAATCAAAGGAGTCATTCTCCGCATTATCGCTATTGAATGAAGCTGGCAACAAACGGGCAACGGTCTCCTCGATATGGGAACCCGTGTCGAAGAGTAATGTTCCGGAATCATCCCAGATACTCATGCTACGCGCACCAAACGCAAAGACCTGTTGAACCTCACCCGCGTCGTTGGTATGGCTAGAGTCGAAAGGTTTCATTACTTGAAGGCGACCAAGGCCTTCATCTGTGATCATACTGGGTGGAAAAATAGATACTTCCAGAGGCAGATCCTCCATTCGGACCTCATCGGAGTAGCTTCCAAATTCCCGTGAATCTCCTTCGTTGGCCGTCAGCAAATAGGTTTGTCCGCCCACGTCAAAGGCGGCAATCCCATCGGGCATGTAAAGCCCGCTTACAGGCCACGTCTGAATAGCGATGGCATTATCGCGGTCTGATACGTCCAACGCGTTGGCAGGAAGACGATGATCTTTGGCACCCAAGGCAACGATGTCGCTTACAGAGGCATTCTCAATATCAACGATGGCGAGTGCATTATTCTCCTGAAGAGTCACATACGCTGTCGCCCCATCTGGACTTACTACGATGTATTCTGGTTCCAGATCCTTCGCAGCCTCATCCACATCGACAGAGATCCGAACTCCTTTTGCCTTTAGCTCCGCAACTGAATATGCATCTAATCCTGCATGAATCACACTGGCTATCGTTGGATCCACAGCGTTTTGAATGATCGACACCGAGCCGGGTGGATCAAGGGTGTAATCGGTACTAGGTTGTCCTTCATTGGCCGTCAAAAGGGTTCCATTCTTTGTGAATACCAACATATCTGGCAAAGGCCCCACGGTAAACTGATGGCTATAGGTAAGATCATCCGTATGAAAGAGGACGACCACGCCAGAATCGGTTTGCACCTCGGCCTCCACAGCAATGGCGACCCATTTTTCATATACATCGACTGAATTAACACCCCCGCCGTACTGGGTTGCATCCACGGTGCCCACAACGACAGGAGCCTCAAGCGATGATAGTTCCAATGCAACGAGTTGATTATTGGAAGCATTAATAAAAAACAGCCTCTGGGTTGCAGGGTCATAGGCTGTAATTTCAGCGGCGCCTTGATCATAGATCCCAGTATGAAAGGTTGAGTGGTATTGAATCGAAAGCCCCTGTGCCTGACTGGACAAGTCTATCAAAGGCTGAGCTTGTGATATCTGGAAAGACATCAAAAAAGCGATCAACACACTGCATCCAGAGGACCAAGTATAGCTTGAAGTATGGGTCAGATTCATAGATTTTTGTGGTGGATAAAAGGGTCAAAGGGTGAGTCCATGGAAATCTTTCTGAGATGACAGCACATTTTTTTCTACTCCGCAACACTAGTATGGCGAGTTGAAAAGAAGAACGCCATTATGCTTTCGTTAAATTTGTTCAAGGTAAGACAAACATAGGCTCTTGATGCGTGTGAAAATGTCCGAGTATCCTATCTTTGACTAATGAAAATCACTATTCCTGCCTTTAACATGCTGGCCTCAGCATTTGTCGCTGTATCGATCACTGCTGCAATCTTCTTTATGCCCATCAGGGTGCTTGCACAGACGATTCAGTTGGATGAATCGTACGACGACTGGACGCAGATTGACCCATTATTTGAACAAGAAAGGTCACTCTCAGGGCTCAAAACCCTCAAAATGACCAATGATGACCGCTATTTATACCTCTACATGGAGTTTGCGGAAGAGATTATTCTGCAAGATGGTCATGATTATGTGTGGCTGATAGATGCAGATGCCAATGCCCAGACGGGGCGCGCGTGGTCCTCTGGGGGGAATACATTGGGAGCGGAACTGATGATAGCGTTTGGGGATCGCGATATCACGGCCTATTTGAGTACTGCGACCGTGGAAAAATCCTCATATGACATGGGAATGGTCAACGCTCCTACCGTGTCTTCGAGGGAATTCGAAGTGGTCATTGATCGGCGAATCATCTTGGAGGATGCGCCATGGTTGGTAGGTGACAATATTCGTGTGGGGATCGCAGAAGGGACGACACTACGAGAAGAAACTGGGGTGTTATCATACACAATGCGCGACCAAGTGTACGAGCCGGACATATTTAGCATTACCAAAGAGGATGAAAGCGATATGCGCGTGGTAAGTTACAATGTACAACGCGACAACCCGTTTGATGTCCTTGTAAATCCACGATTTGGTCGACTCTTTAAAGCTCTTGACCCCGATATCGTGGGCGTTCAGGAGGTGTATAATTACTCCAGCGCACAATTGGCTTCGCTCTTTGAGCAGTGGCTTCCAACTACAGAAGGCAAGGCGTGGTATCATGGGGGTCACGACGCTGGAGAGGGAGATACGCACCTGATTTCTCGATACCCGGTGGTAGCCTCGGATCAAATTGACAAGGAGAGCACCGTCTACATGGTGGACAAAGAGGGGCAACCCATCATGGTGATTTCGTCTCATCCCCCTTGCTGTAACAATGATGATGGGCGCCGGCTAGCGTTTAACAATATGATGCAGTTTATCGATCGTGCTAAAAAAGGGGAGGGACCCGAGGCGTTTCACCTTGAGGAGGGCACACCTATCATCATCACGGGTGATATGAATTTGGTTCGTGACGCCGATCAACAGCGAACATTGGTGCATGGTGAATACACCGATCCTAGCTACGGTCCCGATATGACACCTGATTGGGATGGATCCTCCTTTGAAGACAGTAAGGCCGCAAATCCGTTTATGCCGACAAGCTTTACATGGTATAGCCCCCAATCATCTTTTGGGGCGGGTCGACTCGACTACATAGTCTACTCTGGCTCTGTCTTGACACAAAAAAACGCCTTTAGTCTGCATACGCCAAGCCTCCCTGACGAGGCGTTTGCCCCAGGTGGGGTTGCAGAAGGACTTGAAAAACTCGATACACAAGAAGCCTCTGACCACTTGCCAGTCGTGGTTGATTTTGGGTTTCCAAACGCAACATCGACGCAAGAGCACCTAAATCTAGGATCGGTTCCATCCTCTGTTCGCATTGATCAAGCCTATCCCAATCCTTTTAATCCCTCTTTGCAGATAATTTACACTTTAGATCAAGCTGCATCAGCCACTGTCGATGTTATTAATAGTATAGGACAAACTGTTCGACACATCCCTCGGGGCCTTCAGCCAAGTGGACAACACACCCTAACCTTATCAATGGAGTCCTACCCAAGTGGAACCTACTTCCTTCGAATACAAACAACATCATTCTCAGATACCAAAGTTGTATCTTTGATTCGATGAACCGCCGCTTTATAGATCTACTTTCCCAAACCTACACATGGCCTCAACCGGGTTTGGATGTTTCGGACCATGGGACACTTAAATTCCATGGTCTTGACCTATTTGATCTTGCCAAAGAGCATGGCACACCCCTTCGTTTTCATCACATTCCCTCCATCCGTCGAGCTGTTGAGCAGGCGAATGGTTGGTTTGAGCAAGCCATGCAGGCTCAACAATACCAAGGAGCCTATATCCCAGCCTTCGCCACCAAAAGTTCTCCTTTTAGGTTTGCCTTAGAAGAGACCACCAAGGCTGGATGCCACATAGAAACATCGTCCGCTGTCGACCTCGACATCGTGCAATGGTTGCTAGCCAACGGGTTCATATCCAATGAAGCTTACATTCTTTGTAATGGATTTAAGTCCGATCGATACCTCGATGCAATCTTGCGGTTACACAAACAAGGGATGCAAAATCTTGTCTGTATTCTAGATAATGAGCACGAAGTACAAAGACTTCTTGAGGGTCAACCAAATGGCCTCAAAGTAGGATTTCGAGTGGCGACAGAAGAAGACCCATCCTTTGAGTTTTATACCTCGCGTCTTGGGATGAAATCTGCCAAGATTTTGGAATGGGTGGCTTCCTTGAGCGACTCAAAGACCCTTATACCCGTGATGATTCACTTCTTTATCAACACAGGGATTCGCGACACAGCCTATTTTTGGAATGAATTTATCAAAGCGTGTCGACTCTATACTGAGGCCTCACGTGTTTGCTCTAGCATCCATCTTTTTAATATTGGGGGTGGATTACCCATCAAGAAAACCCTCGATTTTGATTTTGACTATGCTGCGCTTATTCATCAAGTCATCGATCAAATCAAAACGACATGTGAAGAATTTGATTCACCTCATCCATCTATAGTGACAGAATTTGGCTCCTTTTATGTTGGAGAAAGTGGTGGATTACTGATGAATGTGATGCTTCAAAAAAGTCAAAATGATCGTGAACGATGGAATATGCTTGACGGCTCCATTATGTCGAATCTTCCGGATGCCTGGGCTATCAGCCAACGATTTATCACTCTACCCACGAATGGATGGTTCGAAGACTTCGAACGCGTTTCACTTGGGGGAATGACGTGTGATGGAGATGACTACTACAATGATCAGGGCAATATTATGCTCTCTTCTAGCTCATCGACAACAGACCAAGAGGTGCACCACCTCTACATGCCCACGTTTGCTAAGACTAAAGAGCTTTATGTGGCCTTTCTTCATACGGGAGCATACCAAGAAACTGTTGGGGGGTATGGTGGGCTCCAGCATTGCCTACTCCCTCAGCCAAAGCACGTGTTAGTGCGTGAAATAGAAGGAAAGACGAGTGTTGAGGTCTTTCGCGAACCTACCGAAACAAGCTCGGTTCTGTCCACACTCGGATACTAGATTAGGGGCTGTCAAAATCAGCTGTCACAATCAGTAGTGTCTCAGCCATGTACCGCCGGCCGGGCTCGAACCGGCACTCGATTTGTCATCGAATTGGATTTTAAGTCCAACGCGTCTACCAATTCCGCCACGGCGGCAACCGAAAGAGGAAGCGGTAAATATAAGGGGAATTTATGAACCTAATCGCGAATCCTTACGGAGACCCCCAAATTAAGGACGGGTGTCCACGGAAAATCTTGCAACGCATCATTTAGTTTAGCCTCATTATCGGCTGTAGGAGCAATCATCCCAGTTGCTTCAAGGTTCAATGTTGGGGCTCCGCTATACATTGCTCCGATTTGCACATGCGCTTTTACACGACCCTTGAGTCGAGTGGGGTGCCCAAGTACAAGACCGACATAGGGTTTGATACTTGAGGCATACTCAAGAGTTGCGCTCATTGTGCCAAGCTCCCCTGGCGTGAATGCACGATCATCAATCACGTAGTTTTCAAGCGCTTCGCCGTCAAGACTAAACGTTTGAGTGTGTGAGTAGGCTCCCAGAGAGAACCCCACAACTTTGCCAAAGGGGTAATAATCCAGAATAAGAGACAGACTTGATAGAGAAATATCCCCATTAAACCCGATTGTCGGCTCTTGATTGTCAAACTCTCCATCAAGCCCGACAGCACCACCATGGAATCCAATGCGTGAATTGAGCTTTTCACCAATTCCCCAGACCAGTTCTCCACCAAATCCGTTTAGACCAGCACTAGCGGTCAACGCAAAACGATTGGAAAGCTCTGTAGAAGGATCTTGGGTTATAGAGCTAGTTTGTGCAATGGTGACTTGACCGTTCGCTAGGAAGAGTCCAATGACAAGGATAGAACCGGCACGTAGTATGTTTTGGAGTGAGTTCACGAAAATGGGGCAAAATAATGAGGGACAATCACCTAGCTAGGCAATGCTTGCTTAGTCTAAATATGCCAATTGATTCGCAAAAAGACGAACCCTTTTTTACAGTCAAGACTTCCCGTTTGCCTGAGCAGCTGAATGAGCTGTCTTCGACATACTGCCTGCAGACACTCCATGTGCCGCCAGCGAGTCCACTGCATCTTGCACATCAAAATAAAAGTGATCTTCACCCACGAGATCCATCACATGAGTTTTGTGTAGTATGTCACGTACAGGGCCAATGACACCACTAAGTTTTACCCCAATGCCGTTGCCTTGAAGCTCATCAACGAGTGTCTCCAAGGCATGCACACCTGTTGAGTCGATGGAGTGAATACCTGCAAAGTCTAGTATCACCTGAGAAATATCCTCTTCTCGAGCCTCCATTTTTTCACGCAAGGCATCCCCAAAACGCTCACTATTCCCAAAAAAGAGGGGGGAATCGAATCGATAGACTAACACACCATCGACACGCGTTGCTTCGTCATAACGTGCGAGATTGCGGTAGGTTCGAGTCCCGTCCAACCGACCCAATTCAGCCACATGTGGTTTTGAGCTACTATAGACCACCATAATAATGGAGAGCAAGACCCCTACACCAATTCCCTCTTCGATCCCAAGAGTCAAAGTTGCTACAAACGTTGCAGCCAACATGGCAAAATCTTTTTTGTCGGTTAGCCAGAGATGCTTCATTTCTTTAGCATCAAAAAGCCCAGCTACCGCCACCATAATAATGGCTGCTAACACCGCTTTGGGGAGGTAATAAAAATAGGGTGTTAGAAATAATAGCGTGAGACTAATAAAGACCACACTAATGATTGCAGCCCAGTTGGTTTCGGCGCCCGATTGATCATTTACAGCGGTTCTAGACAACCCACCCGTTGTGGGGAATGACTGAAAAAACGACCCGAAAATGTTGGCGGCACCTAAACCGATCAGTTCCTGGTTAGGAACCACTTTATAGCCCCGTCTAGTGGCAATAGACTTAGCCACAGCAATGGATTCCATGTATCCAACCAACGCAATTGCTAGGATGGTGGGAAGTAGAGCTTGAAGGCTAGCCATAGAAAATGCGGGTACTCCAAAGGATGGTAAACCTTGAGGAACATCGCCAACAATGGCCACACCTTGCCCATTTAGACTCATCAACGCGGTAATGGCAGTACCAAGAACCACGACAGCCAAGGCCCCAGGAAATTTTTTGTTCCACTTACGTAGACCCATGAGTAAAGCAACGGATCCAAGCCCAATGGCTGCGGTCACCCCATTAATACCCCCTAGATTTTGAAAGAATGCCCCCCAAACCTCATGAATGAGTTTGGAAGAGGGAAGGTCCACTCCAAAAAGACTTTTTAATTGACTGGTCCCAATGATTAGGGCGGCAGCGGAGGTAAATCCACTTAATACGGGATGGGAAAGGAAATTGACCATAAATCCCATCCGAAACAGCCCCATGGCTAGCTGAATCACTCCAACACCCAGTGCCGTCAATATGGACAATTGGATAAATGCATCGGATCCAACGTCGGCAATGGCACCAACACCCGTATAGATTAGCAAACTCACCATCGCGACAGGACCCACCGCTAATTGCGCAGATGTTCCTAACAAGGCATAGATCAGAATTGGCACAATCGAGGCATACAAGCCATAGATTGGGGGTAGACCTGCCAAGACGGAGTATGCCATCCCTTGAGGAATGAGCATCACGGCGACCGTCAATCCAGCGGTTAAATCACTCTTAAAGAGGTCGGCATTGTAGTTACCGACCCACTTTAATCCTGGCAAGAAGCGTGAAATCGATGCATTCATCATCAATAGGTCCTAGTCGAATTACTCGATGGTAGTTTTGTGCTGTGACAGGCTTTATGCTGTCACAGGAGAGGCCAGATTGGCAACATCGTCTTGGACGAGTGCAATCTCATGTCCCTCACGTTTGAGTAGTGAAGCAGAGACTGCTGCACGCGCACCACTCTTACAGTGAACCACATATTTTCCACTCTCACCAAGCTCATCCTTCCGAACTTTTAAGCGAGTGTGAGCAATATTCGTGGCTCCTTCAGCATGTCCTTCTGCATACTCCGTAGCCTTACGCACATCCACCACATGGAAGCCTTCGTTGAGCTTGGAGTTAAGATCAGCAAAAGTCATCGTTGACATCGTCTCTAGCCCCCCAGCAGACTCACCGAACGAAGCTAAGTCCTCAGGAGTGATGAACCCTTTGATGTGATCTAGCCCAATGCGAATTAAATCGGTGACTGCTTCATCGACCTGAGCTTCATCGATTACGAGATAGATCTCTTCGTCCTCAAGAATGAACGAACCCGCAATGGTATTAAATTGCTTGTCCATAGGTGAGAGTAAAGAACCCTTCAGGTGACCTGCGATGAATTCTTCTTTGCTACGAGTATCAAGTACAACAACTTTTGACGTATCCAATCCACCAATCTCTTGAATGCTCAAGCGGTTAGGTTGTGGATAGCAATCTTTCAACACTCGAGGACCTATTTTGTTGTCGCGTTTCATGCGAGCAAAGTACATGGGTGGCTCAGGCTGCCCTTCAAGGATAAATTTCACGAAGTTATCTTCCGAAGATGCCGCTTTGATAGAAGCATTGTATCGAAGCTCATAGCCTACCGTTGTTTCTGGAATAGCGCCAAGGGCTTTACCGCATGCCGATCCAGCACCATGCCCTGGCCAAACCTGCATGTATTCTGGCATCGACTTGAAGCTCTCAACCGTTTTGTAGAGCGTACGTGCTGAGGGCTCCATCGCTCCCTCTACGGCGGCTGCAGACTCGAGTAAATCAGGGCGTCCTACATCTCCCACAAAGACAAAGTCACCCGTAGCAATACCCATGGGCTCATCAGCAGCGGCGCCATCGGTAATGAAATAGCTGAGGTGCTCTGGCGTATGGCCAGGGGTATGCCATGCCTTGATTTCGATATTACCCACTTTGAACGCATCCCCATCATACATTAACTGGTAGTCATAAGAGTCGTTGTTGAGTAACCACTCATATTTCCAATCTGCGTCTCCTTCGTCTGAGGCATAAACCTTGATTCCACGCTCTGCAAACTCACGAAGACCGGAAATGTAATCGGCATGAATGTGTGTGTCGGCTGCAGCAACGATGGTCATTTTCTGAGCAGCTGCATCCTCGATGTACTGATCAATGTCACGCATTGGATCAATCACAACGGCTTGGCCATTGGCTTGACAGCCAACTAGGTAAGAGTACTGGGCAAGTTTTTCGTCAAAGAATTGTTTGAAATACATAATGAACTCCTGTTTGTTTTTTTACTTGATGATGTAATGATTGCTTGATTAATGCTCTTTATCAATGGGGAATCTGATGACGAACCATCCCATAAACATACGTTCCCAAGATGGCCGTGAGTATCGGCACCACAAACACGGTAGCTCCCGCTCCAACCAAGGTGAACATGGGTGCAGGACAAGCCCCGATTAGAGACCACCCAAGTCCAAAAATGGATCCGCCCACTAGATAACGTGTCACTTGTGATGGATCTTTTGGTGGAATCGTGATGGGGTTGCCATCGGAGTCTTTTACGTTACTCTTTTTAATCCAAAGGATACCCAAGGCACCTACTACAATAGCAGAACCAATCACGCCATACATGTGGAAGCTGTCAAAAAAGAACATCTCTTGGATGCGGAACCATGAAATAACCTCTGCTTTCATTAAGATGAAGCCAAAGAAGATTCCAAGGATAAAGAAGGTTATAAGATCTTTTGCTCTCATGTGTTTCGTCCTCTAATTAAAGTATGTTGGGAAGAATCAGGTACGTCATCAATAGACCCCCTATAAAAAAGCCGATGACTGCGATCAGTGAAGCCAGCTGTAGGTTCGAAAGCCCTGAGATGGCATGTCCTGAGGTGCACCCTCCAGCATAGCGTGTCCCGAAGCCAACCAAAAAGCCACCCACTCCTAAAACAGCCCACAAGCTTGGATTGCTCTGCAGGGCTCCCCACGTAAAGAGCTCGACGGGGACAAATCCATCGAAGTTGGTAAGTCCATACTCTTGAAGTTTTTCAATGGCCCCAGAAGACAGTTCTATCGCGTTTGGGTTTGCAAATAGCACTCCACCGATGAATCCACCTAGGATGACACCCACAGAGAACATCAAATTCCAAGCCCCTTTTGCCTTCCAATCATAATTGAAAAAGTCCACATTGGCGACGTTACAAGACGCACATATGTGACGAAGATTCTCTGAGAAGCCAAACTGTCTCCCTGAGATCAGAAGCATAATGGGAACCATTAAACCAATGATGGGCCCGGCAATGTACCAGGGCCACGGTTGTGTTAAAATATCCATGAAGTTGCGATGATTTGTCCTTGCGTGATGAATGACGTTTTCATTTCGAAGGGTAGTATACGACTCTCATTTCTTAATGTCAATACTTGTTAATACAAGTAACATCAAGTCAAGCTCTAATCGTGTTGCTTAGAACCTGACCTACCTGTATACCAATATGTTTATGGATTCCCTTTAATCATCAAATTCCAATACAAGAAGGGGATTCCATGTTTCTTGACCATATACATATCCCATCGTTGTCGAGCCTGGTTGAAAGGGAATGATGGCTACTTCTTGATAATCCATTCCCGACATTATTTTAACACTTGTGTTTACATGTCTTAGACATTATACTCTACTCATAAACTAATCTTTTTTTGCTACAGGTCAAGCCACGAGAATCCCTTCTAACTTGCTAGAAACAAATGAATTCTAAAAAAGAAAGCGTTACCGTCAATCTTTCTGCGCTCAAACCGGGTTTACCCCTTCATGAACAAATCAGCCATTGGATCGAAACCAAGATTGATGAAGGTGTCTACGAATCAGATCAAAAATTGCCGTCCGAATTTCAACTTAGTGAGATGTTTAATGTGAGTCGAGTGACGGTTCGACGAGCTTTACAAACACTGGAATCCAACCGTTTGATCTACAGATGCCAAGGTTTGGGTTCATTTGTAGGGAAGGGTAAAACGCGTCAACCCCTGGTACGATTGACCGATTTTATGGAGGATATGCATCGTGCTGGAATGGAAGCAAAGTCGGTCGTTTTATCCATGGGTGTTGTGGATGCAAGTGCTTCAGTTGCGGAGCAGCTCGGGGTGACAGAAGGACAAAAGGTCTTTCAATTGGATCGGCAAAGACTTGGAGATGATACGCCTCTAGCAATGGATGAAACTTGGCTTCCATTTGCCTATGGCCAACTCATTGAATCGGTAGATCTGGGCAACCGCACCATTTTTTCGATACTTGAAAATGACTATGAGATTCCTGTGATGCGTGGTTGTTACCAAATCACTGCCACGACAGCGACAAAAGACCTCGCACACTATCTAGATACAAAAGAGGGGGATGCTTTGCTTCTCTTGCACCGGATTGCCTACACCGTGGGTAACAAACCCATATTCTATCAACGGCGATATTACAAAAGCGACGCGTTTGCCTATGAAATGAGGCTAGATAGAATAGAGCATAACGGCCAGGAAACTCCTCAACCCTTTGACGAAACGCCCATACGTGAGATTGTCCCAGTGTTTCACAAGAGATAATCTCAGAGCCTACCTTCCATAGGCATCTTCAACACGGATAATGTCATCTTCATCACTTGGGTGTTGCGCCTCCTCATGCTTCCAAATCTCTGCGACGATACCCCATTGCGAAGCACCGACAAGGCGATGACGCTCTCCACACGCTAATTCGACTATTTCACCGAGTTCCAAGGCGTGTGGTGGATTCATGGTGTCGGTGAGACTCCGAATCAACGAGGCTTCACCTGCAATAAGCCTCCATATCTCTGACCGACGACGGTGATATTGCCACGATAACATTGCATGCGGCTCAACCAACAGAAACTTAGGGCTCAGTTTTGCATACCCTTCCAAGTGGTGAGTGTCCAATTCTGGGAACCAGCTTTCTGCAAAGGAACGCGCTTGTGATTCATCTACTAGCAAAAAACCTCCCCAGGGGCGGTGCCGATCTTCTCCAATCAACGTAAAGCCAAGATCGGTTACTCGAGTGACCAATGCCTCAAACATCTCTGTTTTTGATAGACTTGCCATCTCAGAGGACTCAAATAATGGTACCTTCGCTGGGCTAGTTTGATGTGTCATCTTTTCTTTTGCTGACTTTTTAGCCATTTTTCAACAACTAGTAATCATAAAGTATACCACCATGAATCGACGAATATCAACCCTTGGAACCATCTTGGGATGCCTCATGCTTGTGGGATTGTTCTTTCCTGCACAATCCAAGGCACAATTTGCCATTGGAGGTGGGTATGAATTGCGCGATGAAGAGCCAAAAACAGGCTATATGGTGATGATTGAGAATGGTTTTTTGAAGCGTTTTCCTATGATTTCTCTCAAGACAAGACTGCACCTCAGCGTGTTTGCTGATGAAATCTCTGTTCGAGACCAAGCCGTGCTAGATCAACTGGCACTCAGCGAAACGGAGCAACTTTTGTCTCAAGTCGATTCCTATGATTTTGGGCTGGCTGTGTTGATGGGCGTCAACCTAGGGATCGTCAAGCCTTACGCTGGTGTGGGTTTGGGTAATGAGTCTTACAAAATAGATTATGCTATTCCCCCATCCCTATCCGTCCCGTCAAATTTTAAGCAATCCCTCTCTGACAACGGTTTTTATGGGAACATCTTCATTGGTACCGAGATTTCGCCGATTCCTGTGCTCAAGCCATTCGTAGAATATCGTTTTTCAACCTTTTTGACCGAAGAGGAGATTAATTACAGTCAAAATGGTCGTATCTCATTGGGTCTCAAACTTCAATTCTAACCCCTCTTCATGACACGCCAAGATGTCGCGATCTTTGAGTTGGACAAGCAGCAAAAGGGTCATCTAGACGACCTTCTCAAGGTATGTCATACCCACTTGGAGTATGTCGATGAAGCGATGATTCGAGATGCATTTGCGCTGGCATGTCAATCTCATAAAGGTGTTACAAGGGCCTCAGGTGAGCCTTACTATCTTCATCCGTTGGAAGTTGCCAAGATCGTGGCAAGTGAACTCTCCATAGATGGGGAATCGGTGGTTGCTGCACTCATTCATGATACGGTGGAGGATACCGACGTGACGTTGGTCGATGTCCGAGGTGTCTTTGGTGAAACGGTTGCCAATTTGATTGATGGCGTCACCAAAATTGAAGGAGTATTCAAAAACAGGCAATCCAAGCAGGCCGAGACCTTCATGAAGTTGATTCTGTCTATGGCCGATGATATTCGTGTGGTGCTGATCAAGTTTGCGGATAGGCTCCACAATATCCGAACCTTGCAATATTTGCCAAGAGAGAAGCAGATGAAAATCGCTTCTGAGACACTTGATTTGTATGCCCCTCTGGCCCACCGTTTTGGTCTATATCAAATCAAAAATGAATTTGAGGATCTCTGCTTCAAATTACTCGATCCTAATTCCTACAATTTTGTAGCTCGAAAGCTTCGCGAAAAGAAAGCCGCGCGTGAGGCCTTCATTGCTGAGTTCATGGAACCTATCGAAGACGAGCTTCGTGACCATGGATTAACCTTTGAAATCAAGGGGCGTCCGAAGCATATCTACTCGATTTATCGCAAAATGCAGAGGCAGCAAAAGCCTTTTGAGGAGATTTACGATCTCTTTGCCATTCGGATTATTCTGGAAGACCCACACACCAAAGAGGATTGTTGGAGGGTGTATTCCATGATTACGGACTGGTATACACCAATTCCGAAAAGATTTCGTGATTTTATTTCCGTCCCCAAGGCCAATGGGTATCAATCACTTCATACTACCGTGATTACCAAATCGGGGCAACGTGTAGAAGTTCAGATTCGCACCCGTCGAATGGATGAGATTGCTGAGCGTGGACTCGCAGCACATTGGAAGTACAAGGAAGGGGGGCATGCTGGATCTCAAACGCTAGAACAATTTGTGAGTTGGGTGCGCGAGGTGCTTGATACCCCAAGGCCCGAAGCGGCTACGGAGTTTGTGAAAGATTTCCAACTCAACCTCTACCAAGACGAAATCTATGTCTTTACCCCCAAAGGTGATCTTAAAACCCTTCCAAGAGGTGCTTCCTGCATTGATTTTGCCTTTGAGATTCACTCAGAAGTAGGAGAGCGTGCGATGGCGGCCAAGGTGAATGGTAAGCTTGTGCCATTGCGTCAGAAACTTAAAATTGGAGATCAAGTAGATATTGTCACGGGTCCAAAAGTGAATGTGAATCCTGATTGGATTGAGGATGTCGTGACTCATAAGGCCAAGGCTCGGATTCGACAATTTGTGCGTCAACGTCAGCGCGAAGTCTCAGATAGAGGTCGTGAAGCATGGGAAAAACGTGCGAAGAGAAGTAGCATCGAGTTATCTGATCAAGAGTTCATGAAAGTCTCCCATCAGCTGGGATTTGATAGCTTGCTGGTGATGTTCTATGAGATTGGTGCAGATAAGTACGACATCGGCAAGCTGTATCGGGCTGTTAAAGACTTCAAAAGTAAAGGGCGTTTAGAAAAAGAGGAGGAGCAAAAAGAGCTTGAGTCAATCTTAACGCCAACCCTTGAAGAGGTGGGCCAAAAGTTCAATCAAGAGGCCAAAAAAGGGATCAATGAGCAATCCTTATTGATTGATGGAGGTCTAAACCACGTCAAGTACCATTTTGCTCACTGTTGCAATCCCATTCCTGGAGATGAAGTAATGGGATTTATTAGTCGTACTGGGGATGTCAAAATCCACCGCACGTCGTGTAAAAATGCCATTCATTTGATGAATTCTGATGGCGAAAGAATCCTAGAAGCATCGTGGGCTCGAACGCCAGACATGCAATTCTTGGCTGCCATTAAACTCGTGGGAGAGGATCGAGTGGGTCTCATCAATGATCTCACTGACGTGCTTTCTAAATCTCTCAAAACCAATATGAAGAGTATTAATGTGAGTAGTGACAGCGGGATGTTTGAGGGAATTGTAACACTTTATGTAGCTGATTTGAGCCATTTAGGTCAAATCATGGAGAAGCTCAAACGTGTGGAAGGGATTCGAACCGCGCACCGCTTTGAGTAAAAGTACCCTCTACACTGGCGTCGTATCCCATCTTTTGTATATTAGAAGTGGAGAAACAGTTTGGGAAAACTGATTAATTGGGATGGAGTTATGATTACTTATACAAAAAAAGACCTTGTACGTAGGGTCTCAGAGACGATGCAGGTGCCTTTGAATCAAGCAGAGCCGTATGTTGATGCTGTGATTGACTCAATTCGAGGTACCATGCTGATGGCAAGCCCTGAATGTAGGATTGAATTGAGAGACTTTGGGGTTTTTGAAGTCAAAGAAACAAAGGCAAAGCCAAAGGCAAGAAATCCAAAGACGAACGAGATCATCTACGTACCAAGTCATCGAAAAACACATTTTAAGCCGAGCAAAAAGCTTAAAGACTTTTTGCGCCAGCCACTGGACTGATTGGATTGACGGATAAAGGGCGACTCTTAGGTCTCGATATAGGAACAAAGCGCTGTGGATTAGCTTGGACAGATCGAATGCAGATGATTCCATCGGTCGTAGGCACCTATTCTCAACAGGGATTGAAAGCGAAACTCCGTGAAAAGGTCGCGGAGGAGCCGCCTCCAGGTATTGCTGGATTTGTGTTGGGTTGGCCACTTCAAGCCGATGGATCACCATCAAGCTCAATGCATGAGGTCATTGCATTTGACGCATGGCTAAAAAAGACGTTTCCGTCTATTCCTATCTATCATCAGGATGAATTTGGATCTTCCCAAGAAGCGATGCAATGGATGGTCGAGTCTGGCATACCCAAGGGGAAGCGAGCTCAGAAGGAGGCTGTGGATTCTACCGCAGCAGCCGTTATCTTGCAACGGTATTTAAAAGAACAAGGTTAGAACGTTTAATTTCTGTTAATCTATGGCTGTGCTCCCTATTGTGACATATAATGATCCTGTATTGAAACAGGTGGCTAAACCGGTTACAAAGGATATCCCCAATCTTGAGGGCTTCATTTCTGACATGTTTGAGACCATGGATAATGCCAAAGGCTTGGGGTTGGCAGCTCCACAAGTGGGCCATTCGATTCGACTTTTTGTGATCGATGCTGATGGCCTTGACGAAGAGGATCCCTCTGCATCCACACCCATTGGACGTCGGGTGATACTCAATCCTGAGATTATGTCAGAATCGGACGATTTGGTCACGTTTGAAGAAGGTTGTCTTAGCCTTCCAGATCTGCGAGATCAAGTCAGTAGAGCGAGTGAAGTGACCGTCCGTTTCCAAAATGAGGCGTTTGAGACCCACGAGATGACCCTGAGAGGGTGGACCGCGCGTGTTTTCTTGCACGAGTTTGATCACCTAGAAGGGATCTTGTTCATTGACCGTATATCTGCCTTTAAACGTACACTTCATAAAGCAAAGCTGGAGTCTATCGACGCCAATGAAGTGGATGCTGGTTATGAAGTCGCTCCTAAAACGACCCGATAACCACCACCGAGCATGACGACTGAGCATCCATCAACCACTGCCTTGCGGGTGATCTTCATGGGCTCCCCGGAGTTTGCGGTGCCTTCCCTAGAAGCATTGGTTCGAGAAGGGTTCGATGTATGTTTGGTGTGCACGCCCCCGGACAAACGGCGATCACGAGGAGGAGACCCAGAGCCTACTGCAGTAAAGAAAAAAGCGATCGAGCTTGGATTACCTACACTCGATGTAGAGGATGTCAAGGATCCAGCTTTTTGTGAGACCCTTACGTCGTTAAATGCAGACGTATCCGTGGTGGTGGCCTTTAGATTATTACCCAAAGCCATTTTGGACGCGACGAGATTGGGCGCTGTGAATATTCATGCATCGCTTCTCCCTGCTTATCGTGGAGCTGCGCCGATTCACCATGCGGTCTTGAATGGGGAGAAGCAGACGGGATGCACATTATTTGTTCTAAATCAAGCGATGGATGCGGGTCAAATCTTAGCCCAACAAACCTCACCCATTCACCCGAACGATACAACAGGCGATGTATATGAGCGTCTCCAAACTGTTGGGGCTAAACTACTCATAGAAACACTTCCTGCTTGGAATCGAGAAGAAATTCATCCTATCACCCAAGATGAACGCTTGGCCACTCCCGCGCCCAAGGTATTTTCTGCAGACGGGTGGTTGAGGCTTCATGAGACAGCAGCTCAAGTCCACAATCAAGCCCGAGCCATGACACCCACCCCTGGAGCATGGATAAAACTCGAAGGGGAAAAAGTAAAAATTCTACGAACCAGGCTCCTTGAATTACGAGAACTGCAATCCTTTACTCATGAAGTAAAAGGGGATGTGCACGGAGCTGAGATTGGGATGCAAGCAAGAGATGAGCATAGGGCAGAGTCAGGGGTGACTGCAGGAGTTCAGTCAGGCTCATTTTATATTTGGGACAAGCGATTATTTTTGGGCTGCGCAGAACAAAGCGTTGTGGAAATTGTTACCCTTCAACAACCAGGAAAAACGGCTATTTCTGGCTATGAATTCAGTTTAGGAAAAGACCTCGCCGCTCTACATGCAGAGGGTGCAGAGGCATGATAGAATCTTGGCAACTCTCAAAATTAACTGTGGTACAAATCCAATAAACCATGTAGATTTAGCCATCAAGAAAGCCCCGAAACACCACGATGGAACAAAGCACAGCATTTTTTGACGCAATTATTCAAGGGAATCTAGAGGACGTCAAATCACATCTAAAAAAAGGACAAGATATCAACGCGACCCTTCCAAATGGATCGACCGCGTTAATCTTAGCGGCCCAACATAACCACGATGCGATCGTTGAGGAATTGCTAGCCAAAAAGGCAGATCCAACCCTTGCGACAAAAACTGGAGGGACCGCGCTCAATCGTGCTGCAGAGCATGGGAACCTCGCTATGATTCAAAAACTACACAAAGCAGGGGCTGTTCCAGGGTTGCTCGCGTTGGTGATGGCTGCTCGAGAGGGCCATCTTCATGTGGTCGAATGGTGTATCCAACAGGGAGTGGATGTCAATGGGCAACTTCCATGGGGATTCACAGCGCTCATGATGGCTGCTCGGGATGGACGGCAGGATGTGGTGGAATGTTTGATTGCTCATGGCGCCAATCCAAAGCTCAAAAACAGGGATGATGAGACGGCACTTTCGCTTGCCATAGAGAATGATGAAGACGATGTGGCTGAGATTCTCCGTAAAGCTGGAGTCGATTATGCCAAGCCAAAACCAAAGGTCGTTGCTCCGCCTGAGGATGATGACGATGATGACGAACCCGTGGACGACGAAATCCCTGAGGAAGTAGACTTGTCTGATGAGGAGGAAGATGTGACCCAAAAAGAGGAGGAAGAGGTCGACCTCGGGCGTGATAAAGAGGAGGATTAATCCTACATTTACACGTTAACTTAAGACTCTAAAGAGCCTCAAACACAGCGTTGCCAATATGGCTCTTGATATTATTTAATCAAACGAACCCGCAATTTTATGGCACTTCATGTTGGAATTAATGGATTTGGGCGCATTGGACGTCTTGTAACGCGCGCTATCCTAGAGAATTACGCATCAGAGATTACCATTAATGGGATTAATGATCTTACAGATGCGGCCACACTCGCGCATTTATTTAAGTATGATTCAGCTCAAGGGGCGTTTCAAGGAACGGTGGAGGTGGATGGTGAGCACCTCGTGCTGAATGGACACAAAATTAAGGTGTCGGCTGAGCGGGATCCATCAAAGCTTGAGTGGGGAGCCAGAGGCGTGGACACCGTGGTCGAGTCCACTGGATTCTTCACGGAAAAAGAGGAGGCTGAAGCCCATCTTGCTGCAGGTGCAAAAAAGGTGATTATCTCTGCACCGGCCAAAGGGGACGTTAAGACCGTTGTCCTTGGGGTGAATCATGATACGATTGATCCAGCCACTACCATCTATTCCAACGCAAGTTGTACAACAAACTGCCTTGCACCTATGGTGAAGGTCCTTGACGATGCGTTTGGTGTGGAGAAAGGATTCATGGTCACAACCCATGCCTACACGGGCGACCAAGCATTGGTTGATGGCCCTCACAAAGATCTGCGACGTGCCCGTGCTGCAGCGATCAATATCGTCCCCACGTCGACAGGCGCTGCAAAAGCGGTTGGTTTGGTACTGCCACATCTCAATGGCAAACTAGATGGTAAAGCGATTCGCGTACCGGTTGTCACGGGATCCCTAACCGATCTTACAGCCCAGTTGTCCCAAGAAGTGACCGTAGATCAAATTCACGAAGCATTTCAGGCGGCTGCATCAGGACCCCTTAAAGGAATCCTACAGTACTCGACCGATCCGCTAGTATCTACAGACATTATCGGCAACACACACAGCTGTATCTACGATAGTGATATGACCATGGCTGCTGGGTCGCTCGTCAAAGTGACAGGCTGGTACGATAATGAAGCTGGGTACTCAAATCGTACGGCAGAGCTGATTACTCGGGTTGGGTAACCTCAATTTCAGCGGTGATTTCCGCTGTTTTTTCGAGGGTTTTTAGCACAGAGCAATACGTTTCGACAGAGAGTTTCATCGCACGTTCTGCGCGTTCTTGTGGAATGTCACCGATCAAGTGGTAGCGAAGGTGAATCGCCGAGAACTCAGTGTATCCCTTCATTTGCTCTCTCTGTGCGTCAATTTCGACCGTAAGATCTTGGATCGTAAGCTTTTGTTTGTTCAGAATCATCACGATATCAATCACGCTACACCCTCCGGCGGCTGCTACCAAGGCTTGCATGGGACTAAATCCACCGTTCACCCCTCCAATATCTGGGGACCCATCCAACCGCAAGGTAGCCCCTGTGTCATTTGTCGCTTCCATCAGCATCGCATCGTTGAGTCGCTTCATGGAGACATGAATCGACTTTGGCTTGGCAGGCGGGGCAAAGGAATCCGAAGTGGATCCATCTGCAGAAGTAGATGGAGTTGAGGGCTCACTCATAGAATTGGGGGTGTGTTGGGATTACTTCTTGCTTCGAATAATCATTTCACCCACAACATCGTCGAGTGAGATCTCTTTTTCAACTAGTAAGACAAGTAGGTGATAGAGTAAATCTGCTGACTCTTCGATTGTCTCCTCTTTCTTTTTATTCTTTGCCGCAATAATCGTTTCTACAGCCTCTTCACCCAATTTTTGGGCAATTTTGTCAATCCCCTTTTTGAATAAGCGAGTCGAATACGACCCTTTTGGCATTAGTTCTTTACGGCTTTGAAGAACACGTTCAAGTTCTTTCAAAAAAAGCACGGGGGATTGGTCAACCTTCGTAGACATGTCGGAGCGAATGGGTTAGTCCTGCTTCTCTACAATGGTAAGAAAATTTTGCAATAACATGGACCCAGCTCGACCGGATTTCTCTGGAGAAAATTGAACACCCATAAAATGGTTTTTCGCAACCACAGCAGTGAATGTATTATCACAGGTTGCCGTTGCGATGGCATACTCTAATGGAGGAAGGAAATCTTGGTGGACGAAATAAAATCGTTGATCGGGACCAATACCTTGGAGTAAAGGGTGTTCCTGAAGCGTATCTAATGCATGCCACCCCATATTGGATGCGGTACATTTATGCTGATGAAAGGATTGGACTCGACCAGGAACAACCCCGAGGTAATGGTGCTGATCTTCGTCATGCCCTTCGGTAAGTAGATGCATGCCATGATTGATGCCAAGCACAGGCTTCGTAATCTCTCGAATCCACTGAGTGCATGATAATGCATCAAAGGCGTTCATGGATGTTGATGCAGGACCTGGGCTTGAAATCACGAGTCCATCCGCACGGCTAAGCACCTCTGGATCCGTACTTGAAATACAGTCTACACCATGCTGACGCAGAAGCTCACATAACGGTGATGTGGAGTTGGGAGGATATGTCAAGATTCCTATTATCATGGACTTCATTGAAACAAAACATCGTCTGAAGACGTTTCAATACAAAGACTCCCGAAAATCCTATCTTACACATATGACTACCATCGCACAGCTCACATTTATTCCTTTGTACACCGACCATCCCAAAGAAAAGGTGGAGGAGTTGTTGGAATTCTTTGCTCAAGAGGATGTCGAAGTAGAAATTGGGTACTTGTCTACAACAATCAAGGGTGACAAGGAGACTGTGTTTGCACTCATCAAAGAGGCATATGACACCATGAGTGCCCAAGATGAGCAGTTTCGATTTCATATCGAATTACTAAGTCCGTTTGCCTGAACCTACGTCTATGGTTGAGATTCGGAATTTCTGCATCATTGCACATATTGATCACGGTAAATCGACTCTCGCGGATCGTCTTTTAGAGCGAACAGGTACGATCACTGAGCGTGACATGCAAAATCAAATCCTTGACGATATGGATTTGGAGAGAGAGCGTGGTATCACGATCAAAAGTCACGCCATTAAAATGGATTATGAGCGGCCTTCAGGGGAAAAGGTCGTGCTCAATTTGATTGACACCCCGGGTCACGTTGATTTCGCCTACGAAGTGTCACGTGCGTTAAAGGCGTGTGAAGGGGCTATTTTGGTGGTCGATGCAAGCCAAGGAATTGAAGCTCAGACCATCTCAAATTTGTATCAAGCCATTGATCAAGGCCTAGAAATTGTCCCGGTTTTGAACAAGATTGACCTCCCTGGAGCTGATCCTGAAGGAGTCGCACAGCAGGTTATTGACCTGATTGGCTGTACTCGTGAGGAGATTTTGGCCGTGTCTGGAAAGACAGGCGAAGGGGTCATGGAGTTGTTGGAAGCTATTGTGGAGCGAGTACCTGCCCCTGCACGTGAAGACCAAAAGCCACTAAAAGCACTCATCTTTGATTCAGTCTTCAACACTTACCGAGGCTCCATTGCGTATGTTCGCGTGATGGAGGGGACACTCAAAAAAGGGGACCCCATCTTGTTCATGGCCACGCAAAAGGAGTATAACGCCGAAGAAGTGGGCTTTTTGAGGATGAAACAGACGCCAACGGGCGAACTACGAGCAGGGGATGTTGGCTACGTGGTGGGGAGTGTCAAATCGCTCCAAGATTGTCGTGTTGGGGATACGCTTACAACACAAAAGAATGGGGCAACTGAAGCGGTACCTGGATACAAGGAAGTGAAACCCATGGTCTTTTCTGGTATTTACCCTACACAGAGTGAGGATTTTGAAGATCTTCGATCTGCGTTGGAAAAACTACAGCTTAATGATGCGTCTTTGAACTACACTCCGGAAACCTCCAAGGCTTTGGGCTTTGGGTTTAGAGCTGGATTTTTGGGACTACTTCACATGGAGATCGTCCAAGAGAGGTTGGACCGAGAGTTCAACATCGACATTATCACCACAGTGCCCAACGTTCGGTATGAAGTTCGTCGGACCAATGGAGAGAGTGTATTTGTCGACAACCCGAGCGAAATGCCAGAAGCGGGACTGATAGATTATGTGCTCGAGCCATTCATTCGCGCCAGCATTATTACTCCGGCAGATTATATTGGTCCCATTATGAAGCTTTGCCAGGATCGGCGTGGGGTGTACATTAATCAGTCGTTTATGCAGAACAATCGGGTCGAGATTGTCTATGAACTCCCGATGGCAGAGGTGGTGTTTGATTTCTATGATCGTCTCAAAAGTGGAACCCGTGGGTATGCATCCCTCGATTATGAGTTTATAGAGAATCGACGTGGACAACTGGTTCGTCTTGATATTTTGATGAATGGAGAGCCTGTGGATGCACTCTCCAGTATTGCCCACCGGGACAAGGCGTATGATTATGGCAAAAGAATATGCGCAAAGCTCAAGGAGTTAATCCCAAGGCAGCAATATGAAGTGGCGATTCAAGCCGCGATTGGAAATAAAGTGATTGCACGCGATACCATTCGCGCTGTACGAAAAGACGTGACGGCAAAGTGTTATGGCGGTGATATCACTCGAAAGCGTAAATTATTAGAGAAGCAAAAAGAAGGGAAGAAACGGATGAAGCAGATTGGTGCTGTGGAGATCCCGCAAGAGGCGTTCCTTGCAGTCCTTTCGATGAATAATGATGATTAATGAAGCTGGAGTATAGGTCGAGTAATATGATGAAAAAGCGTTCGTTTTGGATGGCTTGTGTTGCGTTCGTGCTGTGGATTGGAACCGCTGAGCAAGTTGTCGCCCAATTTCAGGACCCGATCTTTCGAAAGGTTGAAGCTGTGGATGCAGCAGCCTTTGAAAAACGTTTTGCCGATACCAAGTGGACTGGGCAAGGTCTGTACCAATCGGCGACTATCGATCGCATTCCAACCATTGAATTACGTGCAAGACTTCAAGCTCAGTTTGGCGATCCAACCGTCACCTTGGGTGACCTCTGGGGCACACCAACCTATCGTCCTGGAAAAGCGATTCAGTTTGAGTATTGGTTTATCATTGACGGCGAAATCCCCATGATGATTTTGGATCTAGATGGTCCATTTGAGAATGGACTCGTCTATGTAGGGGCATCCAGATATGTTGACCGCAATCCTGAGATTAAGCGGACGCTTGACAAGTTGCTCATGAAGGAGGTGAAGCAACTGGGTGAGTATCAGGACGTATTTTTCTCTCCTGAACGGGAGCAATGGTATTTTGTATCTTATCAAAACGGTGAATTCGCCAGAGATACGACCGTTCAACCTGAACAATTTTAGGCTCTAGTCCAGTGTCTGACAAACAAGAATCGCGCTTTTTAAAACAACTCCGAAGTTGGCTAGATGCCATACTCGTCGCCCTGATCGTTGCTTCGGTGTTGAAAGTCTTTGTATTTGGGACCTATAGAATCCCTACACCTTCGATGGAAGACACGATGGAGACAGGCGACTTTTTGATCGTCTCCAATCTAGCCTATGGCCCTCGAACCCCTATGGTGCTGGGGATTCCCATGTTCCAGTGGTACATCCCAGGTATAAACCTTCCTTGGACTCGCTTTCCCGGACACAGTGAGATTCAGCGCAATGATATTGTGGTCTTTAATTATCCGATGGAAGTCAAACCGATTTCGATGAAGACCAATTACATCAAGCGATTGGTGGGAATGCCGGGCGACGTACTTGAAGTGCGCGATAAAGTGGTCTATATCGATGGTGTACCTGAAGAAACGGTCCCTTCAATGCGCACACTTCAGTTGGTGTTTGTGAAAGAGGGATCTATGTTGGATCGTCAGATCATCAATGAGTTAGATGCCAACATTTTGCAGTATGATCAAGACCGTATGTATTTGGTGAATGCTCGGATGGACGCACTGGAAGATCTTGCAACCACAGCCAATGTTGATTCAGTGGTGCCCTACATTTTGCCTCAGGATTATCAAGAATTTCGTCAACGCCCTTTCGATTTCTCCAAAGGATTTGTCAACCATGACAACATGGGGCCCATTCCGATCCCATACAAAGGGGAAGTGGTGGAATTATCTCTAGATACTTGGCATCTCTACAAAGACATCGTGACCCGTTACGAAAAAAATAATGTCCAGGTAGAGGATGGGGAGTTTATTGTGAACGGCGAGTCAGCTCAGACATACACCATCCAGCAAGATTATTACTTCTTTATGGGTGATAATCGTGATGACAGTGAGGATAGCCGTTTTTGGGGCTTTGTACCCAAAGACCATATCGTAGGCAAGGCTTGGCTGGTTTACTTCTCTTGGGATTTTAAAGGGTGGCCCGATTTTAGTCGAATGTTTACCGTGATTCACGACCAGTGAGTTAGGAGCCGTGATTCATGATCAGTGATTCACCGACAACAGCCGTATAGGTATACGCTCTATTATTTGACCGAGCATTAGCAAAAAGTGGTCCGACCGCTAGGCCTTAGCGATCGATTTCCCTTTTGCAATCCCTTCTCTGATGGCTAACTGACCACATCCAGCATCAATATCGTCCCCACGGCTTCTCCGGACAGTGGCTCGCACCCCTCGTTTCGACAAGGCTTGCATAAATCTGTCAAGTCGTTGCTCTCTTGCCCGCTTTAGCTCGACACCCAGCACATTATTATACATGATAATATTCACTTTGGAAGGAATCCATGAGACAATATTGGCCAAAGCACGTGCATCATCTGCCGAGTCGTTAAACTCGTCGAATAAAAGATATTCGTATGTAACAGGTTTTTGAACTGCCTGATAATAGGTTTCCAAGGCTTCTCGCAGTGCCGACAAGTTGAGAGATTCGTTAATCGGCATGATTTTATCACGCTTTTCATCATTGGGCGCGTGCAAAGAGATCGCAAGATTGAACGCTGCCTTTTGCTCCGCTAATTGCTTGATTTGTTTGGCAAGGCCCACAGTAGACACGGTGATGCGTTTTGGTGAGAGCTCGAGGCCCAGGGGTGAGGTAATCATTCCGACGGAGTCGATGACAGCTCGCATATTATGAAGGGGTTCGCCCATCCCCATATAGACAATGTTGGTAATTCCCTTGCCATACGCGTCGAGTGCGACACGATTCATCTGGACGGCTTGGTCAGCAATTTCCCACGCTTCCAGATTGCGGAAATAACCCATTTTACCCGTTGCACAAAATGCACATCCAAACATACACCCAACTTGTGAGGAGACGCAAACCGTCATCCGCTGAGGTGCACCCTCCTGATCAAAATCTGGGATCAGTACCGCTTCCACGGGCGGAGACTGTTCACGGCCTGTCTCGAATAGGATTTTGATGGTCCCATCTTTGGACCGAGTCTCTTTTCTGCGCTCTAACTGGGTAATGGATGTGACTTCTTCGAGTGATTCCCGCAGAGATTTGGGAAGGTTTGACATCTCTGCAAGATCATGTACCTCTTTTTGCCACATCCACTGAAACAATTGATCCCCTCGATAGGAGGGGATCCCTTGCTCGGAACAATAGTCCCGTAATGCTTGATGGGTTAAGGACTTAAGATTAATAGGTTGGCTGTTGTCCATCCGTATAGTTTGCCTCGAGTCCAAACTCCTCCTTCAACAAATTCGTATAGGTCTCATAGAGCAACACATAACTGTTGTAGTTGTAGGCAACCCCATGCGCTCCAGGTGGATAAATCCGAAGGTCTACATCTTTGCCCGCATCGGTAAACGCCTGGATGGCTTGCATGGTATTTTGGACATGAACGTTCTCATCCATGGATGAATGAGCGATCAACATTTTGGCTTCTAAATTCTCCGCATAGGTAGCCACAGCAGTCTTCACATATCCTTCTAAATTATCCTCAAGAAGCCCCATATAGCGCTCTGTGTAGATCGTGTCGTATAATCGCCAATCTGTAACTGGAGCCCCAACAATGGCGACTTGGAAAACCTCTGGATACAAGACTGGGGTAAGACTCGCCATAAACCCACCATAACTATGCCCTCGGATTGCAATTCTGTCTTCGTCAATCCACTCTTTGGCACCCATATACTTTGCGGTTTCGGCAAAATCTTCGGCTTCAAGGAGCCCAAGTTGTTTGTACACCGATTTCTCAAACTCAGCACCATAGGCACCAGTGCCTCGGTTATTCACATTCACGATGACAAAGCCAAGCTGAGCCAAATATTGATTCCAACCACTGGTTTCAAATTGATTATACACCCCCTGTGCACCAGGACCTCCATAAATACTTAAAAGCATGGGATACTCTTGGGTTGGGTCAAAATCAAACGGCTTAATCACATATGCGTCCAGCTCCCTGCCATCTGATGTAGTAATGGTGGTCAACTCACGAGGACTATAGGAATGAGCAGCAATGTACTCACTCACCTGCTCATTGGCTTCCAGTGTCTCAAGTTTTTGCCCTCCCGAGCCTGTAGACCACAGCTCTACTTGTTTAGGTGTCTCTACATTGGACACTCTCGTGATAAAGTAGGCTCCGTTGGGTCCCATGGTAATATCATGACGCCCTGCCATTTGCGTGATACGAGACTTTTGCTCGCCATCAAAATTGATGGAGTAGAGTTGGCGTTCTAGCGGTGAAGCCTCCGTGGACTCGAAATAAATCATTTCGGTGTCGGAGTTCACGGCATGGATTTTGGTCACTTCCCATTCACCCTGGGTCACTTGATTTAGGAGGTTACCCTCATAATCGTAACGGTATACATGGCTCCAACCGTCAGAGTCACTAATCCAAAAATACTCCTCGCGATCTGGAGGGAAAAACATCAAGTTTGAGATTCCGGCAAAGAAGTCATACACATCAATCCATCCATTTTCCGCAATTTCTTCCATAATGACATCTCCTCGACCGGTGTTGATGTCAAACATGTACAATGAGAGGTGATTCTGAGCCCTATTCATGCGCTGGACTGCCAGTTTGGAAGGATCACTTGTCCAATACAAGCGTGGAACATACCCATCACCTAGGTTGAGGTCCATCCAGCGCTTCTCTCCAGAACCAACATGTACAACCCCAATTTTGACGGTTGGATTGGTCGCGCCCACTTTGGGATAGGGAATCTCCACAAATTCTGGATAGCTCCCACTGTAATCCGTTGACACAAACAGTGGGACATCACGCTCGTCGGTTTGCCAGTAGGCAAGGTGCTCACTATCATAAGACCACGACCACCCTTGGACAATGCTAAACTCCTCCTCGTAGACCCAACCAAAACGTCCATTATAGACATTCTCTTCCGCATCAAAGGTGAGTTGAGTCGATTCTCCCGAAGCCAATTCCAAGACATAGAGATTGCCTTCATGTTCATAGCCCATCATGGTTCCATCTGGGGATAGCTCAGCGGTAAACGCGTCCATCGCTGCCGGCTCAAGAGTTTCGTTCTCCACGCTAAACATGTAATAATCAGAGACCCCACTATATCGATAAATGGGTCGGAAATTGGTTTCAAAAACGATGAATTTGAAATCCTTTGACCATTGGAAGGAGCGATATTCGAAGGGCTCGTCACTTCCAGGAAACGTATAATCTGAGGCCTTAAAGGTTAATTCGTCATCGCCAGTAGCAGGATTGTAGACTCTGATTTCAGGCCCGTCTTGCGTACGAGAGGTGTACGAGTAACGATCGCCACCATCGATCCACTGTACATTGGAAGGGCCATTGGATCCACCAAGCTGACTTGAGGCGCCTAAAGCCTCTTCAAGCGATCCATAAACCGCTTTGTCGATGTCTTGGGCATAGGAAATAGGCTGGAATGCAACGACCAATAGAGCAGGTACAATCCAGAAAAAAAGAGTTGAGAAACGTGTTTTCATAGGTAGGGGGTTTATTTAACGCAAAACAATCAGGGAATCATCTACACTGACTTATGATAGTAAATCTTGAAAAAGAATCATTCCGATGAGGGAAATTACAACAATAATGGCAATCCGATTCCAGCTTACATCCTTTGCAGCATCGGGCAGAATTTCTGAAACGGCCATCCAAATCATGGCACCGCCTGCGAATCCTAGGCCAGCAGGTAGGTATTGAGAAAACGTCTCGACAAACAGGAAGGCAGGAATCGCCATTAAAGGTTGGGGTAAGCTTGAAAAAATACTCCATCCCATTGCACGAAGTGCTGAGACACCTCGTGGCACCATGACCAAGGAGATAGCGAGCCCTTCTGGGATATTATGCAACGCAATTGCTGCTGAGATGAGGGACCCAAACGATTCGCTACGTCCAAACGAGACTCCAACCCCAATCCCCTCCGTAAAAGAATGAACCGTCATAACTGCGACAATTAACAACATCTTTCGCCCTTCGAGCTTATCTATATGGGCAAATTGAATATCCTCATGTCGCTCCAAAAACATGGCGCTCAATACGATGAATACCAAGCCAATCAAAACACCCAAAGAGGTCATGGTTGCATCCTCCGCTACCCCTTCTGCCATCAAATTGAAGCTTGCAGCAATCATGAGTCCCGCCGCTAAGGCGTTGGCGGATCCTAAGAATTTTGGACTAAACCCCCTTGCAAAGAAGAATGGAACAGCTCCTAATCCAGTAGCCACAGCGGTGATCAACGCCGCAATAAATACCCAAGTGAGAGGGCTTTGAACGATCTCCATCCTTTGTGGCCCTTAGCCGGGGGGATTGTCTACCATGGCCACGGTCTCCTTCACCAATGCTTGTGCTTTCTCATGGGTGTCTGATTCGGAGTAGATTCGGAGCACAGGCTCGGTACCCGATGGGCGAACCAGCAGCCAAGACCCATCTTCCATGAGATGCTTGACCCCATCGAGCATGTCCCAATCTTTAACTTTAATCCCAGCAATCTGGGTGATTTTCTTTGCTTTACATGCTTCCATCATGGCTTGTTTTTTGTGCTCTTCGGTATGAAGATCTTCTCGCCACGTGGCATGGAGGCCAAACTCATCAAAAAGACCTTGAATGAGCTCGCTTAACGATTTTCCGGAGGTGACGACCATTTCTGTAATCAACAGACCGATATAAAGACCATCTCTCTCTGGGATGTGACCTTTCACAGCAAGTCCTCCAGATTCCTCGCCACCTACAAGGACATCACCTGAGATAATCCTTTCTGCGACATGCTTAAAGCCAATCGGGCGCGTTTCGAAGCCCAGGCCATAAGCAGCGGCCATTTTATCAAGCATGGTTGTTGTAGAAAAGGTCTTGATGACATCTCCTTTGAGTCCTTTCACTTGCGATTGATACCACGTCAGAAGCGAAAGCATTTGGTGGGAATCCACAAAAACCCCACGCTCATCGACCATGCCTATACGATCAGCATCTCCATCATTGGCTAAACCCACGGCACAACCATGTTCAATCACAGCCTTGGGAAGCTCGGGAAGATTCCGCTCAATGGGTTCTGGAGCCTGGCCATGAAAACTTGGATTCACTTCGTCGTGTAACGACACCATTTGGCCTGGTAATAATCGCTCGATAAGGCCCATCCCAGCTCCATACATGGCATCGTGTGCAATTTTGATGCCGCTTTGTCGAATGGCATCTAGATCTATTTTTGAGGCAAGATCTTTCATGTAGTGGTCCACGAGGTCGATTTCTTCAATCACACCCTCCGCAACATAGGTTTCAAAATCCTTCACATCGAGGGGTGCGTCGATGGAGGGGAGATGTGCTTCCACAGCGGTAATTTGATCTGGTGTTGCGGGTCCTCCAAAGGGCGCTTTAATTTTAAACCCATTATAGGCCGGCGGATTGTGACTCGCCGTAATGACAATTCCCACCGCGTCGTACTCCAAGGCGCCCCAGCTTACGGCAGGTGTGGGAGCTATCGTATTGGCCATCTTCACAGGAATGCCCATGGCTGCAAAGGTGCATGCGCAGTGCTCAGCAAATTCACGCCCCAAAAAACGTGCATCATGGCCTATGACCACTCCATGCTGTGTGATAGACTCGGATTGGATCCACCGTGCCGTTGCTTGCGTGACACGGTTAACATTCTCGAAGGTGAAGTCTTTTGCAATAATAGCTCGCCAGCCGTCGGTGCCAAATCGAATCATGAGTAGTGGAATTAAGGAAAAGGGTATGTTGAAAGGTAACGGTTTCTGAGGCTTGTGGAAGCTTCAACATGGCCCTAAAATCTATTATCTTAATGAATACAAGGTAATACAAGCACACCTCTTGGCCCAAACCAAATGATTAGCACATTATATAACCGAACGAACGGCAAGCCGAGGCGCAAAAAACGTCTCAGTGGCAAACATTCTTACAAGTTTCATGCGGTCCTTTTTCTTTTTGTAGGACTCATGAGCCTCGGTCCATTCTCAGCCGTTCATGGACAAGAGACTTCGCAGCCAGGCTCGATCCAATCCTACCTTGAGTCTGGGGAATTTGAATGGCTTGCCATGATTCAGTTTCACGCCTATGCCACACCCTATCAAAATGCCACATTCGCTTCGAATCAATTTAGGGTTGCCCAATCAAGGTTAGGACTCAAGGGGACTTTTGCCGATGGCTATGGATTTCAGCTTCAGTACAATGCTTCGGCAAATCCAGGGTTTCAAGGCATTAACATATACAAGACGTTTTGGCAAAACAAAGCTGAGTTGAGAGTTGGCAACATGAAGATGTTGCCCAATTTAGATTTCTTTCCAACACCTGATGAGGATGATTTTATTGGACGCAATATTGGCTCAAATTATTTCTTGGGTGGCCCAGATATTGGGATTCGAGGGAGAGTATCGCATGGCCCTATGAAACTTTGGCTTGGGATCTACAACGGAGAAGGGCGTTCAACAAATCAAGATGAGAAGTTCTTGGGTGTAGGGCGTTTTCAGGTCGAGGCGAAACGGTGGGGGGTAGACATGAAAGTGGGGACATTTGTCCAAGCGGGCTACAGCGATCAAGTGCGCATCGGTCTCAATCGGATGTTTTTGGTCGATGGGTACCGAGAGTCTATCGGTGTGGATACGCGACTTGAATCCAAAAAATGGTTTCTGGCTGCTGAAGGGATCCGTTCACAGCTCGACCTGGTTGTGGACAAAGGGGTAGAGTTTACGTCTGGATTTGTCACGCTGGGTTATACGCCGAGCGAGATCAATACGTTTGCCGTGCGATGGCAGCGGATGAATCGGACGTCAAGTACGACGTTGAAGCATGATGCAACCATAGGGTACAAGCGCGCGTTGAACGATGTAATCGCAGTCCAGGTGAATGTGATTGGGTATATGAACGCTGACTATCAATTCGAAGAATCAGAGCTTAGGCTTAATGTTCAGCTTGCTTTCTAAGTGCTTGACTTGCTCCTTAAGGCTCGAACGATCAGCCAGAGTCCGATTAGAATTGCAGGAATGCTCAGCAATTGACCCATACTAAGTGGCCAGTCGGTAGCAAAGGCTGCTTGACGCATTTTTGTAAACTCGAGCATAAATCGACCGCTAAACATGACGCTGAGGAAGGTTCCGAGTAGAAGCCCTTTGGGTGGTTTTTTGGCATATCGATGGAGAAGAAATAACAATACCGCCAGCACGACAAGACACCATAGAGCCTCATATAGCATCGTTGGGTGACGAGGCAACAGGTCACGTTGAGCAAAAACAATTGCCCAAGGCAAATCCGTTGGTTGCCCTAAGATTTCTGAATTGAAGAAATTACCCGTACGTATAAACATCCCAGCAATGGAGACCCCAATGACGATGCGATCTGCAAGTTGAAGAAAGGTGATCTTTTTGAGGCTTCTTGTATAAAACCACACGGCGAGCGGAATGGCAATCGCCGCACCGTGACTAGCCAATCCACCTCTCCAAATCTGCGGAATCAGTTCAGGGTTTGCTAAATAATAGTCTAGGTCATAAAAAATGACATGTCCCAAACGTGCACCCACAACCGTAGAGATTAACACAACCATAAGGAGGCGATCCAATTCTTGGGGGGATAGACCGATCCAGGTTAACTCACGAGAAGCCAACAAATACCCTGATATAAAAGCCAGAGCAAACATCAAGCCATACCATCGAGGTTCGATTGGGCCAATGGTAGAGAAACCTGGACCCTGTATGATCAAATCTAGTAACTGAATTCCAATGAAAAGAGCCACAAAGATGCCCCAGAATCCAAAAGGAATGGGTGACACCCCCTTTTTTTGCCATCGACTATGCAACCACTGAGAACCAAAAAAGCCACCAAGTAGCGCTAGCCATGAGATACTGAAGGGTAGGTCAATAGCTGGAATCGAGAATAGGATGGGTTGCCCATTCCATACAAACGCTGCAAAGACTGAAATTATAGAGTATAGACTCATGAGGACCAGTGATTTAGGGCCGCTTGTAATCTACGAAGTACAGTTTCTTTACCCAACAACGCGAGGCTCGGGGTAAGATCTGGACCAAATCCCGCACCTGAAATCGCCAATCGAGTGGGCAGCATCACCTTCCCCATACCCACACCTTGAGCTTCAGCTGTGTCATGGAGCCACGTTTTGTATTCTTCAGGGGTTAAATCGTCTTTTGGATGGGCTTGCAAGGTCTGCATTAACGCCTCCACCATGCTTGAAGCGATCTCCCCAGCCTTTGCAAGTCCTTTTTCGTCATAGGCTTGAGGATCCTCGAAGAAAAATGTCCCCATCTCAAAAAATTCATCCAACCGGGTAATGCGCTCTTTGAGCAAAGGGAGGAGTGCAAGAAGCCTTTCGGCTGTAACCCCTGGAAGCGAGTTAGTTTCAGGAAGCTCAAGCAATCTCTGGACCAACGCTTGGTCGGCCTGATTACGCAGATAATGCTCATTGTACCACATGAGTTTTTTGAAGTTAAATACAGCCCCTGCTTTACTCACTTTCTCGAGTGAAAAAAGGTCCACAAGTTCATCCATTGAGTGGATTTCTGAATCATCACCAGGGCTCCATCCCAAATAAGCCAGGAAATTGACCAAAGCCTGTGGCTCATAATGCCCATCGATATAGTCCCGGGTATTTACAGGGATTCCCTCTTGCTCTGCTTTTCGTTTGGAGAGCTTTCCTCCACTGGGGGACATAATCAAAGGCAAATGGGCCATAGTAGGAGGCTCCCATCCAAGGTATTGGTACAACAACATATGTTTGGGTGCACTACTCAGCCATTCCTCTCCACGAATCACGTGGGTCACACCCATATCGTGATCATCCACAACATTAGCAAGGTGATAGGTTGGCATGCCGTCGGACTTCATCAGCACCTGGTCATCCAATCCCTTGGTTTCAAAGGTGACGACGCCACGTATGATGTCAGTAAACTGAACGGACTCACGACGCGGAACTTTGAGGCGAATCACATAGGGCTCACCCGTCTCAAGACGTTTTTGAACCTCTTCAGAGGGTAGCGTCAAGGAGTTTTTCATTGACTGACGTGTAATCGAATCATAGGAAGGCGAAGGGTTTCCCGATGCTTTGAGTCGCTCACGCATTGTCTCAATCTCCTCTGCTGTGTCGAATGCATAATAGGCGACATCGGCCTCTACTAGCTGCATTGCGGCGTCCATGTATCGCTGTTTGCGCTCACTTTGTCGATAAGGCCCCGCTTCTCCCCCATGGATAGGGCTTTCATCGATTTCAATCCCACACCACTCGAGTGATCTTATAATGTCTTCTTCGGCCCCTTCAACAAATCGAGCTTGATCGGTGTCCTCAATACGAAGGATAAAGGTCCCTCCATGATGCTTGGCATACAGATAATTATAGAGTGCCGTACGAAGCCCTCCAATATGTAGGAATCCCGTAGGAGAGGGGGCAAAACGGACGCGAACAGAGTTAGACATAGAAAGAATGATTTAGACTAAAATACAGATTCTAGGGGAAGAAGATGTCGTGGATTGCTTGTAGACTCAAGGGAAGGGAAGAGTCAGAATTCAGCCCTGATTTCAATGCAGCCAAAGGGGGTAAATGAAGGTGCCAGCCATGTACATCGACATCAAGTTGAAGAGCATAGGCTTCGCTCCATTGGCGGAGTTGAGACTGTCCATCTGGCGTTGCGTGCAAAAAAGTCAACACGGAGGAATCGTCGGCTTGATTTGTGACGGCCATGGCTACAGCTTTCCATTCTTTCACAAATGGGGTGTGCGCAGAAGAGTCACGTTGGGGCCCAATGATCGTTCCTGGGTGATCTGGCTGGAATGTGTTTCGCACATGCACGGGAATGCTTTGTTCAACCACGGGCACTAGGGTTTGAGGGTGCAAAACTCGGGCACCCCCAAGTGCAAGATCCTCTGCCTCATCGTAGGTCAAGGTGGGGATATGCTTTGCATTGGGCACGACGCGAGGGTCCGTCGTCATGATGCCATCCACATCCGTAAATATGGTAACACGTTCAGCGTTGGAGGCCTCCGCAAGTAAGGTGGCGGTGAGATCAGACCCTTCAAACCCAAGAGTCGTGGGGGACCCTGACAAAGAGCGCCCCATAAATCCCCCAAGCACGGGGACCGGAATCTCTCTTTTCGGTGGTTGCTCTTGAAGCGTTGCCCAAAACGAAGAGAGGGAGTGATGCTGTGTCAACGCATCCTTGATTTTGGCTCGATCTGGTTTAGCTGCACCAAAGCTTTCGTCTGTCATAATGACCTCACGAGCATCTACCCACACCGAGGGTACACCCACATTCTCAAGAACCTTCTGAAATATCTGCGAAGTTGCACGCTCTCCAAGACTCAGTATAGCATCCCCATGGGCGGAACACACGGGGGAGGGGTGATTTAGGAGTTCTTTGGCCATCTGCATCGCTTCTTGGTGAAGTTGACTCAAAAGATGATCTACCCAGTCTTCGAGAGCAGTCCATTCCTCAGGTTGAATACATTCCAAGGCAATGAGTTTGTGCGTTGCCCAGATTTCGTTAAGTCCTTGCTCCACCTCGTCGAGTCTTCCTTGCGCGGCATGATGTACACATCCAACCAGAGCTCGTGTTGTTTTACCCACAGCAGAGACGACAACGATCAAGGGTTGATTATGATGACTCCTACGGATGTGATCGAATACGTGTTGCCACGCGTTTGATGATGCGAGTGAGGAACCTCCGAACTTTACTAGGGTATGTCTACGGAAGGAATGTATCACGCTAACGATAGCATCAGGGTTTTGGAGAAAAGAATATATTGAATCATCATTGAACAGTTTAAGGTCGCGCAAATTTGGCAAAAAAAGGTGAAAAATTAGAGAAAAAACTCACGCTAATGGACGTTTACGCCATTAGTACAGGTGCGATGTTTTCATCTGGGTTTTTCTTGCTTCCAGGGTTAGCAGCCTCTCAGACAGGCTCTTCCGTGTTCCTGGCATATCTACTAGCTGGATTTTTGATTTTACCCTCCATGTTTAGTGTTGCAGAGCTATCTACAGCGATGCCACGAGCCGGTGGCGCGTACTATTTTATTGACAGAAGCTTAGGACCCGTCATGGGAACCATTGGTGGGATGGGTTCATGGTTTGCCTTGATTTTTAAAAGTGCTTTTGCTTTGATTGGGATGGGGGCTTACATCGCCGTCTTTATTGACCTTCCCATTGTACCTGTGGCGGTAGTGTTAACGCTCATATTTGGTGTGCTCAACATCATTGGAGCCAAAGAATCCACAGGATTGCAACGCTTTTTGGTGGCTACGTTGATCACCATTATGATTTTTTACCTCGTACAGGGGCTTTTCAAAATCGCGAGCCTGGACCTTCAAGTGATCCTCAATGATCGATTTGATCCATTTTTCCAATTTGGATCTCATGGCTTTTTGTCGACCATTGGTCTGGTGTTTGTCTCCTATACCGGGCTTACGAAAGTTGCGAGTGTCTCTGAGGAGGTACAAAACCCCGATAGAAATATTCCCCTTGGGATGATTTTATCACTGATCACAGCTTCCATTGTATATGTAATTGGGGTTCTTTTGATGGTGATTTACCTCGAGCCTGCAGAGTTTTTTCAAGATTTAACTCCTGTAGCGACTACCGGTGAGCTCTTCATGGATTGGCTTCCAGGTGGTGTTGGACTCATATTGGTGGTGATTGCCGCTGCGGCTGCGTTTGCGTCCACGGGGAACGCGGGCATTTTATCGGCGTCACGATACCCCTTTGCGATGGCGCGTGACAACCTCATTCCATCATTCTTTGGCAAGATTAGTGCCAATGGGACACCCGTGGTCAGTGTCATCGCCACAACGGGAACCATGATCTTGCTCTTGGTGGTGTTTAATGTTGAGTCGGTCGCGAAACTTGCGTCTGCTTTTCAATTACTTCTGTTTGCGTTGCTAAATGTAGCTGTGATTGTCATGCGAGAAAGTAAGATTGAGTCCTATGATCCAGGGTTCAAATCACCCCTTTACCCGTGGGTTCAAATTTTTGGGATATTCTTTTCGATCTTGCTCATCCTTGAAATGGGGATTTTGAGTGTATTGTTTACACTCGTCATCATCTTCGTCTGTGTGATGTGGTACTTCTATTATGCTGTGGACAAGGTCGATCGGCAAGGAGCTATTTTCCATGTGACGGCACGGATGAGTCGGCATGTCGATGAAGGACTGGATAGTGAATTACGTAGCATAATGCGGGAGAAAGGGTTACGGAAAGACGATCCATATGAATCTGTGGTCGCACGTTCGATGGTTTTTGATCAATTCAAAAAAGATTATGAATCGTTGCTTACACAAGTGGCGAATCATATGACGAGTAGAATCAACTGTGACGCCAACCTACTTCGAGCTCGTTTTGCTGAAGGGCCAGACGACCACGCGATGACCCTTGCTGAAGGTGTCTGTTTGCATCATGTGAGGATTCCCAATGCAACGTCGTCCGAGATGGTTTTGGTAAGGCTAGCCAAGCCTACCGTGTTTAAGGAGCTAGGGGACGAATCTCTCCATGCCATTATTTTCCTTGCGAGCTCGACACACAACGCAACGCAACATTTACGGATTCTTGCTCACCTTGCAGAAGTGATTGACAACGAGTCCTTCCTTGCACACTGGGACAAGGCCAAAGATGAGACCGATTTGCGTGAAATTTTGTTGCGGGACGAACGATTTGTCAACCTCATTGTGGGTGAAACAGAGGCGAGTAAAGAAGTGATAGGCAAGAAACTTCGTGATGTTCGATTCCCAGGTCAGAGCCTTGTAGCGGTCATTCGACGACAGGGTATTGTGACCATACCTCATGGGGATACGGAGTTAATGGAAGGAGATGAGGTCTCCATTATCGGAGAGCTATCCGATATCGAAACCATCAGAAAACAGTATTGCTAGGCTTGGTCAGGGTTAACAACAGGCACACCCTGATCCATCTCGACCGCCTCTACAGTGTATCCACTTGTGGAGGACTCCGTTAACCTCATAAAGGGAGCGGTGGCTTCGTGGTAAGCCATAAAAATCCATCCTTTTTCAAACGCCTCTTTCTTGATGGCTTCTCTAGCGTCAGAGGCTTGCTGAGGGTCTACATCATAATTTGCTTGGTACCGTCGTAACAATGCCCCCTTGGATCCCACGACGTCGCCCGCCATCACATAGGTTGGTTCAGAGGGGGAGTCTTCCCCAATGACCCACGCAACGGAATGGCTTGTGTGCCCTCCAAGATGACGAGAGGACCATCCTCTCAATGGAATGGCCCCAGTCTCTACACGCTCAATGGAGGCCCTAGAGGTCACAAAAAAGAAGAATTCGGTTTGTCGCTCACCATAAAAAGTCCCCTTGGCTTCGACTCGGGCTATTTCATCACGGTTTATCCAGTGTGTAGCCTCAGGAAATGTTAGTTGCCAGTAGCCATCCTCTTGATGGGCTAAGCCTCCAATATGATCGAGGTGAAGATGCGAGATCACCACATCGGTCACATCCTCAAGGGTTAACCCCACCTCTGCAAGATTTTGACGCATGACCTCCACAGATCCATCCTGAGTAAACTCCCCCATCCCAGGATCCAGCAGAATCACGGCATCATCTTGAAGGATCAAGAAAGGATTCAAGGATAATTTCAACGCTCCTTTGGCAGCCTCTTCACCCGGTGCAAGACGATGAAAAACCTTGTCCATGCCTACCGAAAAGACCCCTTCGTGCAGCGCATAAACGCTACGAGTTAGCCCACTCCTAGCCATGGCTATGCCCCCTTAGAAGAGGAGCGTTTTTTGGGGCGTTGATTTTGTGCATCTTCAAACGATTCATACGCCTGAATGATGTCCTTGACCAACCGATGACGCACTACATCGCTTCGATCAAGATGAACAAAGGAAATACCTCGGATATTGGTCAAAATCGACTGCACCGTCTTGAGGCCAGACTGCGTAGAAGAGGGTAAATCTGTTTGGGTAATATCCCCTGTAATAATCGCCCTAGAATTGAATCCAATCCGAGTCAGAAGCATCTTCAACTGGGCTTGAGTTGCATTTTGCGCTTCATCTAAGATCACAAAGGCATTATTGAGCGTTCGACCACGCATGTAGGCCAACGGTGCGATTTCAATGATATTTTTAGATAGAAAAAAATCGAGACGCTCCGGATCAATCATCTCCTCCAAGGCATCATATAGGGGACGGAGATAGGGGTCAATTTTCTCTTTAATGGCACCGGGCAAAAACCCAAGGGTTTCTCCTGCTTCCACAGCAGGTCGTGCCAGGATAATTTTTTGGACTCGTTTACTCTTCAGTGCTGCCACTGCCAGTGCGACAGACGTGTACGTCTTCCCAGTTCCTGCAGGCCCAATCGCAAACACGATGTCATGATCTTCCGATTGGTCTACGATTGCTTGTTGCCCTTTGGTGCGCGCCAATACGGGCTCCCCACGGTGCGTATGTAGGATTGCGGATGGATCCTTTTCGCCACCCTTAGAGCTCTTGCTGGTGGACTGTTTGCTAGAACCCTGTGATGCAGATCCACCCGTTGGACGTTGAGGAGCAGGACTCCAAAGTGTCACAAGAGTCTCAATATCGTGGGCATCAATCTCCTGACCACGCTGAATCATCGACTCCAATTCAGAGAAAATCTCCCGCAAAGCAGCCGTTTCTCTACCCTCTCCAGAGAGTTTGAGCGTAGAACCTCTCGCGGTGATGACACAATCGGGGAAGGATGCTTCAAGTTGCTTTAAATGACGATCAGAAGGCCCAAAGAGCTCAACAGGCGTGCTATGTTCCAGTGAAAAAACGATAGGTTGGACAGTCGATTCTGTTGATGAGGAAGGTTCAGTCATACGCTTGATTCATCTTTGACTGAAACAACGCCCATCGCTCCTTTCGATCCGGAGCCTTGAAAAACGCACTGCCCGCGACCAAAGATTGACCTCCTGCATCCAAGCAAGCGTCGATGGTTTCGGGTGAGACTCCGCCATCAAACTGAATCACAAAAGAGGCTTCATGTTTGGATCGCCAGTCTCGAAGAGCTCTGGCTTTATCGAGTGTTTCCATGATGAAGGATTGCCCCCCAAACCCTGGGTTTACACTCATAATGACCACAACATCCACCATGGACAGAAAAGGCTCAATCCTTTGCCAAGGGGTTGCAGGATTTAAGGCCACTCCCGCTGCCGCACCCAAGTCGTGGATCTGTTGAATCGTACGATGCAGATGGGGGCATGCTTCCACATGTACCGAGAGAATATCTGCCCCTGCCTCTCGAAATGGTTCTAGCATCCACTCAGGACGTTCCACCATCAAATGAACGTCCACGGTAGCTTGTGGTGCTGCTGATCGCACTGCACGAACTGTATCGGGTCCAAACGTCAAATTTGGAACAAAATGACCGTCCATGATATCGCAGTGAATCCAAGGCGCTCCAAGCTCCACCGCTTGGCGAACGTCATCACCCAAATGCCCAAAATCAGCAGAAAGGATAGAGGGTGCGATAAATGGAGAAGGTGGTACTGTCAAAGACATACGATAAGATACGGCTTTGAACTCATTTCAAGGAAGAGAATCTCTGGAACCACCCTCCACGCTGGCTTGTTCCCGTTCAGCTTGTTCAAGGCTCCCTTGTTGTTGTGCCACAATGAGTGTCAGGGACTCCCCTTCAATAAGTAACACGTCATCGGGTATAACCTCAAGAACAGTATTGGGAACGACGTCATTACTTACGGATTGGAATCGAATCTCCGCAATACGCAACCCTACGGCTTGGAGTCGTTGTTGTGCCTCTGGTAGTCGTAACCCTATCAACTCAGGCACACGAACCCGCGTATCACCCAGACCATCGCTAATCACAAGATCGACTCGTGCACCTTTATCCACCGTATCGCCTGCAATAAGCGACTGATTAAGTACGGTATTGCGAAAACGGTTCGATTCATAGCGTAAATTCCCAACGCTTAAGCCTGAGTTTTCAAGTTGAATGGTCGCATTACGCAGTGACATATCCACCACACGAGGGACCACAGCTTTGGGACGAGATTGGGCATTCACCGTTACATACACACGTCGGTTTGGTTTGACAATGCTAAACGGTTTAGGGTTTTGATCGATAATGGCATTGGGTGGCACATTCGTTTGATTGCGACGAGCCGCGATCCCTATGCGAAGACCAGCCTCCTCAAGCGTCGCAACGGCCTCCTCGTAGGAGAGCGCTGTGAGTTCTGGCACGGTAACACCTTGGTTGAAGCGAGTGTACCAAGGCATCACAATCCAGATGAGGATGCTTGCAACCACTCCGCCAACGACAACTATACCCCCTAAGGCTTGCCATCCATCTCTGCGAATACGAAGTAATGGATTCTTCATTAAAAATGGAGTCGTAAGGTTGCTACTTCCGAGGGGGTCGACGGAGCTGATAACTCAAGTCTTGATTGAGCCAGACGCCTAGAAAAAAACGAATCAAAAGCAGAAATCACGTGATTCATAATGACGAGGGATAGCATGGAGGAGGCTGTCCGGTACTGATCGTTAAACGCTTGAGCCTTATCTCGTCCCTCATAGAACTTGGGTGACATGTCAGAGCCATTCCAGGGCAAATAGACATCAGTAGGGTCAAAATCGGACCAGCCAGGTCCATATTGATAATACTTACTCACAAGTTCATAATATTGCTGCGACCCGTAGTCTGGCATCACATGCGAAAAATTATTGGCTCCTCGTTGGGTACCATAGACGTACAGTGTATTTCGTTCAACATTTCGAAGGGTACCAATGGGAACTCGAGCCCAATCGACTTGGATATCGTAAGCGGGTTGAAGACCGTTAACCTGTTGCTGTAAGTCGGATAGGTAAGGGTTGGAGAGTCCATGAGCGTCGTGATAATCGATGATCCACTGCGCATATTTCACCACACTCCACTGTTGATTCGCAAATCGTTCATAGGCACGTTCACCTTTCCTAGCTGCGGACTCATTCGAGGCAAAAATAGCCCACACTGCCACCTCTAGACCAAGATAAAGCCCACCACGTGCCCACTGTTGGTCCACAAGTTGTGCGGATCCCGGCAAGATAAGTGAGCTCATCCACCCTACACCAGGAGAATACAACCCTTGCAAAGCTGCTTTTGAATCTGTCTCTAGTACAGGGTTTGTCCATGAAGTCCATGGGTCTGTGTCAGTATTCCTTGAACCGACAAGGTGTTCCTCCAGCTGAAGAGCCATACGTGGGCTGCTTTGGAGTGAAGGATCCATCCAGCGCATCGGCTGATTGTCCTGATCATATTCTACCCCTAGCTGAACACTCTCTTGCCCCTGAGCCATCGCCTGCGATGAGAGACTATTCCATCCAAACAAGCCAACGAGTAAGCTTGCCAAGACAAGGGTCTGTAAAGAACGGCCACTTCGCGCAGTGTAATGATGCTCAATACCCCTTCGCATACAGCAACCCTCGCCGCGGCCGAGTGACCGAGGGTCTGAGTGTTGCTCCGGGTTGTTCAAAGAAAACAAGCGCATTATAGTGGGTCAAAATCAAACGTGAAACCAAGATAAAATAGCCACTCTTGGCCATATTCAACGCTACGAATCCCATCGGGCGTCACAAAATCCTCCGAAAGATTCACATTAAATCGATTAAGACCGTATGCGCCACTCACGAAAAACTTCAAGGGGAAGAGATAATAGTGATTGAGCGCCGTTCGTAGCTCAAGCTCAACTCCATGCTTGAGAGACTCATCTGCCACAGAGGTCGAATTCCACACCTTTCCAGCTTCATACGATGCTTTGAGAAAGAGTTTGTCCAAGGTGATCGGGCCTAATTGTCTAGAGATTCCCGTGCGCAAAGGAGTTGAAAGGCTCGCTTGCAAGGTTGCAGATTGCATGCCACCAAGAGCGAAAAATGGATAGGATCGGATGCCACTGTACCCACCTATGTAATCGTGATAGAATGAATCTGTCGGGTTGTTGAAGTAGGCAAATCCCCTAGCTTTGAGTAGAGTATAAACAGGTCGATTGCCTAGGAGATTCGTCCAACGCTGCCCGAGATAGCTTTTTAGCTCCAAAGAGTGATTTTTGGAGATGGCATAATTTGGGGACAGAGCTCCATCCTCGATATCATAATTCTCTAGGAGTTTTGAGGGTTGATAGGCATAACGAATGCGAGCTTTGACCCCTTGCATGGCAATGTCATTATGGCGGTTGGGCTCTAGAAGCTCCACAACACCCCCGGCAAAGACGGAAACGCCTCGGAAATACTCACTTGACTGCTCAGGGATAAATTGTTTGAGTTCTTTACTCACAAACCCGTCACTTGTAACCCGGTAAGGGGAATAAGCAATGCCACTCTCCAAAAATGAATAAGGGTTCAATTTGCTACGAAACGTAAGACTGGCTTCCCACGCCGAGTATCGAATGTCAGCATTGGTTGTCTCTGGCAGACACGAGGTGCAAGGGAATTCCTCGATGCTGAGCCCCCCTTTGACATTGCGGACCACATTAAAGAGCTCTGCTGTCACGGTGGGGGACCAACGCTTTTTGATGAATGGTAATCCACGAAACTCCATGGAGAAAAAGAGATCTCGATCCATCGCAAAAAGATTCGACGGACTCAATCCGTCACTGATCGATCGTGCATCGGTGGATCCAGGGCCAATGGCAAGCCCTCCAAAGAGGGTCGTTTGACCTAGCACATCACGCGAGGCCACATAGGTCCCAATTTTGATGTCTCTCCACAAATTATCGAGCGCTGCTCGACCATCAAGCGCCCAAAGTCTCGACGCCGTTGTCCCGTTTTGTTGCGTATACCCATCCACTCGAACCATTGGGTAATAGCTCCATCCGTGTGTCGTTTGTTCATACGATTTGGAGGGGATATTCTGCGCAGTCGTTGAGAGGACTTCGCCTCGGAGTTCGTTCCGATCGAGTGTCGCAGAGGTAGACCATGAGTCTACAGCAGGTAGCACATCCTCTGATTGTGGGCGATCCATGCGGGCTAGTTTATACCCCTGTGCGGTGAAGACCGACAGTAAGATGGAAGACTCACTTAGACTTGGCATGAATAATCCACCTTGATGCAGCGCAACTTCCTCAAGTCTCTGTGTTTCTCGATGGACTCGATAGAGTCCAAAAAGCCCATCAACATCTGCAACCATGTATAGCCAAGGTGACTCTGGGTCGATATCGGGCACAATATCTCGAAAATCTACCCCTTCACGATCAAGTAATACACGTGTTTGTTTCACTTGAGGTTCGGACGATGAGCTCTCTTCAAGCAAGGTCCACATGATGTCTAATTCAACAATTTGCCTCCCATGTTCTTTCCCACGAGCGACCCAAAGCGTTTGGCCATCCGCGCTCCATCGAGGAGACGAAAAGGTGGTGCTAAGGGGTGAATCGGTGAGGGGTACGACAACCGAAGGATTTTCCAACGAAATCATCACCAGTTGTTGTCGACCAGGCTGATTTTGAATCGCGACCACCCAAGATTGAGAAGGGTGCCATGCTGGATCACGCAGCCGCGCATTCTCTGTGAGTCGTGATTCTTCACGAGAGTCCAGTTCAAACACCCATAAATCATTGTATAACTCCCCTTCTGCATTTGGTTTACGGGCTTTTGTGTAGACAATCCGATCACCCGTCGGGCTAAATGAGAACCCACCCGTGAGATAATCCACGAGCGGTTCCTGTAACAATCCATGGGCTGAATAATGGCCAAACGCTTCAGACATCCATCCCTCTTCTTGGGTTACCGCTAATGGAGTGGGTGTTTGGTTTTGTGTGAGTTCGTCCAGCGATGCAACCATCAATCGCGTTCGAGCATAATCACGGTCACCATTCGACAACCAAACCAACGAATCAGTTCCTGGAATGAATCGAGGCATCATGTTATAGAATCCCTCAACATTCAACGTGTCCAAATCTGCCCACCTGTCCTGCTCCATAGACCTAAACCACTCCGTATACTCGTCCTGTTTTTCTTGCATAAAGGCGTCAAATAACGCTTTGCCAGAACGCCCGGTTACACGCTCTATCACGACAGAGATGTCCGTTTTACCACCTGAGGCAGCCTCTCGACTTATCTTTGCCAACACCTCTTCACCAAACCGATCGCCAAGATACCTTGTAAAGGCAAAGCCCTGGTTGTAAACGGTTTCCCGCTCGATTGAGCTTTTGGATGTGAAGGTGCCCATCTCTTCAAACCCCAACGACGTCCCTCCAAGCAATCGTGTGCGAAACAACATATCACGGTGGGTGTCCCACTGGTCATAATTCACAGAGTCGGTCATAAACTGCGCTGTCCCCTCCGCCATCCAGGCAGGGATGCCCACAGAGGCAAACGGCACGGTGACCACATGGCGTGGAAAACCATACAATACATCAGGGCGACGTTCATTTTCGTAGGCGAGCCACTGTAGATAGACCACGGGGACAGAGCGTCGACGCGTCATCATGGTTTGAATCTGCACAATGTGCGTGAATTCATGCGTAATCACATTTTTATACCACTCATGAGTCCCACGAAGGGGTGTGTCGAGCGAAGGGAGCCAAATATCAATGGTATTATCAAAGAAATAGGCCGCACCATTGGAATAATCGACACGATCTTTCAGAATAATACTGACCTTAGTGTTTGGCTCGTGACCATACAACCCTGTAATAGGCTCATAAATGCTTTCGGCAATCTGCAGGATCGCTTGGGCTGCTTCTTCCACGTGGGTTTGTTCAGGACACGGCGCTCCGTCCTTACTCTGCTCGTCCTTTTGCTTGCTCTGAAGCCCCATCTCCGTGCGCTTTTCACACCCATCTTGGTAGTGGACCAAGAAGTGTTCAGACTCGAGGGTGTTCCACTCGAGATGATTTTGGGGGTATTCGAGCATCCAAGGTGACACTTGAGCCCAAGCACTCAGCGTCGAGCCTAATGTCCAGCATAGAGACCATCCCAAAAGACCTGTGATAAGTGCAGCATGTCTCTTCATCGTATGATGGCAAGGTTAAATTGGTGTTGATCCTTGGACGACCCATCTGTAGATCGAGCGGTAACTCGCACAACATACACCCCAGAAGACCAGTCCGAGGTATCTATGGTAAGTTCTGCGGGGGCGACACCGAAGCTACTAAATTCACCTTTGAAACGAGTAACCCCTGCCATGGTAATGACATGCACTTGAATCGTGGCCGCTGAGGAGGTCATCGCTCTGATGACGGTTTCCTCGTTCGCTGGATTGGGCCAGTTGTACACTTCATCAACATGCAAAAGTTGCTCCTTAGGTTCGATGGTGGTCGACCCATCCAGTAGGGTGGACGCGGTGCCAAACCCAGCCCACGGTGTAATAGACTGCCCAAGGGTGACCTCTGCATCTGCTGGAAGTCTATAAAGAACGACTTCGCCTGAAGGGCTTACACTCACAAGTTCATCACCCACAAAGGCTAGTTTTAAGGAGTGTTTTGTATCATTGATTGAGTTTGGGGAGCTACCAAGACTGATGGGGCGAAGTGTAGTGGGGGATGGGGTAATGGCGACTGGGTACAACGCTATGGAACCATTAAGTGTATGAGGTAATGCAAGAATATCTGTCGACGAAGTTGCGGTATTACCGGTTGCATCCTCTTCAGGGACGTTCTTAAGACGGAATCCTAAAGGTCGATTGATCCAGCGGGTGCCTTCTAATAATGGATCTTGCGAAGACCAAGGGAATCCGTTGGCTAATCCTCCCTCAAGGTTGACTGCAGCCCACGTAGATTCACCGCTTTGTGGATAGACCCAATCCAAAGAGTGATCTTGATCCACATCCATCCAAGCGGTGATCGATGTGGGTAGTTCTCCATGGTTGGTGAGCGGTGTAGCGACCCACTGTGAGACAGGCTTGGTCAAATCGATCCAACGTACCTGACCCTCGGCCGATAGAATCAAATCGAATCCAAGACGCTCACCATCTGCACGACGACGCTCAATCCAATGCAATGAAGGTGTCTGGAATCCCTGTTCAAGGGAAGTGTCATTGGAATAGAGGGGCTCAAGAAGAAGCATGAGATCCTTGCTTGTAGGGATGCTGCCTGCTCCAGACGGTGTTTGTAGATCGATTGTCGAGCCCGTCCATTTGGCACGATACCCATCGATGCGATTTTCTAGAAAGGGTTGGCCAAGTGTCACGAGGGATTCGCCTGTGCGAGTATCCACACGCCATGTGGAATACAGAGCCGCAATGGTATGTTCATCGGCTCGGCGTAATGAAGCGATAAGATTTGGCGTAGGTTGATTAGATAGAGTGGTTTCCCACAAGGGCGTGGCTACGGTTTGGCCGTCCGAGCATCCGGCCGTTTCGGAGCATGCAAAGGCCATAACCACCGTTTCATCATCCTTGAGACGACCGACAAGAAGTCGCTCACCATCAAACAAAGGAGCCCCAAAGGAGCCATCGGCAACTTTTTGAAGTTGCACGCTACCTGAGCCATAGGAGCCGGTTGTTTTTGGCCATTGAAGCTCCCAAAGAGCATTTGTGGTTGCAAACCATGCGAATGACCAAGAAGAGGATTCCCAGCTTGCCAAATCAAACGGTGCCAAATCAAACGACGCCATCTCACGGTTCAAATGCCCATCATTATGGGGTAATGGATCGTGTGTAGAGCTCACAAAAAGTCGTTGAATCCACGCTTGATCTTGCGTTTCGGTGACTTTTCGTAGGGAAAAGGTTGCCACGGGTTGGACGTCCGAAAAATCGGATAGCTCAAACCATGTGGGTGCGCCAAGAGCTGTATGATTGGATGGAAGGGTGCTAGCATCAAAGCGATTGGCATACAACTGAATGTCTTGTCCTCCAGGACGAACCACTCGGGCATCATTACCATTCCACCAAAAATCAAAGGCGGATCCCGTAGCGTCAAAAATGGTGACGCCCACCTGGGTTTGGAAGCCAATATCCTGAGCTCCGTCGGCTTCTTCGAGATCCACACCGCGGGAATCAGGATCATCATTAATGCCTTTACCTTGCGCAAGAGCCGCTGCAATCTTCCCAGGCTGAACATGCCAGATGAGTACGCCACCAAGCAAGGCTCGATCATCATCGGTGCCTTCCTCCTGGTCTTCCCCTACATCCAATCCACCCGGTAAGGCAACATCATAATGACTCACATCGACCAACACACCCTTGGGTAAGGATTGATCAAAGCCCTCTACTTGGATTGAAAACAAGGAATCTGTTGCCGTACGTGTAATGACCTCCTCTGATCCATTTGGCATTCTAAACGTCAGCTTAATGAGCTCGCCCGAAGGGTTTCGGTGACGATTTTCAATCAAAAAATAATCCGACGCCAAGGTTTCAAGTCGAAGAACATCACCTTCGAGTCTATCCTTTGCAGCCGCAAGACTGACGGAAGCCAGTCCAAACGAGCTGAAATCTTCTTCGGCAACCGATTGTGGCTCGACCCAACCGAGCCATTGCTTTTCCCAAGCAGACATATTGGGAGGAAACAAACCAGCAACCGCAAAAATACCCGCACCATCCATTAAGCCAAACCGCCCAATTCCAGACTCTCCAGATTGCGTATTAAACAAGTCAGGCAGTCCAAAAAAGCTTCCAATTTGAGCACTGAGCATCCCATTAATCGA
>JAQCBZ010000033.1 GCA_027621355.1 Bacteroidota bacterium | reverse complement strand
CCAGTGGAAGAGGTCAAAGGAAAATTAGCCCGCAAGGAAAAAATCATGGGATTTGGGCATCGGGTCTATAAAACACTCGATCCACGCGCTGTTCACCTTCAAAAAATGTCGAAGCAACTCTCCGAGGAGACCGGACATATGAAACTATATGAATGGTCCGTCGCGATGCTAGAAACCATGAAAAGCGAGAAAAACATCGATGCAAACGTCGATTTCTTCTCTGCAACCGTCTACTACTCCATAGGAATCCAGCCCGATCTCTACACCTGTATTTTTGCGATGTCGCGTGTCTCTGGATGGACGGCTCACTTTATGGAACAAAGCGATAATAACCGCTTAATTCGCCCTCGCGCCATGTATATCGCAGACAAAAATCTCGACTGGACTCCTATCGAGCAACGATAACTGCGTTATTTCACGACGAAATTTAGAATACGTCCTGGGACATAGATCTCTTTGACGAGGGTCCCTTCATTTAGATATTTTTTCACATTGGGTTCTGCTTTTGCGAGCTCGAGGACCACTTTTTGATCCTCCACCTGAGCTGTCGCAACATCGATCGTTCCACGCACCTTCCCATTAACCTGCACAGCCAGTGTGACTTCATCCTCCACCAAGTAGGCCTCCTCATACACTGGCCAAGATGTAAGACTAATGCTTTGATCGTGTCCAAAGCGCTCCCATAACTCTTCGGCAATGTGGGGAGCGAACGGATGAAGTAAACATAAGAACGGTTCTGCAATCGACCGAGGCATACTTGACCACCCATTAGCCTCATTTACAAAGATCATCAACGTGGAGATGGCCGTATTCATCCGTAATCCTTCGATATCCTCTGTCACCTTCTGAATGGTTTGATGAAGGAGGCGTAATTGCTCTTTGGTGGGTTCTTGGTCTGTAATCGAATCCTGCAGTTCCCCGGTTTGGTCATGAATCAACAGCCTCCATACGCGGCCCAAAAAGCGATACACCCCTTCGACGCCTTTGGTGGACCATGGTTTGACTTGCTCCAAAGGCCCCATAAACATTTCATAAAGCCGAAGCGAATCTGCGCCATATCTCTCCACCACATCATCTGGATTAATCACATTACCTCGAGACTTCGACATTTTATGAGCCTTAGCTTCCACCTCTACCCCAGATGTAAGATGGACAAAGCTATCACCTCGTTTCTCAACTTCATCTTCAGCGCAACGTACAGCGTTAATTTCTGCTGTAGGATCACTTTCCAGAATGGCATCACGTTCTTTCTTGGTGATCCACGCCCCGTTGTGTTGAAAGGCTGTGAATTCCAGTTCCCCAAGGATCATCCCTTGATGGACTAATTTTTTGAAAGGCTCCGTGGTCGACACCACGCCTGCATCATACAATACTTTATGCCAGAAACGCGCATACAACAGGTGGAGTACGCTATGTTCAGCGCCTCCAATGTATAAATCAACCTGTTTCCAAATGGCTTCCGCCTCGGGATCCAAGGGACCCTGGGTATAATGTGGACTCATATACCGCAGATAATACCAACACGAGCCCGCCCACTGAGGCATGGTATTGGTTTCTCGCACGGCCTCCTTGCCACCAAAAGACGTTTTTACCCAATCGGTGGCTTTGGCCAAGGGTGGCTCCCCTTTTTCACTTGGCTTGTAATCTTCGACTTCGGGCAGCAAGACTGGCAAGTCATCCGTAGATAAAGGCTGAGGCTTTCCATCCACATGCACAATTGGGAAGGGTTCTCCCCAATAACGTTGACGCGAAAACAACCAGTCACGAAGTTTGTACTGAGTCTTGCGGCGACCCACGGATTGCTCCTCTAACCAATCCATCATCGCCTCTTTTGCCTCGGCGATATGCATGCCGTTCAAGAACCCACTCTCGATCGCTGGTCCGTCACCCGTGTAGGCACCCCCTTCAAACTCAGCAGGTGGCTGAACCGTGCGAACAATCGGTAAATCAAAGGCTTTTGCGAAGTCATAATCCCTTTCATCTTGACCTGGAACCGCCATGATAGCTCCCGTACCGTAGTGCCCCAGGACATAATCAGCAATCCAAATAGGAACTGGTTGATCATTTACGGGATTGATAGCAAATGCACCGGTAAAGACTCCAGTCTTCACTTTGGACAACTCTTGGCGCTCTAAATCTGATTTTTGAGCCGCTTGGTCTATGTAGGCGCGCGCCTCTAACTCCTGATCTGGCGTTAATAAGTCCTCCACTGCAGGATGCTCGGGCGCAAGAACCATGTAGGTAGCTCCAAAGAGTGTGTCTGGGCGTGTCGTAAAGACGGTGATATGTGCGTGTGATGCATTCTGGGTGTGTGATGCATTAGAGGCTAGAGTCGAGGCGTTTTGAACAGCAAAATCAATCTCTGCACCCACACTTTTACCAATCCAATTGCGCTGCATAGCTTTGGTCGATTCAGGCCAATCAAGATCATCCAATCCATCTAGCAGCTGCTCAGCATACTCCGTAATCCGAAGCATCCATTGTCGCATGGGACGACGAATTACGGGATGCCCACCCACCTCACTCACGCCATCGACGACCTCTTCATTGGCCAAAACCGTTCCAAGTGCAGGACACCAGTTGACAGGCACTTCTGCTTGATAGGCTAACCCACGCTCATACAGTTTGAGAAAAATCCATTGAGTCCACCGATAATACTCAGGGTCAGTTGTATTGACCTCACGCGACCAATCATAGGAAAACCCGAGCATTTTGAGCTGAGATTTAAACTTAGCTATGTTTTCACGAGTCGTTTTTTCTGGATGAGTCCCCGTTTTAATGGCGTATTGCTCCGCAGGAAGTCCAAAAGCGTCCCACCCCATCGGATGTAGCACTGCAAAACCTTGTGCTCGCTTGGCCCTGGCTAGTATATCGGTCGCAGTGTAGCCTTCCGGATGCCCTACATGAAGCCCACTTCCACTAGGGTAGGGAAACATGTCCAATACATAATAGGTAGGACCCTCTGGCTTTTCAGGCGTTTTAAACGTTTGGTGCTCATCCCAATACGCCTGCCATTTTGATTCAATTTGTGATGGATCGTATTTATTCATGGCCAAAAGGTACGATTCCCGCCATCATGATGCACAGCTTCATGATTCATGGGATTGTGAAGGAAGGTTAAGGACCCATGACAACGGATTTTCTCCATCAGGGGTCCAATGAATAGGTGGGCGTTGTGCAAGCTCTAAAGGCTCGGTTTTGGACTCAACTCTCGATTTGGACGAGGGTTCAGCCCTATTTCGTGAGCTTTGAGAGGTATGCTCCCTAGTATTCACCGAGTAAACGGATTGAATTTGAGCTGCTTTTCGAGAGTCATCGAACCATTTTTCCACCTGAGATCTATCCCCTTGCACCCAATACACAACACCCGGAATTGTCGAGAAGAGCGATTCATTGGGTTCAAAAACATAATCAGGAGCTTCACGGATAAGTAGGTGGTCCACCCAAATATGAGCAATTTGATTCGCTGCGCACCATCCACGCTCCATAACCCTTTCTTCGGAAACAGGCGACTCATCTTGATTAGAGTCCATAATGACGGCCTCCATAGAGTCCACCATCGCACACGAGTGTTGATAAAACGATAAAGGCTGTGCACTGACAATGAGCCCCACTGATCGACACCCTTTTCCTTGGTATAATAGCATCGCTTCTGCCAGAGCCTTCAACTCGGAAGAGTGTAAAGGCGACTGTTGATCATCCATCACTGCAATCGAGGCCTCAGCTCTACGCACCAGGGTTGCAGCAGGCGTATCATGTGCGGATGCGTCGGCAACAAATTGCTTTTGAATCATTTCCCACGTCGATTCATTGCCTGTAAATATCCATGCTTGAATGGGGCGATTGAGTGAATGCACCAACCCAGCTGCATCGGTCGACCATGCCAGCTTCTGGCCAAGTTTAGGCTCCTGATGACACAGGTACTCCAGCCATGCTTGCATCAACGCAGAATCTCGTCTACTCAGTTTTCCCGCATAAAAGCCCCCTGCAAGACAAATGGCAAGCATATCTTGCAGTCCAACCATGGGAATATTGCCTGCATGAACACAACATATGAGCATCGAGTCGGGAATACCTGACTCGTTCAGATTTGACGATTTTGCAAATCCATTAGGCCAACTTTGCCTAACCCACGCCTGAAGTGATTCTACCGTGATAGCCTCGGCAAGGTGCTTAAGCTGAAAGACAACATCCGCACGCGTATGCCCGCTTTGTGACACCTGATCTGTAATGAGTGGCTCCATCTGCGAGCTTGGCTGGTGAATCCACTCTTGCCACCTCTTGCCCAAGATCTCTGCTCTGCCTAGAGCGGCCTCTAGTCCACCACGTAACTCAGGTTTCATCGCATTATCCATCCACATCCACCATATAATTACAGCCTCGAGCCACCGATTTTTCACGTCTCCCAAGCACTTGAATCGCTCCATCCTCTCGCTGTATGGCTAAATCATCCGTCAAAAACCAAGGGCAGCTATTGATGTTACCCGCGTCCATCACCCCTAAACGACCCACAGAGCCGTGCGGTGTTGATTGAAGGGGGTGATTCACGTCTTTGACCACAAATCGTGCCAATCGTGTGGGAGTAAACCATACACCATCCATGGAATACGCTTGAGAGGTCATTTCACACATCCCATATTCAGAGTGAATCTGGCTTCGAGGAACTCCAAAACCCTCACTCAAGCGGTGATGCAAGACTTCACGAGATAGCTCACGTCGATGGGTTTTCATACCCCCGGTTTCAACGATGATGGAGCCCTGTGGAAGTCGCATGGGTGCATGACCCTTCGTGGATTCACCTGCACCCCCTATTGACATCCCTTCTTCCATCCCATCTACAAAATCGACCAGGCCAAAAGCAGCCCCAAAGAGCACGACGGGGCTTGAAGCATCCTCCTGAAGCGTGATTTGCAACTCCTGAGGCGTTGAAATCATTGTTGCCACGTCTTCGAGCTCCAAGACAATCGCACCCATCATCGAGAGTAAGGACGACTCGGGGTTATCGATGTACCCAGGCACATACCCAATAAAGCGGGCACCATGAAGGAAGGCCTCACGATAATGGGTCATAAACCCTTCAACACTCGCTCGATGATACAGGGCTAACGATCCCATGGCATGCTGAGAAGAGACGCTGGAGGAGGTTCCACTGCTTCGAAAAATCATGTCTGGCGTGTCTGTAATACTCATGAGTCTCTCTCTAAACACAGAAATAGACATCAACGGCCATTTTTCAAGTGGCACCGAGGCCATCTCCCCAAACCCGTCCATTCCTCTGGTCATCTCTTCCACGTACCGCCATGCAATGGAGCGATGAGTGGCATGTTCACCCACACACAATTGCCAAGCGTCATCAAAGGATGTGGTGGCTAATAGTTGCTCTGCCAACTTCGTCATGAGAAGCCCTCGCACCTCAAACGCTATTTTTCTTGAAGCCTGTTGAGCCCTTGAAGTCTATTGAGCCCTTTTTGAGCGATATCTTTTCGGTAGGTTTTATGCTCAAAGTCAATCACGTCCACCGCTTTGTACGCATGTGTCACGGCTTCTTGCAAGGTGGAGCCACGACCCACAAGAGTGAGCACCCTTCCACCTTTGGTGACCACACGCCCCTGTTCGTCCGTTGCTGTTCCCGCATGAAAGACGATGGCGGGCTCATTTGACTCATTACGAACCGTTTCGACCTGATCCAGCCCGCGTATCAACATCCCTTTTGGATAGGATGATGGATACCCATCTGCAGCCAAGACCACACAACATGTTGATTCACCTGAATGGGTTACTTCAACTCCTTCAAGCTTTTGTTGCACAGTAGTTTCACATAGTTTTATAAAATCATTCTGGATGCATGGTAGGATGCACTGGCACTCTGGATCTCCAAATCGACAATTGTATTCCACCACTTTAGGGCCAGCCTCGGTCATCATTAACCCGACATAAAGAATCCCCGTGTAAGGAGCGTCTTTGACTTGTAACCCGGTAATGGTTGGCTCAATAATCGTTTGCTGAATTTGATTCAAGAGAGCATCTGTGACAACAGGCGCTGGAGAGTAAGCACCCATTCCCCCAGTGTTGGGCCCTTTATCCCCATCATAAATCCGTTTGTGATCTTGCGCGACACCCAGGATTTTGGATGAATACCCGTCGGTAATAACAAACACAGACGCCTCTTCCCCCTCCATAAACTCCTCTACCACGAGTTGAGTCGAGGCCTCACGAAGTGATTCTGAGGCAAGACATTGCTCCAAGGCAGCGCTTACATCCTCTAGCGTTTCACACACAAATACCCCTTTTCCCGCCGCAAGACCATCGGCTTTTAACACGATAGGTAGATTCGCCTGTTGCTCAATCCACTCTTTGATCGCCATGGCGTCGGCGTCCGTCGATAGCGTAAAAAGCTCCGATGCTGCCGTTGGAATCCCAAATTCTGCCATGAACTCCTTGGCAAAGGCTTTGCTTCCTTCCAATTGTGCCGCATACGCGCTGGGACCAAATGCAGGGATTTCATGCTGTCGAAGTGTGTCTATAAGTCCATCTACAAGGGGTTGCTCTGGGCCGATCACCACCAGTGTCACCTCATGCTCCTTACAAAACGCAATGACATCCTGGTGATTTGCAGGCTCAAGATCGACACATTGAACCTTATCGAGCGCTGCCATTCCAGGATTTCCAGGTGCGGCATAACACACCTCCAAACCCTCTGAGGCTACGATTGCGGCTACCAAGGCGTGTTCACGCCCTCCCGATCCAATGCATAGAACGTTATGAGAGGGCATGACTCAGAATCTCTGTGAAACTTTCAACCTGAAGGCTAGCCCCGCCAATCAACCCACCATCGACGTCAGGCTGACTCAAAAGCTCTTTTGCATTGCCAGGCTTCATGCTACCACCATACAATATTCGCGTGTTGTCGGCGACAGAAGCGCCCATAGCGTTCGTCAGCCATCCTCGGATAAAGGCATGCATCTCTTGGGCTTGCTCCGGGGAGGCAGTCTCTCCAGTCCCGATAGCCCAAACAGGTTCGTATGCGATACTCATCGACGCCCAATGGGCCTCATCCAGCCCGCGAAGCACGGGATCGAGTTGCTTGCGGACCACATCTTCTTGCGACTCTGCTTTGCGGTGATCCAGAGTTTCGCCTACACAATACACGACCTGAAGCCCTGCAGCTAAAGCCTTTTCAACTTTCACAACAAAGTCCTTCTCAGATTCACCAAAGTATTCCCGCCGCTCAGAATGCCCCACCAATACCGCACCACAACCAGCGTCCGCGATCATCCCTGCGCTTACCTCCCCTGTGTACGCCCCCTCATCATACGACGCCACCGTTTGGGCGCCTACGATCACCGCATCATCGGCCGTTGCAATGGCGGCTGGGATAGACAAATACGATGGAAACAGAGCGATATCTAAGGAGGATGCGTCATGTTCTTGAAGCCAAGCCGACAATCCATACATAAAGTCCATGGTGGCTTGTTGATCCTGGTTCATCTTCCAATTTCCTGCTAAAAATGGGGTTCTTGAGGCCATAATCTACCCTACTGATCTAGTTTTTTGAGTAAGTATGTTTTGGCAAGCTCTGGATTGGCTTGTCCACGAGAGACTTTCATCACCTGCCCCACAAAAAAGCCCATTAGTGCGGTTTTCCCTTCTTTGTAGCGTGCCACCTCATCAGAGTGTTGGGCTAGGACCTGGTCAACAAAGGTTTCTATCGCTGAATCATCCGAAACTTGAATCAAATCGAGCTCTTTGGCAATTGCTTCTACATCTGTTTGCGCAGCCGTGCCCGCAGCCCCATCCGCTTTGCCACCTTCATGGTTCACATGTCGATCAACCAACTCCATAAATAGTGTTGTTTGAGCGCTAGAATTCACCTTTGCGTCTTGTTTTAGTCCGATTAACTGCGCCAGCGGCTCCACTCCGACTGGAAATTGCCCAATCGACCATCCACGCTCATTTAACACACGTAGCACATTCGATAAAATCATCGCACTAGAGGCTTTGGCGTCACCACTTGCCTCAACTAAGGCCTCAAAAAAGTCCGCCAAGGCACGTTGATCCGTCAGGGTCACCGCATCATCAAGGCCGAGTGAATACTGCTCAATAAAGCGAGCTCTACGCACATCGGGCAGCTCAGGCAAGGCAATCTTAACAGACTCAAGCCACGCTTCATCCAAAACGACGGGAGGCAAATCGGGTTCGGGGAAGTAGCGATAATCATGCGCTTCCTCCTTGCTACGCATCGAGCGTGTGGTCAGAGTATTAGGATCCCACAACAACGTCTCCTGCACCACCTCCCCTCCTTGCTGAATCAGCGCAATCTGCCGGTCAATTTCATACTGAATCGCCTTCTCAACATTTCGGAAGGAGTTCATATTCTTCAACTCCGTTCTTGTGCCGAACGCCTCTCGTCCTCTTGGACGCACCGAAACGTTTGCATCACACCGAAGACTCCCCTCTTCCATGTTTCCATCACAAATATCTAGGTATTGCACAATCTGACGAATTCTCGTGAGGTATGCATAAGCTTCCTGTGGCGTACGAATATCTGGCTCAGAGACGATTTCAATGAGGCTTGAGCCTGCACGATTCAAGTCAATCAGCGAGTGGTATGGATCCTGATCATGCAAGGACTTCCCTGAATCCTCTTCCATGTGAATTCTAGTAAGCCCAATTCGTTTTTTATAAGTGGGTAGGGTAATCTCAAGTTCGCCACCAAAACAAATGGGGGTCTCGTATTGAGAAATCTGATACCCCTTGGGTAAATCAGGATAAAAATAGTTTTTTCGGGCAAAAATCGACCTGCGCGCAATCTCACACCCCGTCGCAAGGCCCATCTTGACCGTATAATGAATAAGCTCTTCATTCACTTGTGGTAACGTGCCTGGATGGCCAAGACAGAGTGGCGTGAGCTGGGTATTTGGTGCCTCGCCGTACTCACTAGCCACAGGTGCAAACGCTTTGGTTTGCGTTTGAAGTTGCGCGTGAACCTCGAGTCCTATCACCGCCTCAAAATCGGGATGATTGATGGTCGCTTCAGCCAGTGTGTCAACCTTAGTGTTTGACTCTGATGATGGGGTGGAATTACTCATAGTATGATTCGAATGTACGCACCTTCATTCACTCAATCCAATGAGGTTCTGCGTTACACAATGAATTGAACCCTGCCCCCACACCAAATCGTGGCATTGGATCCCAACAATCTCAAGCTCAGGAAGTATGTCTTGGAATATGGCGATCGCCTCACGATCCGTTTTGGGGTCATACAACGGGAGGTACACCGTGTTGTCACCAAACACAAAATTGGCATAACTCGCAGGCACGATGCTCGATCCATCGACGGTTGTGCCTTCAATTTCACAGCGTGGCATAGGGAGATCGATAATGTTGAGATCAAACCCTTGCTGCACCCTCAAATCTTGACCAAACCTTGTGAGGGTCTCCTTGTTTTCGCGCAGAACCTGCTCATTTGGGCCGCCTGGTGTGTCTTGAGCCATTAGAACCACATCTTTTCGGACAAATCTTGCAAAATCATCCACATGCCCATCGGTGTCATCACCTTTGAGGCCAGCATCAAACCAACACACATGAGATACCCCAAAGGCCTCTTGTAGAATCTGGTCCAGTCTATGTTGGCTCACTCCAGGATTGCGCGCAGGGCTTTGCAGAACCGCTTTAGTCGTTAAGAGCAGCCCATCTCCATTACCCTCAATGGCTCCACCTTCCAAAACGGTCTCATAGGATTGCACCGTTACGTCCAACGACCCAGCAAGAGTCTTTGGAATGGCATGATCCAAATCAAATGGCGGATATTTGCCTCCCCATGCGTTATAGGTCCAATCTAGCCAGACAGGTTGATCACCTTCCAAGACTCCAATAGGACCATAATCACGTACCCACAGGTCGTTAGTGGGCATAACAATCCATTCCAAATCAAGCGATGTGCCTAGATCGATGGATTGTCGAACCAATCGATCCGCATACTCACCAACGACAGCGGACGAAACGAGGCACAAAACCCGTTGACGTGAAGCCATAGTACGCAATAGCTCCACATAAACAGCTTCCACACGTTTGAGCCGTTCTCCAGGCCACGTCTCACGATTTTCGGGCCAGGTGAGAAGCAAAGCATCCTTAGGCTCCCATTCTGCCGGCCAGCGAGTTGTAGACACTGGTTCTATCCTTCCTGCGTCCATCCTTATTGTGTCCATCGCTTGAGAAGGGGGGCATAGGTGTCAATCCGACGATCTCTGAAAAATGGCCAGGTCTTACGAACCGTTTCAACTTCGGAGAGATCAAGCGTTGCATGCAAGATCTCCTCTTTCTCCCCTGCTTCCGCCAGAATTTCACCAAAAAGACCAGCGACAAAGGAGTGTCCCCAGAAGGTCGTTCCCGACTCAACCCCAACACGATTGACTGCAGCGACAAAAACTCCGTTGGCAATCGCATGAGAGCGCTGAATCGTCAGCCAAGCATCATGAAATGCCGCCATTTCGGTCTTAGATTCCGTTTCTAACGATCCAATGGCTGTTGGATACACAATCAACTGTGCCCCTTGTAAGGCAAGCACGCGAGCAGCTTCTGGGAACCATTGATCCCAACAAATTAAAACGCCAACCTTGCCCCAAGGGGTATCAACCACAGGATAACCTAGATCCCCAGGGGCGAAATAATACTTTTCGTGGAATCCAGGGTCTTCAGGAATGTGATTCTTGCGATAATGAAGCACCACCTCCCCTCTATCATCAAGAATAACGGCAGCATTATAGTAAATCCCTGGACCCGCTTGTTCAAAAAAAGGAACCACCAACCAGATGGCTAGCTCTTTACAAAGTGCGCTCATTTGTTGAATGAGTGAGCCATCCACCGCCGATGCATCCGAAAAATGTGTCTCGTCAACACGGGCCCCAACATAGGGCTGCGAAAAGAGCTCTTGCAAGACAATGACTTGTGCGCCCTCATTAGCAGCGGCTCGAATGAGGCGATCATGATGCTTCACACTAGAGGCGATCGAGCCGGCGTAAGCACATTGGATGCAAGCTAATTTACATGGGGTCATAGACATATTAGAATTGTGTTATGTCAAAAAATTAGGTGGTCATTCACGCATGGCGTCCTTACTTTTAAAGATACGAGCTAATCGATTAATCATCGGGACTAAAACAACGTATTGGAGCATGGGAACAAAAAATGAAGCGCCACGAAGTGCTACTCAATCTAGAGCGCCGCGAAGCGCTGTTGAACTTGACACGTTGCAGTTGGATATACCAGAGGAGTGTCAACATTGGAATCTCACTCCACCCGAGCTGTATGAGCACATACTCAAAAATGATGAAGGGATTCTGACAGACAAACATGCCATTCGAATCCTTACTGGTGCCTACACAGGGCGTTCACCCAAGGATAGATTCATCGTGGAAGATGAGCAAACCAAAAAACATGTCGATTGGGGAGGGTTTAATACGCCAATTTCAAAGGACGTTTTTGAAAAACTTTACAACAAAGTGGCCTCGTATTTAAAAGATAAATCCGTCTATGTGAAGGATCTGTATGCAGGCGCTGATCCAGACCATCGATTAAATGTGCGGGTGGTCAGTGAAGTGGCCTATCACGGGTTGTTCTCTCACAATATGTTTATTCGCCCGACAGATGACGAATTAGAATCCTTCGTGCCAAGTTTTACCGTGTTGGCAGCGCCTTTTTGTGAGGCTGATCCAGAAGCCGATGGAACTCGATCCAAGACCTTTATCCTAGTCAATTTTGAGAAGAAGCTCATTCTCATTGGGGGAACTCTC
>JAQCBZ010000032.1 GCA_027621355.1 Bacteroidota bacterium | reverse complement strand
TCATGCGTTGCTATCCAAGGGGTACGATCCTATGGTCGTGCGGTTTTTGTTGCTCCAATCTCATTACCAAAGTCCGATTGATTTTTCGGACAGAGCGTTGCAAGCCGCTGAAAAAGGGCTAGATCGTTTGATGGGGGCGATGGGATTGTCGGAGAAACTAGGGTTGTTGCTGGAGGGTCAAGAGGGAAGTGACGGCGTGGATGTTGCCAGTGGTGCGAGTCACGGCGCGGATCTTGAGGCGATTGTGGCGATGCACCAGGCTCAGGGGGCTAAGAAGGGCTCAAAATCACTAGAGGGTGAGCTTGTCGAGGGCATCTGCGACGCGTTCAAAGAGATTACGCAAGATCTACACACAGCTAAGGCCATTGCGGCACTATTTGGTGTATCGAGTGTTTTGCAAGCCCTCGCAAATGGTCAGAAACCCCGAAATGAGGTCTCTGATGAGGTCTTAACACTTGTAATGCGGGTTTATCGAGCCATGGTAACCAATATTTTAGGGTTTGAGGGAGCGCAGCGAGCTTCTATGGAATCGTCAGATCGAGTAGAAGGACTCATGGCGCTTCTGGTTGAGCTTCGCACATCGGCCCGGTCCAATCACGATTATGCAACGTCAGATTTGATTCGCGATCGACTGGCTGCGCAGGGAATTACACTTAAAGATGGCAAGGGTGGTGTCGTGGAGATTGAATATGGGCCGATTCCCACACAGCAAGACGGATCATCTTCCTCACCCACTGAGTAAGGGGTATGCGATTTATGGATTTCATGTCGAAGGGTCTCGCTGAAGTGGCCGTGGTGCTGATTCGTGGCTATCAATGGATTCTATCCCCTTGGCTGGGTCGTCAATGTCGTTTTCACCCAACATGCTCAGAGTATTCCATTCAAGCCTTGCGGGAATGGGGTGTCATGAGGGGTTCATGGTTGGCTCTAAGGCGAATTCTGCGTTGCCAACCTTGGACGAAGTCCTTTGGTGAGGATCCCGTTCCCAAGCGGAAGAGGTCGTAACATTAGGCGTCAGTTTTTTCGTAATTTGTGATGCTTGAGCGGTGACAGCGTTTGACCTCCATTTATTGTTAACATGATGCATTCCCTATGAAAGTAAAATCTGCCACATCATCTATTTGGGATCGCCTCGGCGTGGGTCTGTCGACCTTATGCATGATTCACTGTCTCGCGCTGCCTATTTTTTTAAGCGTTCTTCCGTCTGTCCCGTTCTTTGAGTCATTACATGGGTGGACACATCCGGTGTTTGCTGCATTGATTTTACCGACTGTAATTCAGGCGTCTCGTCATGCTGGTTCCACGTCTTGGGTGAGACCGTTATTAATTGGTGGCTTTTTAGCCCTAGTGATCGGATGGTCTCTTGGTCACGGCCTGGAAAATGAACTACTTGAGGTAGGATTAACGATTGTAGGAAGTGTGTTGCTTGTTGCTGGACACATTATCAATTATCGCCATCATAGAGCGTGCAATAATCCAAAGCATCACCATCATCCGATCCTTGAGAAGGTTGTAGATAAGTCCTAACCCCCCGTATGTTAGTCGAACTCCGTCATCTTCAGCATCAGTACCCAGCAGGATAATGCGATTGTCGTGAATCGTCAGACCGAAATCTATCATACGCTCTCTAGACCCAACGCCTAAGTGGATTGCCCTCTGTGCCAAAGTCCCTTAACGAATGCGATCGACGGCTTGTATTGGCAATGTGGGCAGTGCAAGGGAAGGGTGTTGGATCAAGAGGCCTACCTCTCTCGCACACAGGAGTACGAACATTACGCCAAACACGAGAACGATATTCATGATCCTGCCTACCGCGACTTTGTTGCGCCGTGCACCTCATTTGTCAAGGCGCACATTCCAAAAGATCGAAAGGGTCTCGATTATGGAGCAGGGCCTGGACCGGTAATCTCAGCGGTGCTACAAGAAGCTGGGTATTCGATGGTTGAATACGACCCATTTTTTAATCCTAATGACCAGGTTCTTGAGGATTCCTATGATTTTGTGGTGTGTTCGGAGGTTGCGGAGCATTTTCATGATGTGAGAGGGGAATTTGAACGACTTTGCCAACGGGTGCTGCCAGCGAGTGAGGTGGAAGATGGTCGTGGGTATGTATTAATCATGACACGACTTTGGAGCCAGGAGATTGACTTTGAGCATTGGCATTATCGCCGGGATCCGACCCATGTCTTTATCTACCATAGAGATACCATGCAGTGGATTGCACACTGGTTAGACCTTGAACTCGTCTCGTGCGAGTCACAATTCACAGTATTACGGCGCTGGAAAGATTGACCTTATGGTCGAATGGAGCTATACTTCAATTAGGCACCCAGACTTATGGTAGAACAGCCAGACTTGATACAACAGCCAGACTCATGAAAGCCTTTTTCATCGCACTATTATTGCTGCTTCCTACACTAAATGATCCCACACCACTGGTTTGGCAAGATTTAATGGATATGGAGTGGACCTATGATGGGGAGTTTTATCAAGTCAAATTCGGCGAATCAGCTCAAGAATATGACGGCAAAGAGATTCTTGTATGAAAATTTTTGGATTCCTTATTGGCGTGCTATTGTGGAGTGGATTCCCTGGGGGGCTTTATGCACAATCCACGCCGACCGATGCACAAGAAGTGAATGAAGCGGCTATTCTCGCCTCTATCGAGACATTTTTTGACGGAATGAGGATGTCAGACTCCTCCATGATACGACCCTTGCTTACTGAAGGGGCTCAATTGTTTGGTGTGGGCTCCGATAGAGATGGGGTTGTGGCTGCAAGATGGAGTGAATTTGGAGGATTTCTTGCTGCAGTGGGTACGCCCAAACAGGATGTGTGGAATGAACAAGTGGGTAATGTGGTGATTCATACCGAAGGTGCATTAGCGACTGCGTGGATGGACTTTGTGTTTTATCGTGGAGGTGAACTGAGCCACTGTGGAGTGAATGTGATCCATTTTGTGCGTGAATCCGAAGGGTGGAGAATGTTTTCGTTGGGTGATACGCGCAAGACAGACTGCGCAGACATGGCCATGAAGTACCCTTTGCAGCCAGAGACCCATATTCACCGTTAGAAAGAGCGCGTAATGCTTGCGCTGACATGATGGCTGATGCTTGGATGACTGATTTTATAGCTTCTGATCGGCCAGCTGTTCTGCTAGCACAGAGTACCCTTTCTCAAAAGCATGAATGACCGCTTCAAGAGTATCCGATGAAGCTCCTTTGGGTCGAATTTGTCGTCCTTCATGCTCTAACGTCAGGGTTACGACTACCAAAGAATCTGTTTGAGGACTTAGGATGTCCACCTCGTGATTTTTGACCAGAATCTTGCAGTGAGTGTCACTATGGGTTCGAATCGCAGCAAGAACTGCATCCACGGGGCCTACACCTTTAGCCTCACTTTCAACTTCCACTCCGTGGAGTCGTAGTTTAACAGAGGCTTCCACAAGCCCTTCTTTTCGCATGGTGACGGCGTAATCTAAGACCTCAAGATGGGAAGGGACACCCTCTTTTTCTTGAAGAACAATGGACTGCAAGGCCTCTATTTCATGCTTTTGGAGCGTTTTACCCCGTTGCTGAATCGCTTCGACATAACTATTAAACACCTTGTCGCGAGTATCACTTAAAGCCACATTAGCCAACACGACAGACCGCGCTTTGCCCCATGCGCGCTTTTGCATCTCGACAAAGCCCGAACCGACATATTCTTGAATCGCTTCAATCGTCGGTTCTAGAACGGGAGGAGTGAGTGAGTGCTTGGCAACCACGCGAGTATCTTTAAGCCCCGAGCCGGTAAGGACAAGAAGGACTTTTTTCCCCTGCCATTGATGTGCATGATCCTTCATCGCAGCAAGCGGCAACGCGCATGCTGGTTCGGTAAAGTGCCCCTCGGTGACCGCCATTTCTCGAAGCGAATCCAAGATGTCATTCTCGGTGACGGTGTAGGCTTTGCCATCGGTTTCGTCAATTGCGTGCAGGACTTTGTGGAAATCAAAAGGATTGGCCACCGCCACAGAAGTGGCAATGGTTTGCACCAACTCTTTGACCACTTTTTCACGCTTAAAGATCCCCTCCACAACAGGGGAGCTTGCCTCTGGTTGGATGGCTAACAGTTGAGGAATGCGATCGACATGGCCAGCCGCTTTCATTTCGGCATACCCTTTATAAATCGCCGCAAAGTTGGTTCCACATCCTACGGGGATGGCAATAGCGTCAAAATCTGTGACACCTTGTGCGAGAAGTTCATAGCTAAAATCTTTCTGACCTTCTTCTCTAAATACATAATCACCAGCAAGATATACATTACCACTAAGGGCAAATTCTTTGCATAATTCTTCACATTTGGCAAAATCACCTTGCACGCGCAAGATGGTAGCATTATAGATGGTTGCCTGGGCTAATTTGGCTTCACTGGTTTGCTCAGGGACAAATACAAAACATGGTAGGTTATAATAACTGGCATACATCGCGACTGAGGCGGCCATGTTGCCGGTAGAGGCGAGACAGATCGCGTCGCGTCCTAACTCCAACGCTTTCTGTACCTCAATCGCACTTCCTCTGTCCTTGAAACATCCGCTTGGGTGCTCAAATTCTAGCTTGGCCCATAGGTCGATATCGTAGGTTTTACTGAGGCGTGGAAGCTGAGTCAACGTCGAAAGGTGGTGCTTGAGCGGATCTGGTTGATACGCTTTGAGCGGGACCTGCATTGCAGGGGACGTCTGGTGATACCGAACGCTTAGCACCCCTCCACAAAACGTGCAGTACGTCGAGGTTTTGGTCTCGTCGTTCTCCTTCTGGCAAAGGACACATTCTAATGTGTAGTGCGTCGTGGGCTGAACGTCGACCATCATGGGCTGAAAGGGACCAAAAGGATTTCCTCGAAATCAAGATCGAGCTCTTCTAGAATCGGACCTGCAATCTCCTCAATCTCTTCATCGCTGTACTCTTGAAGCCCCTCGATTTCGATATACAGGAGATTATTATGGTCGTCTACTTTCGCTTGAGCCGCATCGGCCTCAAAGGAGTCTTGTAAGGCTTGAACGAGGAACTTTATATCCTCTTCAAAATCATGAATTGGGTCTGGAGTCTCCATCTGTGATTCATTAGTCAAAAGGGCACTCCTAAGATACTAGAAACGCGCCCTCTCAACAATGATATCGCGATGAATTACACCACCATTGGTATTCTTAATGTCGTATTGAATAGAGCTATGATGTTGTTTGCTTCGCAAAACTGAATTCAGGGTATGCTTGTGCATCATGTTCATGAAGATCCAAACCAGCTTCCTCTAGTTCTCCATTCACGCGGAGTGGGATAAACACATTAATAAGACTAAATAACCCATAGCAGAGTGGGAATGTCCACGCAAAAGCGACCAATACCCCTAGAGACTGAACACCTAATAAAGTTAGATCAAGACCATTTGGATGAAATAACGCAACTGCAATGGTCCCCCATGCACCACATACTCCATGCACACTAACTGCACCCACTGCATCGTCCACGAATCTTTCAAGGAAACCACTAGACAAATACAGAATAACCCCAGCGCATAATCCTGCAGCCAGTGCTCCAGCTGGGTTTAAGTCAGCACAACCCGCAGTAATACCTACCAAGCCTGCAAGGACCCCATTCATGGTCATGGCACCGTCAGGCTTGCCCTTTCGCACCCAGCTCATTGTCATAGCCGCCAGAGCGCCTGCACCACCTGCCAGGAAGGTGTTAACAATGATTTTGGCCACAGAGCCATCGCCTGTCGTAGTTGAGCCCGCATTAAACCCAAACCAGCCAAGCCATAGGATAAAGATTCCAAGAGCTGCCAGAGGAAGAGAGTGACCCTGAATAGGTTGGGGTTTACCATCTTTATACTTACCCATTCGCGGACCAACGATGAGTGCTCCAGCTAGCGCTGCCCAGCCGCCAATGGAGTGGACAACTGTTGATCCTGCAAAGTCAATGAACCCTAAATTTTCCAACCAACCGCTCCCATTAAACAAGCTTCCCCAAGCCCATGAACCAAAAATAGGATATACAAAGGCCGTTATGATGATTGAAAAAAGTAGATATCCACTGAAGGCAGTCCGTTCAGCTACAGCTCCAGACACGATTGTTGCAGCTGTTGCAGCGAAAACTGCTTGGAAGAAGAAGAACACATAACCCCAAACTTCACTTTGGTCCCCAATCTGGATGAGGGCGAATCCATCTGTTCCAATCCAGCCTGATGGATTTGTGCCAAACATTAATCCAAATCCAACAAGAAAAAATGCAATTCCTCCAGCAGAGATATCCATCACATTCTTCATAATAATATTAACGGCATTTTTGGCTCTTGTTAGGCCTGTTTCAACCAACGTAAATCCAGCTTGCATAAAAAAGACGAGACAAGCAGCTATGACTGTCCAGATGATATTAAGGTTGTTTTGAACGGTTGCAGCTTCAGCGACTGGATCAGGTGACTGCTGCGCGATGGTAATGGTAGGAAGAAGCAGGAATGAGCTTAGCAAGAGAAAGGAATACCGTTTTAATGTGTATTTGTAGGTATTTATGGAGAAATGCATAAATAGTCTAAGTAATTTGATTAAAGTATGTTATAAAGTAATGTCATAGTGCGTAATAAACTAAATAATAATTAACGTTATTTGATTAATGAGATAGATTTTTTAGGGAATAATTCGATCTCTTCTTAATAATTTAGAAGCGCTTTGAGCAATCACATAAATTGCGCATTCGATTAACTTGCACATCCACACATGTTGTGCCTAGATACATTGTGCATCCAATTAAACGATACTCACATACACAGTCCCGCATTCAGCAAATAATGCCATGAAGCATCCCATGAAAGAACTTTTTTACCGTCATCTTGCCCTTACATCGGATGAACCGATGGGGCTTGAGGTGGACTACGCTGAGGGGTGTGAGATTGTCACGACGGATGGCAAGCGTTATTTAGATCTGATTTCAGGGATTGCTGTGAGTAGTCTAGGGCATCGTCATCCTGCGGTAGTGGAGGCGATACGGACGCAACTGGATCGGCATCTTCATGTGATGGTGTATGGGGAGTTTATTCAACGGCCTCAAGTCGATTTTGTGAGCTTGTTGGCGTCACAGTTGCCCGCTGAGCTGCAACGTATTTATCTGGTGAATAGTGGCACAGAAGCCAACGAAGGGGCAATGAAGCTTGCCAAAAAAGCTACTGGACGTCAGGAGTTTGTGGCGTTTCGGAACTCCTATCATGGGGATACGCATGGGTCGCTGAGCGTGACAGGGCGTGATGTCTATCGAGATCCGTTTTTGCCATTGTTACCCGGGGTGCGATTTGGTGATTATAATGATATGGCAGCCCTTGAATTGATTGACAGGGATGTTGCTGGGGTCATATTGGAGCCGATTCAAGGGGAAGGGGGGGTCGTTTCCGCTCGCAAGGAATGGTTGGAGGCGTTGCGTGCTCGGGCCACGGAGATGGGGGCTTTGGTGATTTTTGATGAGATTCAGACGGGATTTTATAGGACGGGTAGCTTGTTTGCGTTTCAGGGGCTTGGGGTGCAGCCTGATATTCTGACCGCGGCCAAGGCGATGTCAGGCGGGATGCCTATGGGAGCGATACTCTCAAGCGATGAATTGTTTCAGGCATTTCGCCAAGACCCTCCGCTGAACCATGTGACAACGTTTGGCGGGCATCCTTTGAGTGCTGCAGCGGCTCATGCAACCTTGAAAGAATTGCTAGCGATGGATGTGGAGGAGAAAGTTGCTGAGATCTGGGCTTTGAGTGAGTCGATGTTGAAAGGCGACGGAATTGTGGAACTCCGTGGACGAGGTGCAATGATGGGGCTCCAGCTCGAGTCTGCAGAACTGACGCAGAGAGTAGTTGAACGCTGTTTTGAAGCAGGAATCGTCCTAGGATGGACGTTACACTCTAATTCCTTGATTCGGATTGCACCGCCTTTGATCATCGAGCTTGATCGTTTGCGAGAAGCGTATGAAGTTCTGCTTGGGGCAGTGGCACAGGGGTGAGGTAGGATTGGGAATTTTAGCGTCTATCGTCTGCAATAACTCTGCAATGATCGACGTTATAATACCAGTGTGAGTGACCCGGTATTTTGCTAAGGTTTTTGGTTCCCATCCTTCATAGCGATACCGGGTTTTTTTATTTTGTGGTCATGAACTTACAAGAACTGCGCGAGCACTACACCAAAGGCGGTCTCCATGATGAGGCAATGCCCGAAAATCCCATTCCATTTTTTGAATTGTGGTTAAAAGAGGCGCTCGAAGCAGAAGTTATCGAGCCTAATGCGATGGCGTTGGCGACCGTTGATTCGAATGGTAACCCCGATGTCCGAATTGTATTATTAAAAGGTCTTTCTGGTCGTGAAATTGTGTTTTATACCAATTATGATGGTCAAAAGGGGCAGCAGTTAGATGCCCACCCACATGCATCGGCCACGTTTTGGTGGGGGCCGTTGGAGCGTCAGGTCCGGGTTCGAGGGGCGATTCGCAGACAAGACCGTGAGATATCCGAGGCCTATTTTAGGAGTCGTCCTCGCGCGAGTCGTCTTGGAGCATGGGCCTCACCTCAAAGCGAAGAGGTTGTAAACCGTGAGGCGTTGGACGCATTATTTATAGCTGCAGAAGAGCGTTTTCCAGGCGATGAGATTCCCATGCCACCCAACTGGGGTGGGTATATTCTAACGATCGACGAGATCGAATTCTGGCAAGGTCGAGGAGGGCGAATGCACGACCGCTTTCGGTATTGGGCAGGTCAGGCTGCCGGTCAAGGTGGTCAGATAGCGAGTCAGGATGATGTGCCGCCTGGTCAAGATGATCAGGTAGCGTGGACTCGAAAGCGTCTTGCCCCATAATTTTTTGATGGGTTTACGTACACAAGCGATCGGATGTGCGCAATTAGTAGCGAGAATGACAGGTTATGGCCAAAAATAAATTAGGTCGATATGCCGAGGTCGAGGTGCTGCCCAATGTAACAGAGGTCTCAGAGCTTGGAATGTGGAAGGGCTTAGATGAGACGTTTTGGCTACAAATATTTGGTGTAGAGTCGCTTGACTTGACCCTAGAACTTGCCTGCGGGAAGGGGGAATATGCATTGGCCCTGGCTCAGCGCTATCCGGACCGACAATTTATTGGCATTGATATTAAAGGGGAGCGGTTGTGGCGGGGTGCCAAAGAAGCGTTGGACTTGGGGCTCACTAATCTTCATTTTTTGCGTGTGTACATCGATCACATGGAATTATACATCCCTGAGGCAACTGTGGATGAAATATGGATTCCGTTTTCAGATCCCTATTTGAAGCAAGGCAAAGAGTCCAAAAGGCTCACTTCACCCCGCTTTTTGGCTGAATATCACCGGATTTTGCGGCCGAATGGGATTGTGCATGTCAAAACTGATTCGCCAGAACTTGCAGACTACACGCGCGAGCAAATTGGTGAGGGACTGGCTGAATGTGCGTGGGATGTGCCTGATATTTATGCGTGCGGTGCTGGCGAGGCAGGCGGAGCTGGTATGAGTCCCGAAGAATGTTCAAGGCGAGGAATTCCTATTGAATTACTCACCGTTCAAACGCATTATGAAAAAAAGCACATCGCCAGTGGTCGAACGATTTGCTACATTGGTCTGAGGCCGACGCGCTTGGCGTTGGCGCACTACATTCCCCTGAAATAATGCGGTGAATAACAGCATGTTGAAAATGAATTATAGCGAGTAAAAAAATTAACCAGAGGCAATAACGCAAGCAAGCACCCCCGCCGGCAGATCAACCCAGCAAGCGACCACAAACATATGAGCAAGCAAAAATCCCAAGATATCCGAACACGATGCACCCATGTGGATCACACAGAAAGCGACCCATATCGATCACATGTTGCTCCGATTTACCAAACCTCCACCTTTTCATTTGAGTCGGTAGACGCGGGAGCAAAGTACTTTTCGCATGAAGAAGGAGGGGCGAGTCATTGCTATTCGCGTATCGAAAACCCTACCGTTCAGTTGCTCGAAAATGCCATGGCTGATCTGGAAGCCCATGGCGGCCAAGAGGACTTGGAGGCACTAGCGTTTGCATCTGGAATGTCGGCGATCTCTGCCGGGATAATGGCCTTAGGAAAAGGAGGTGTAGTGCTGGCTCAAGATGCGTTATATGCGGGGACAGACCAGCTAAAAGAGGGCTTGGCGGCAGAGTATGGTGTCACGGTAAACACATTTGACGGCACGAGTGTGCAGTCGTTTGAGCAAGCCTTGGCTGAGGCTGAGGGACCCGTTAAACTGGTCTACCTTGAGTCGATTGCCAATCCAGTCATGCGCCTGACGGATATACATGCTATTTCTTCCCGTGCTCATGATGCAGGTGCATTGGTGATGATTGATAATACTTTTTGTACGCCTTATTTCATGCAGCCGATAGCGTTAGGAGCCGATGTGGTGGCTTATTCGACGACAAAATATCAAGGCGGCCATGGTAATATCGTGGGAGGGGTTTTGGTTGGGCGCAAGGGATTGCTTCACGATGGCGAAGTGCAGAAGTACCGTAAGTTTTTTGGCGGAATACCAGGCCCATTTGATGCGTGGTTAACACTTCAAGGACTCAAAACCATGGCGGTACGGATGGAGCGTCATGGGGAGAACGCCATGACCGTGGCACAGTGGCTAGAAAAAGATCCGCGCGTCTCAACCGTGTGGTATCCAGGACTTGAGAGTCATCCAGATCATGAGCTTGCAAAGCGGGAAATGCCTAACGGTTTTGGAGGGATGATAGGATTTGAACTTGCTGGGGGCGCAAAAGCCGGGGCTTCCATGATGAACCGCGTCCAACTCTGTACACTTGCTGTGTCTTTGGGTGCGGTCGATACACTTATTCAACATCCTGCGTCGATGACTCATGCCGATCTTGATCCTGTAGTGAGGCGACGTACTGGGATCACAGATGGACTTGTGAGGCTGTCCGTGGGCCTCGAGGCTGTGGATGATTTGATTGCGGATCTGGATCAAGCGATGGGGTGAGGCGGTGCTAGTGTTACGGTCTTAACAGAAGCTGCAGAAGACGCCAGTTATAGCCCTATTCGTAATGGCTCCACATACGAATGACCTTGACCACTTTTTCATTCTCATAGACTTGGTACACGAGTCTATGTTGGATATTGATTCTTCTCGATTGGGCACCTTTTAGATTCCCCACCAAGTTTTGATAAGGTGGATACTCAGTCCATGGATCTTTCACCAGAATGGCCAAAAGTTGCTCAATCTTTGTCTTTAAGCCAGCTGAAGAAGCTTTTTTGGCATCTATTTTGGCTTGTTTGGTATAGACAAGACGAAATGTTTTCACCAATCTAGGTCTTCCTCAGTGGCATCCAAAGGTGTATTAAGCCCTTCCTGAATGGATTCGGTCATGCCAGGGATCGAATTCAAATACAGTGTCTCCTGCATGGCATCCCAGTCGGACTTGCCTACGAGCACCGCGTCACTACGTTTAGTTGTGATGAGTACTGGCTCGTTGGTTTCGCACGTTTCGTCGATAATCCGATAAATATCTTTTCGAGCTTGGGTTGCGGAGAGTGATTTCATGACATGGACTGAGGGTTGATTTCTAATAACGTACGTAATTAAGTACGTATTATCAAGCCCTCCAAATTCCCTATATTTTAGCTTTCTGTTTTATCGAGACACGACTAGTATTATAGAGTCATTATTATCCTTTAATTTAAAACCCAATCCTGCTCTTATCCCATGACAGATCCCACAGTTACCCTCGAGATTGCATTAGAACACGGCCTGACGGAAGAAGAGTATGGGATGATTTGTGACAGACTTGGCAGGGTGCCGACATGGACGGAATTAGGGGTCTAT
>JAQCBZ010000007.1 GCA_027621355.1 Bacteroidota bacterium | reverse complement strand
TCGGTCGGAATGCCAAGTTTCTCAGCAGTCTTCATCGACATGAGGGCCACATTATCCCATGTAATCTTAGACATTGGATCTGGAAGCTCCATGAGCCAGCCGTTGTTGGCGTAGCGTCCGTCAAAAAGTTTGGCATCGGGGCGGATGATGAGCTCCATGTCGGAGGCGGAGCCTGTGCTGGCGGATGCTGTACCAACAGCCGCACTTCCTGCCACACCGGCCGCAATAGCCTGCTCGATCCCTCGACCAAAACCGCTCGTCAATCGTGGATTCACCGCCCGAAACGCACCGGGTGTCTCTTTGCGCAATCCATCATGAAGAATCGCATTCCATTCGCGGTCTGTACGAACGCCGAGCCCTGAACGCCATGTGTCGCGTACCAATTCGTATCCTTGCGTGTATTCACCCGTTAGAATCGTATTCAAGAACTCCACTTCACTCCATCCATCAAACAACGGAAGGATTTGAGGTTGAACGACGCTATGAGCCCCCGTGAATGAACGGGCATCATTCCATTGCTCGAGTGAATGGGCACGATTCACATGCCATGTGGCCTGTTTTGAGGTCTCATCAACCATGTCGGCCAAATGAAAGACCGTGGTTTTGTCCAGCGCGCCCGAAACATCAATATCTGATGGCGCATTAAATACAGGATTGGTTCCCACCAACACCATCGTGTCGAATTCTCCACGATTCACCGCGGCGATGGCGTCTGCAAAGGATGCTAACGACTCGCTTCCATCCACATGATCCACCACATGGTAGGTGACAGGCGCTGCATCAGACGTCCCAACATTACCCAGAGCCGCATTGATCGCAGCCACGGCAGCATGAACCTCTGTGGGTTGGCCGTATCCAGCTGTGACCAAAGATGATCCCTGTGCTGCGACAAGATCTTCCACCATCGCTTCGAGCGTTTCGTCGAGGAGGAACTCATTATTCACCCCAGCAAATGGGCGGAGCTCGGAGGCATTGGTCGCATTAAAGAGTCTTGCAGCAAGTGCATAGGTAAACGGAGCAACGTGCGACGCTTTGAGTTTTTTGCGTGAATCGGCGTATGAGCCCGTCGATGTGAATGTCCCTTCCACGACATAAAGGCGGTTCATGGTGTCGTCGGTCGTCATCACTTTGCGACGATCTGTCACCATGCGGGCGTTTTGAAGCGCATTTTTGTGGGATTGCGGACTCATGAAGTCGTCGTCTAGGGCGACAATGACGTCAGCGCGGTCAAAATGATTGACGGTACGAAGTCGCTGCCCAAAGGCAAGCTCAGCTCCCTCAAACGCGTTCGCTTCGCCAAAAGGCTCATAATTGACCCAACGTGCGTTCGGGAATTGGCCCAAGGCCTGCTCTTTGAGTCGGAGTAATGTTGGAGATGAGCTCAACTCAGTTACGAACAACACTCGGCGCGAACGGTCGGCAAAGTGTGAGGCTGCCGCCGCTACAAAATCGTCTTGCGTGCTTGGCTCTCCATTAAAACGAATCCCACGAGAGCGATCTGGGTCATACATCGACAGAATCATCGCCTGCTCATACAACGTGGTCTTGCCACGGCTGGCAGGGTGATCTGGATTCCCCTCAATTTTGGAAGGACGACCCTCGTTGTTTTCGATGAGAATCCCTGTCGCGGCATCTTGATGACTAAAGACCGAGGCATAATGCATCGGAATCCCAATCGTTACATCTTCAGGCTGACGAGAGTAGGGGAGAATTTTTTGCACAGGGCGACGGCACGCGGCAAACCCAGCCATCGCAATCGATGCACCCATGATTCGGAGGAAGCTCTTGCGTGAGACAGGATCACCTAGCTCTGAGGCCTCCTTGCCAAACTCACGGTGCTCATAATCTTCATACTCCTTGTTGCGGGCAAGCTCTCCCAGGCTCTTCCAATAGGTATTGGGCGCCAGGTTTTCGTCTGATTCTGTGGTGTGTTGCAAGTCGTTACTAATGTCAGTGCTCATATTCGTGCGTTGTGTATCGCGGTTCCATTAATAATGGCAACCCTGGCAATACTGGGGTGCATGAATGTTGTGTTTGGCGACAAGCTCAAGGCCCATCTCAATTTGATTGTCTGATACATAGCCCATCGTGGTCACTTCCTCCACGGGGCGAATATATTTCTCCGGAGCACGATGGCAGTCCATACACCAACTCATGCTCAGTGGCTCGGCCTGATAGACGACCTCCATTTGATCGATACGACCATGGCACGTCTCGCATCCTACGCCCACATTCACGTGAGCTGAGTGATTGAAATAGGCGTAATCGGGAAGGTAATTCACACGGACCCACTCAATGGGCTCACCCGTTTCCCATGACTGACGAACAGGCTCGAGGGCAGGGGAATCGGTTTTAATTTGGTTGTGGCAATTCATGCACGTTTGAGTCGCGGGCACATTTGCATACTTGGAGTCGTAGACCTGCGTGTGGCAATACTGGCAATCCATGCCCAGTTGGCCAGCATGAAGCTGATGAGAAAACGGAACGGGTTGCTCAGGCGCGTAGCCTACGTCAAGGAATTCGGGGGCAAAAAAGAACCACACCGTGAACACGAGTGTGTTGCCAATGACAACAGATCCAATGAGTAGTTTCCGTGGAATGTTGTTGCTCCACTTAGGAAAAATCTGCGCCATCCGTGTGTTATTCACCTAAAAAGTTATGCCGCTTGCGGCTATCCCGATCCATTAATGTGGAGTTGCAGAGGCGCGGATTGTCATGCCCAGACGCAAATCTGATCCACCGAATTGGATCCTTCTTCTCAATTCGGACTCTAAATTACCGAAACTGGAAATGTGAAAAAAGTAAATAATGACGATTTTGAATGGAGTTGGGCTGTTTTGCGTTATTTATTTTCTAGATTCATTCTAAAAATCTACACCTCATTATGTCTACTCATTCTACTGTTGATTCTCCTGCCGATTCTTCTGTCGACCTTCGCTCCATGATCCCTGTCGTCCCTGCGCTTGAATCCATGAGTCTTTGGAAGGGGATCGCTGCAATCATGGCTGTAAGTGTGGCCGCTTTCGCGTTTTTGCTTTGGATCCTGTACTTGAAGCCGGCCAGCGCTGAGGCTGGGTCTTGGGTGTATATGCTCCCCACGCTGAATGCGTCGCTGAATTCGATCGCTACGGTGATGATCCTAGCAGGGTATGCTGCCATCCGCCGGCGTGACTTCAAGCAGCACATGACGTTCATGATCGCGGCTTTTGTTGCCTCGTCACTGTTTTTGGTGAGTTACTTGGTCTATCATAATTCCGTCGGTCACACAGTCTTTGAAGGGGAGGGATTCGTGCGAATTGCGTATTTCACGTTGCTGATTTCTCATATTATCCTGAGTGCAACCGTCGTGCCGTTTGTGTTGACGAGCTATTATATGGTGTTCTCGGGTCGGTTTAGTCTCCATCGAAAGGTTTCTAAATGGACGTTTCCTGTATGGTTGTATGTTTCGGTGACAGGGGTTGTGATTTATTTCTTTTTAAGGGCATATTCTTAGGAGTGGGAATCTTGCCTTTCACCCAATTATTGATTTGCTAAACCTCATCTCCCAACTCAAACAAAACGAGAATGCTATGAATAACGCATCCTTAGTTTGGCTAGGTCACTCAACGTTCCAGATCACGACTCCCAGCGGGAAGGTGCTCTTAGTGGACCCGTTTTTGTCAGGAAATCCGCAGCTCCCAGAAGCGCTGAAAACACCATCCCAGGTAGATGCTATCTTCTTGACTCATGGGCACGAGGATCATGTAGGGGATACGCTTGATCTTGCGGGTCGTTTTGAGTGCCCAGTATATGGAATCGTTGAATTGGTCGGTGTGCTTCAGACACATGGGCTTAAACGTGAGCAAGCCGTGGGCTTTAACAAAGGCGGAACCGTCCATTTTGATGATGTGAGTGTCACAATGGTGCATGCGCAGCACTCGTCTTCTTTCCGTGGAGAGTACGCCGGCGAGGCAGCTGGATTGGTGTTTCGGGTGCATAAAGCGTGGACTTTTTACCACATGGGCGATACTAATGCCTTCGCTGACATGGAATTAATCGCCGAGGTGCATGAGCCTGATGTGGTGGCTGTACCGATCGGGGATCATTATACCATGGGGCATGTAGAAGGGGCGTTAGCCGTTGAGTTGGTTGAGCCTGCGATTGCGGTGCCGTGTCACTATGGAACCTTTCCTGTGCTAACCGGCGATGCTGCTGAGTTCAAGCGCTTGGTCGAGCGGGACACGCAGACCAAAGTACACGTGCCGGGGGTTGGGGAGGCTATTAAGATCTAGGGTTTAAGTACGAGCTTCAGATGAACTGTGGCATCACTATGCCCTTGGATGAAACTCCTTATGGACCTGATGTAATAACGTTCGATCTACATGAGTGTAGATCTCGGTGGTAATAATCGAGACGTGCCCTAACATCTCCTGAACGCTTCGTAGATCGGCGCCCCCTTCAAGCAAATGAGTCGCAAAAGAATGGCGGAAAATGTGTGGATAGACATGCTTTTCGATCCCAGTTGCGACGCTGTATTTTCTTACAATATTCCAGATAGTCATTCGAGATAGGGGAGCACCTCGCTGATTAATAAACACACGGTTTTGTGTTTGAGCGCCTCCAGGTAGGCCAGAGACAGCGCCTGCACCCGCACCCCCTGCAAAAGTCGGCCGTGCCTTTTCCACCCACGCCTGAATCGCTTTCAACGCAGGCTCTCCCAGCGGAACGAGCCTCTCCTTATTTCCCTTCCCAATGACCCGCAAAAAGCCGATATCAAAAAACAACTGGTCCATTTGCAAAAAGATCAACTCACTCACCCGGATCCCTGTTCCGTATAAACACTCCAAAATCGCCGCATCCCGCATACCCACAAGCGTCGACCGATCCGGTGCACTCAAAATGGTATCGACCTCCTCGACACTCAGCACGGCAGGGAGCTTCTTGGCTTGACGTGGCAGGTCGATCATCTTAGCTGGGTTCGCCTCGGTGAGCTTTTCTCGCATCAAAAACGCATGAAACCCGCGAATACTTGAAATATTGCGAGCAATTGACCCCGTAGAGAGGTTCATCGCCGTGAGTTCCTGCAAACAGTTGTGAATATGATGCATCGAAACCCCACCCAAATCACGCAACCCAATGGTGTCGTGAATGAACGTCAAATACCGCCCAATATCGTGCTTGTAGCTTGCAATCGAATTATCGGACAACCCCTTCTCAAGCCGGATAAACTGGATGTACTGATTGAGCAGCGAGGCAAAGGTCTCGGGAATGGTGTGCTTCACGGGTTTCACTTGCTTCATGCGGTCGTCTGCTCCTTATCCTCGGGATACTCAATGCGCTGGTGATACACCCCTTTAAGCGTCTTGAAGAACGATTCGCGCACCGCATTAATCTCAGGAATGGTAAGGGGGCACTGATCCAGCTGTCCATCTTCAAGGGGGATTTCGATGAGTTGACCGATCAACGCGTCGAGTTTCTTTTCATCGGCAGGTTTCACGGCCCGACTGGCAGCTTCCACACCATCGGCTAACATCAAAATCCCTTGCTCTTTCGTGGTTGGCAGAGGGCCATCATAACGATAATCTTCCTCTTCAATGGCGCCCAGCTCTTTTTCACGATCGGTCGTTTTTTGGGCTTTATCAAAAAAGAAACGGATCAAGCTCGTGCCATGGTGCGTCTGGATAATGTCTAGAATCGGCGCGGGAAGTCCCACTTCACGCCCCATTTCGACCCCTTTGGAGACATGCTCACGGATGATTTTTTGAGACATAATAGGGTTCAACACGTCATGGCGATTCCCATCGGTCTGGTTTTCGACAAAAAACTGTGGTCGATCCGTCTTACCAATATCATGAAAATACCCCCCCACGCGGCAGAGCATTCCATTGGCTCCAATGGCATTAGCCGCATTTTCGGCCAAATTAGACACCTGTAGGCTGTGATGAAAGGTTCCAGGAGCCTCATTCATGAGCTTTTTCATGAGTGGATGATTGGTGTCGGACAACTCCTGTAGCGCCAAATCGGTGGTAATGCTAAATCCTTTTTCAAAAAGCAGCAGCAGGGGCCATGCAAACAGAATCAACGCTGCATTAATCAACAACGGAATCACCCGACCGGCTGCCACATCCAGGGGCTGTAACTGCGAAATCGCGAGGCCACCATAGACCAAAACATACCCTCCAAGCACGGCAGCAGGGGTCGTGAAGAAAAAATGGGTCCGTTTTTGGATCTGTTTCACCGAAAACACCCCTGCGGAGCCTGCCATCATGGTGGCTAAATAAAATTCATAGCTCGAATCTTGAATCAGGGCAGTGGTGGAGGCAAGCGTGAGCATGGCCAACATCCCGAGGCGTTGGTCAAACAGAATGGTCAATACAATCGGGGCGATCGCCAGGGGAACCATCTCCGCCTGGAACGAATCCACACTGTATGAAACTCGGGTAATGGCTGTCATTAACGCGAGAACAATCAACACAGGATATAGCGTGCGCCATTGCCCAAAAATGTCGGGTCTGTAGAGCCAGAGATAAACCATCAAGATGAGATTAATCCCAATGACCAGGATCATTTCGCCGGCCATGCGGGTCCAACGCTCAATCTGTGTGACCTCGGCAGACCGGGCAGCAACATAGCTTTCCAAATGGGCGGCGCGCTCCTCGGTAACAATGTCCCCACGCCGAATAATAATCTGCCCCTGCGCTATCGCACCCTTTGTTTTAGAGAGTTTACTTAAAGCATTATCTAGACGACGTTGAGACTCATTCTCGCTGTAAAGTGCCGTGGGCTGGAGGAGCTCATCAGCGAGAGCATTAAGCGTTGCCCTCGGGAGGGTAGGTAGGGATTCGTAGGCGAGTGACACCGCTTGGATCGTGGCGGTTTGGGTGTCGTTGGCGACCGATTTGTTGACGGTCCGCTCGGTACGCTGCGAGGTGTTTCGCACCATCACCTCAAGCGTCTCAATTTGGGGGAGCTCACGGTCGAGAATGATCGTGGTTTGAGTCTGCGTTAGGGCTCGCTCAAGGGGAGCTAGGGTGCGCTGGAGTGCGGCGAGTGTGGTCTGATTGCCTACGGTTTGCTGCAGCTCTGTCCATTGCGATTCGTTCAAGTCAAACGGCAATGCGGCTTGTGCTTGCTCGGCGGTTTGTGACTGATCGCCGACTTGTGATTGATCACCGTCTTGGGCCTGGGCAGCTGACAGATTATCCTCTGGATTTGCGCGCTGTTCCAACACTCGCCCAATGGCTGTGATCCGCTCCATCCAACGCCCTTCGAGCTCATCCTGCAAGAGCTCGGAATCGACATTCTGAATAAACACAGGGGGTGTTTGTCGTCTTGTGAGGCTCTCTTCGGCCTCAATTTCTTGGGCAGATTTTAGAATGGGAAACGTCACATCAGCTGTGAGATCGTCATGACGCCAAGGCTCAAGCAGATTATACTCAGGCAAGATTCGGAACGTGTTCCCAGGCAGGGAGGCAAGTACAATCACTGCAAAGGCTACCAAGCCTGCCCATTTGAGCACGGCGTCGGTTTGCGAATGCTTTTGCGCGTCCACTTGGGGCGCAAGAGGTGTCTTTTGCCCTTTTTTATCCTGAGATGTGGTTAATGAGGCCATAGTTGGCTCGTTTAGGTCAATTCCCTTGGGTTTCTTCCTCAATCATACGCAAAAATTCAGCCTCATCCATGATTTGAATGCCCCAGGCTTGCGCCTTTTCGAGCTTGGATCCCGCTGATTCACCAGCCAATACGACGCTGGTTTTCTTGCTTACGCTGCTACTGACCGTTCCACCGTGCTCCTCAATGCGTTCAGCTGCTTGGGTGCGCGTGAGAGTGGGAAGAGTGCCCGTTAAGACAAAGGTCATCCCCTCAAATAGGGTAGAGGTGGTTTCTCGAGCCTCTTGTGTGAGGGTTAACCCGGCCTCTTGGAGTCGTTGGATCAGCTTTTGATTGGCTTCTCGGGCAAAAAAGGCTTGCAGGGACTCCACAATCCGCGGTCCAATGGAAGGAATGGCAAGGAGTTCGTCTTGTGATGCTGTCATAATGGCCTGCATGGAGCCCATATGCTGCGCAATATCTCGGGCTACGGTTTTGCCCACAAAACGGATCCCAAGACCTTGAAGCACTTTTTCTAATGGCTGAGCCTTGCTTGCTTGAATCGCCTCAATCGTGTTTTGAGCGCTTTTCTCTGCCATTCGCTCCAATCCTGCGATTTGGTCATGAGTGAGGCTATAAAAATCGGCCACCGATTCCACATTCCCCTGCTCGATGAGCTGCCCAATGAGAGCTTCACCCAATCCATCAATATCCATGGCGTCTCGTGAGGCAAAATAGGAGAGTCGCTCCAGCAGCTGCGGTGGGCAGGATGGATTCACGCATCGCCACGCCACCTCGTCGTCCAGTTTAACAACCTGTTGCTGGCATGCGGGACAGGCCTGAGGAAAGTCAAATGGGGGTTGGCGATCGGGCGCATGAAGACTGGATGGCGCTACAGAGACCACCTGGGGGATAATTTCGCCCGCTTTTTCGATGATCACGCGATCCCCGACACGGATGTCTTTACGGCGGAGTTCATCCTCATTATGTAGTGAGGCCCGCTTCACGGTTGTTCCTGCCAATTGCACAGGTTCAAGCTCAGCAACGGGGGTGAGAGTTCCTAATCGACCCACCTGAATGGTGATGTCCAGCAAGGTCGTCTCGGCCTGCTCAGCCTCAAATTTGTAGGCAATGGCCCAGCGTGGAGACTTCGCAGTGGTTCCCAGCTCTGGGCGAAGAGCAACTTCATTCACTTTGATCACGGCACCGTCGGTGTCGTAGGGGAGCTCATGGCGCAGAATGTCAAAGTGTTGAATGACCTCTAGAACCTCTTCAATGGTGTGGCATTGCTTGGAATGATCGTTTACGGGTAGGCCGAAGGAGCGTGCAGCGTTGAGGCGAGCCAGATGGGTGTCGCCAAGGGTGGTGTTGCTTGAGGTCGTTGCAGCGCTAGATTCGGTGGCAGAGCCAGTGCCCTGACCGGCCCCAGCCCTCTGACCGGCCCCAGCACCCTCACCCTCGAGCACATCAAAGGCCGTAAATCGAATAGGGCGTCGGGCCACTTCGCGAGGGTCTTGCATTTTTAGCGAGCCAGCCGTTGAATTTCGTGGGTTGGCAAACACGGCCAACCCCTGTTCCTCTCTGGAGGCGTTGAGCCGGGCAAACGCTTCCCGCTCCATGTAGGCCTCCCCTCGGATTTCGAGCACATCTGGCACCCGAGCGCTCGAAAAAAGGTCCTCCCCAGGCGCCGTCAACTCAAGAGGAATATCAGCCACTGTCTTGAGATTCGCAGTAATATCATCGCCCTCGACGCCATTACCCCGTGTAGCACCCAGAACGAACTTACCTTGCTCGTAGCGCAGCCGAATGGAGGCACCATCAAACTTTAACTCAACCGAATAGGTGAATGGGGTATTGGGCCCCAATCCTTTACGAACCCGTTCATCAAACTCACGAAGCTCGTCTGCGTTGTAGGTATTATCCAGAGACAACATGGGAATGGGGTGGCGAACACTTTCAAACGCATCACTAGGGCCACCACCAACACGCTGAGTGGGTGAATTGGTTGTGTCTAGGCCGTAGGTTTGCTCCAGATGGTGGAGTTCGGCGAGGGCCTGGTCAAATTCCTTGTCAGAAATAAAGGGAGCCGCTTCCTGGTAATAGGCCTCATTCGCTCGATGGAGCAGATCTCGTAGTTCGGTGACTCGTTGTTCTGTGACTCGTTGTTCTGCAGCTGAACGATCAGAGGGGGTACTCATGGGCAGGCTGTGGCAAAGCAGGGTGAATTGGGGTATTCAAACGAATTGGGTTACTCAAATGTGGGTCTATCCACAAATTCGGTTGGCATCTGGATGTCTTGTTGCAGATTCATTGGTTGAGGAGCGCGAGGAACCGACGCCATTTGAGGTGTGGACACGTTTAATGTGAAGGTTGGAATCCCATTTTGAGCACTATTTGGTGAGATTGGGCCCAGGTCACGGCCATTCACAATCAACCGAAGATTGCTAAATTGACCACTTAGGCGCATTTCCTGATCCATTTCGAAGCGCATGGCGTGGCCTTGTTCAATCCAATAAGGATCAACCTCGGGTTTTTGATCACTCCACACACGAATGGGTTCAAGACGTCCATTGACCGCGTACACCAACACGCTGTAGGTAGCATTGAGTGGGGAAGAGCCAAGGTAGGCTAGGGGGCCTGTGTTGGGCTGTTGTGACCCTGTGGCGTTCGTCGCTAGTTGTGTTTCTGGATTGGAGGGACCGGAACTATTTTGGCCGTTATTGGCGGATGATGGGGTTGCATTGCTTGCATTTGTATCACTCGCAGTACCTTGATTAAGCTCCATGGGCGCAGGATCGAGTGTAGAATCAGGGTTAGAATCGTTAGAATTAGTGTCTCGTTGACTGAACCACCACACCAGGGTAATGACAGCCATAATGAGCAGTGTGCTTACAGCCCCAATGATCCAAACATGAGGGGGGATGGGTGTCCGTGTACGCCCTTTGATAGGCTTGGAGGCCCAATCTACACCGTCCACGGGTGGTTTTTTGAAGCTTGGAGCGGTTACAGGCTGAGGTGAAGACACGCTGGCAGGGGCGCTCTCAGCACGCGCATCGCTGCCCGCATCTTTGCCACGAACTGCGCTCTCATAGTACGTCATTCCACCTTCGTCTACCGTGTCGTCAAGTATAATTTGTTCTTTCACGGTGGTCTTTTTGCCCTTTTTCTTCTGGCTCGCCTCAAAATAATCGATGAGCTGGCGGTTATAACTCCCAAGCTCTACATAATCCAAACAATCAATTAATACGTCATCTGGAAGGTTTAACGCTTTGCCATAAGAGCGAACAAAGGAGCGAATGTAGGTGATGTTGGACTCGAAATCCGAGTCCTCAAAGAGCGTACCGCTTTCGAAGGCCTCAATTCGGTCCACTGGAAATCGGGTCGCCTCATGGATGTCTTGAACCTCCAATTTGAGGTGTTTCCGAAGCAAGGTTAAATCTCGTGAAATCTCGCGCATAACTCTCTAAAATACCGATTTATTCCTCTACTGTGAAACATTGTAAGGTTTGTCTTTTGGATGGTTCTGAAAGGGTATGAATCCCAATCAGACACCCATGCAGCCCAAGCGAATGATGCTCACATTCATTACAAGAATGCGCACTATCGGCTCCACGATCACAGAAGGAGCTCGGCAGTGGATTTTTCCCCAAACGTGCGTCATGTGTGGGCGGCTCCGTACAGAGGCTGCGAGTATGGGTGGAACTCACGGGTTGCTTTGCCCACTGTGCGAATCCAAAGGGTTTGATCTAGCCGGCCCGCTGGATCGGGTGCTTCCTCAGGGTTTGCAAAGTGTGCAAGCAGGATTTCCCTTTGTGCGTGATGGCCCTCTCCAAGAGATGCTTCATGCCTTGAAATATCAAATTCGGCCCGATGTGGGAGAGCAACTTGGCCGCATGTTGGCCATTCACAGGATGGCGTCGTGGCTAGAAGACTGTAATTTTGAGGCGTCGCAATGCCTTTTGATTCCAGTACCGATTCATTGGCGACGACGCATAGGGCGGGGGTATAACCAAAGTGAAGCCATTGCCCGAGGGATTCAGACGGTGCTCCCCGAGTTGGAGATTTTGCCCCGAGGGGTGTTTATACGAAGGCGAGCGACGCGGACGCAAACCAAATTTTCAGAGGAGAAACGTGCGCGTAATATCCGAGGTGCGATAGCAGTGAGTCAACGTGCACGGTTAAGTCAGAGGCTTAATATCCTCGCGGCCAATAGGCCCATGTGGATTCTTGTCGATGATGTATTTACTTCGGGGGCAACTCTATTTGAATGCTCGAGCGTGCTGCAGCGTTGGGTAAACCGTACAGAAAATGTAGCGCAAGACCGGGTACCTACAATGCATGCGTGGGTGGTCGCAAACGCCGAAGATGGGATGTAAAATTTGGTATCTTTTGCGCAATGTTTTTCTGCTAAGTTCATCCAAAGTCAACCTAGCGCAACCACAAAAACGCGCAAACTAAACAAACTCCCTCTAAAGTGGCCCAACGACATTTATATATCCTTCGCCATGGTCAAACTGATTACAACCTCAATCATAAGATTCAAGGTCGGGGGATCAATGCACCACTCAACGACACAGGCCGTTGGCAAGCCACTCGAGTGGCCGAAGTCCTGCGCAAGAAACCATTAGAGCGACTTTACTCAAGTGGAATGGATCGTGCGATTCAAACAGCTGAAGCCATCGAAGAGGTTAAAGGACTCCAAAACAGCCCTTTTACGGAGCTCGATGAGATGGATTTTGGTCGATTGGAAGGGCTCGATTACAACGACGACCAAGTGGAGTTACAATGGATGCTTCAAGAGTGGTCCAAGGGGAATGGAGAGGCGCGAGCAACGGGTGGGGAATCCGCAATCGAGGTATTTGAGCGGGCCAATACCAAATTTCAGGAGCTTTTGGCCAGTGCGGGCCCCGATGAATCGCTCGCTTTTGTGCTTCATGGTAGACTTATTCGCATTTTAATGTCCCAGTGGATGGGGCTTGGGTATGAGGGAATGAGCCGGTTTGCCCATCATAATGCGTGTATTAATTATCTCAAGTGGGCTCCAGAGCCCGTTCTTGGGACGGGACAGGATGATGAAGAGCAACCTGGCGAGGCGCAACCAGGAGTTCCATCCCAGATTTATGACGAAGCCTTTGGTCATTTTGAAGTCGTCTTTTTGAACGAGCATACCCATGCTATTCCCTCAGAGGATGGGATCATTCGCGAGGTGCGCCCATGAGTGAAAAAGTACGCTCTATGTTTGGATCGATCGCCGATTCGTACGATCGCATTAACCGGATCTTATCCCTCGGGATTGACCAAATGTGGCGTAAACGTGCTGTGAAAGAGTCTGCGGCTAAGCCGGGTGAATGGGTCTTAGATTGCGCCACGGGCACAGGGGATCTTGCGATGCTCTACAAAAAAGCAGTGGGCCCGCAAGGAAAGGTCTTGGGAACCGATTTTTCCCCCGAAATGATTTCATACGCTCCGGCAAAGGCACGCAAAGCCAGTTTAGAGATAGCCTACGAAGTCGCTGACACGCTCGCCTTACCCTATGAATCGAATCAGTATGACATTGCAAGCATTGCTTTTGGGATCCGTAATGTGGACGATCCCGTACTGGGTCTTCAAGAGATGGCTCGTGTCTGCAAGCCTGGCGGGCGTGTGATGGTCCTCGAATTTGGCCAACCCAAGGGGCTTTTTGGTGCTTTGTATCGGTTTTATAGCTACACCGTGATGCCAACCATTGGTGGGTGGCTTAGTGGCAATCGTGAAGCGTATGTGTACCTTCCAGAAACGAGTGCTGCATTTCCCGCGGGAGATGACTTTTTGGCATTAATGACTCAGTCCAAGGCCTTTTCTTCCACCCGGGCTGTAAAACTATCGGGCGGAATTGCCTATGTTTATGTAGGAATTGTAGCAAATTAATGACCCAACCGTATTTAGTATGAGTGATTCAGACAACGCCATGATGCACATTGAAGACATTAAAAAGCTGTTGCCACACCGGTATCCTTTTTTGCTCGTTGACCGTGTGAACGAGATTGCAGGCGAAACCATTACGGCGCAAAAAAATGTAACGGCCAACGAGGAGTTTTTTAATGGCCATTTCCCAGGAGCTCCCATTATGCCAGGGGTACTTCAAGTAGAGGCCCTAGCCCAAGCGGGTGGGATTTTGTTGATGAGTCAGCAAGACAATCCACAAGATTATCTCATGGTTTTTACTGGTATTAATAATTGTAAGTTCCGGCGTCAGGTGGTGCCAGGCGACGTCCTCATACTCGAGGTAGAGTTTACGGGACGGCGACGTCAATTCGTCCAAATGAAAGGAAAAGCAACCGTAGATGGAGAAGTGACGTGCGAATTGGAAGCCTCTGCTGCGCTGGTGAATAAGGAATAACGCGTTGCAAGCCAAATCTGCCATACTTGACACATTCGGCGCAATAGTCAAAATTGCCACACTCGCCACACTCTCCACACTCGGGACACTCACTCAACCACACGCATCATGAGTACAAATACACACGACCGGCCCGCCAAAGTGACGACCAAAACGCTTCAGCTCATGAAGCAAGAGGGGCGCCCCATTGCGATGTTAACGGCGTACGATTTTACACTTGCCAAATGGGTAGATCAGGCAGGGGTGGATGTGATCTTGGTGGGTGATTCAGCGAGTAATGTGATGGCTGGGCACGAAACGACGATTCCTATGACCATGGATCATATGGTATATCATACGCAGTGTGTGGTTCGTGCTGCAGAAACGGCGTTGGTGGTCGCGGATATGCCGTTTATGTCGTATCAAGTCACGGCTCGTCAAGCACTCCAAAATGCTGGACGTCTGATGAAGGAGGCAGGAGCTCATGCGGTGAAGTTGGAAGGAGGTGCTCCTGTGGCGCCCATTATTCGGCGGATTGTGGATGCAGGTATCCCGGTGATGGCACATCTTGGGCTCACGCCACAGAGTATTTTTCAGTTTGGGACCTACACGGTGCGTGCTAAAGAGGAGGCCGAAGCTGAAAAACTGCTCGCCGACGCACAGGCGGTGCAAGAGGCGGGGGCGTTTTCGGTGGTGTTGGAAAAGATTCCTGCGGGTCTAGCCAAAAAGGTAACTGCGTCACTTGAGATTCCTACCATTGGTATTGGCGCCGGGGTTGATTGTGACGGTCAGGTGCTGGTGTTGCACGATATGCTGGGCCTCAACAAAGGGTTTGAACCACGATTTTTGCGCCGATATGCAGAGCTAGGTCAAACTGCGAATGAGGCGATCTCACAGTATGTGGCTGATGTTCGTACCAAAACCTTCCCTTCCAAAGACGAGTCTTATGAGTGAATCAACGGGCGCCAAAGGGCGTAAACCCCTAATTCTTGTCTGTAATGACGATGGAATCTTCTCGCCAGGGATCAAGGCACTCGCTGAGGTTGCTGATGAATTTGGCGATGTCGAAATCGTAGCGCCCGATCGTCAACAAAGTGCGGTGGGTCATGCGGTGACGATTAATGTGCCGCTGCGGACCCGGGCGTTTCAGGTGGATAACCGTTTTCATGGGCAGGCATGCTCAGGGACACCGGCCGATTGCATTAAGCTGGCTCACCATGAGCTACTTCGTCAAAAACCCGATTTGGTGGTGAGTGGTATCAATCACGGATCGAATGCGGGCATTAATCTGATCTACAGTGGTACAGTCTCGGCAGCAACGGAAGGGACCATAATGGGGACCCCTTCGATTGCGGTCAGCTGTCTCGATTTTGATGAGGAAGCAGACTTGTCTGGCGCGCAGGATGCGGCTCGGAAGGTGATTGGCTATGTGCTAAACCACGGACTCCCGCCAGGGGTGACGCTGAACCTGAACGCTCCTGCAGGTCCACTGAAAGGGGTGAAATGGGCACGGCAGGCTAATTCGCGATATGTTGAGGAATTTGATGGACGGCGTGATCCTGCCAATCGTGATTATTACTGGATGACAGGGCGACTGGAGCTGCTAGATGATAGCGAGGACACGGACATTAAAGTGTTGAGCAATGGCTACGCCTCATTAACCCCGATCCAATACGACCTCACAGCGTATCGATTGCTGGGTGAGGTTGAAGGGATTGAATTGTAAATCTTACTCGGGCCAGGATTATAAACACACAACAGAATTATAAACTCTTCCTAGTTTTATTAAATTGTGGAAGCGATTTTTTAATAGATCTTAACTAAGCCCTCTGATATGTCGAACTCTTCGAACCCTTCATCAAACAAAGGAATGTCCCGTCGCGATTTTCTGACTAAATCGGTCGCTTTGGGAGCTGGAATTACCATTTTGCCGAGTGCGGTGGTTAGCGGACTAGGTCATAGAATGCCTAGTGATATGCTCAATATTGCGTGTGTGGGTGTGGGAGGCCGTGGTGCAGGGGTGCTGCAGGGAATGCCTTCAGAGAACGTGGTCGCACTGTGTGATGTGGACTGGGCGTATGCTGAGAAGACTTTTCTGGCATATCCCGACGCGAAACGATTCAAAGATTGGCGCGTGATGTTGGATGAGATGGGCGATGATATTGATGCAGTTGTGGTGGCAACATCGGATCACACGCATGCCATTGTTGCGGCGCACGCCATGACGATGGGTAAGCATGTGTATGTGGAAAAACCATTAACACATACAGTGTATGAGTCCCGACTGCTTACCAAGCTTGCTGAAAAGTATGGCGTAGCGACCCAAATGGGGAACCAAGGCTCCTCAGGTGAGGGGATTAATCTGATGATGGAGTGGGTCAAGGGCGGTGAAGTAGGGGAGGTTCGCAAGGTAGAAGCCTTTACCGATCGTCCAATTTGGCCTCAAGGATTGAACACACCAGAGGAAGAGATGCCAATTCCAGATACGATGGATTGGGATTTATTTGTGGGGCCTGCGAAAATGAGACCCTACCATGATATTTACACCCCATGGAATTTTAGAGGGTGGTGGGACTTTGGCACGGGCGCCCTGGGTGACATGGCCTGCCATATTCTCGAGCCACCCTTCAAAGCTCTTGAGCTTGGCTATCCAACAGAAGTAGAGGGGAGCTCGTCTCCATTGCTTCTTGATTGTGCCCCTGTGTCGCAAAAAGTGCATTTGGTCTACCCAAGACGCGAAACAAGCTTTGGCATCCAGCCAGCGGTGGATGTGTATTGGTATGATGGTGGTTTGCAGCCCGAAAAACCAGAGGGGTGGGAAGAGGCACAACAATATAGACCCGAATCATGGAATCCAGGTTTGAGTTTAAATCATCAGGGTGGTGGTGTGATTTTCTATGGTGAGGATGATACCCTTGTGTGTGGATGCTATGGTGCTGATCCATGGTTGCTCTCTGGTCGTGTGCCGAATCTTCCGCAGACCGAACGTCGTGTAGAAAATAACAATCACCAAATGGATTGGGTCCGTGCGTGTAAGGAAAGCTCGGACAGTCGTGTAGAAACCAAATCGAACTTTGCGGAGTCTGGGCCGTTTAACGAGATGGTCGTCATGGGTGTGTTGGCAGTGCGTCTGCAAGGGCTCAACAAGACGCTCAAATGGGATGGTGAGAACATGCAGTTCACCAATATTTCACCAGACGAAACCCTCACAATGATCACGAAAATGGATCCAACACCGGGCTCGTTTAGTCGTGAGCGGACGGAGCCGTTTAATGCGCTCGAATTTGCGGAAGGGCTGATCCGGACGAATTATCGCGAAGGTTGGAGCTTGCCGGATATGCCAGCGTAGGGAAGGGGCAGCGTAGAGGCTGGGTTGGATACACTGTCTTGTTAACTAACCTGTAGCATCTTCCAAAGGTCTCTTGGGGATAGGATTTTTATGCCATGAGTCTCTTTCTGGAGCTTTAAGAAATCGGAATCACCAGTAGCGAATACCTCTGCCTTTGCATGAATTGCTGAGGTAAGGATCAAGGCATCCATTTCATTTAGCCCCTCAAATGGTAGATGATCTAATGGAGTTTGTGCGATGTCGAACGTACGTATATACTCTATCGTTGCGTCAATTAACTCTGGATTTAAGGAAAATTTACGCTTTAGCACCCGTTCATATTCATCAATAACAAGCTCCCCAGTTTGTGGATGATGTCTTGCAATGATGTCCTGTACAATCTCATTAGAGAGTCCACGAGTTATAAATGCACTAATAAGTACGTTGGTATCAAAAAAAACCTTCATGAGACTTCACGAAACACATCCTCGTCTACCAATAACCCTTTGGATGCACCCTCAGCCATCATTTTTTCTCGTAGAACTTGGAACTCATTGACGGCTAGCTGACGCTTTATAGCATCTCGAAGCAATTCACTTTTAGGTCGCCCTGTTTGAAGGCTTAATTTCTCTAATTGAGTGTTCATATCATCATCTATTCTAACTGAAATGGTTGTTGCCATGGTCGATCGCTTTTCCTTGAAGTGTATTACAATGTAATACATGTCAATGAATTGGAAAAGACTGTTTTAGAACAGATGCACTACACCCTAAAACCTTACAGGGATTGGTTAAATAATTTTCAAAAATGTGTCAACAATCAATACTGGCTAATGCCTTGAAGTACGTCCACCCAGACCTGATCCACAAGCTTTTTGCGACCGCCAGCGACTTGGATCATAGTTTGCTCAATATGGCCAATCGGCATGGTGCCATGATGTTGCCCCCATTTGGCAGATTCGACGGATACGAACCCGTCATTTGGCCCTTCTTGATCATAAATCATCCCATTTTGGATGCCATAAATTGGGTTAAGAGGCTCGTTGGTCCCTTTTCCTGTCGCCGCTGAGTACGAATAATAGGCCACGTCAGGATGATCAAGGACATTCGGATTAAACTCCTTTTGAACATACTCTCGGGTCAATTGCTCCACCGCCGCGAGGGAATCACTTTTGGCTTCGGCATACATCTGTGCACCCATCCAGTCAAAAAATTGCTTCATGGGTCCGCGAAGAGGCCCAGGTGTCTTGAGTACAAGCTCTGCCATGGTTGTCCCCTGATGAGGTGAGGCAATAGTGGTCAAGCTGGCGACCGACGAAGCGGCGTCCATTTTGGCAATCGCATAACGCATATCCAATCCACCCATCGAGTGCGCAATCACATGAAACTTCTCAAAGCCATATTTCTGCTGCAAGGCATGAATCCGGTTCATCCACTCCTCGGCACGGGTTTCGATACTAGCGTAGGGGACAATATTTGGGGCAAATGCCTTCGCACCCCGTGACCGAAATAACATACATGGCTCGTGAAGAGGCGCATGCGAAATCAACGCAGACACACCCCCTGCATACCCATGACACATCAGAATGGGCAGGTCCACAAGAATGAGATCGGGTTGTGGATAAGGCTTTATGGTTGCGGTAATGCTTGGCATGATGTGTACTCAGGGTGTTTACTCAGGAAGGAATAAGGCGAATCGTAGCATGAATGGTTCCCACGCGTACCATATGAATGTGCATGACTTCTTCTGGGAAGTGAACGCGAGCAGGTGATTCATAGCCTAATGGTTTCACGGTTTGATCCCACTGAATATGAAACTTCGTGGTAGAAAAACTGTCAGGAACCGCCACCCGAAACTCTGGGCGTCGAAACGTCGAATCTACCTCTACCCAACGCGTGCGAACCACTGTAGAATCTAAGCCTTCTGCGCGCAGTTCCGTAATGAGCGTTTGCCGGATTTGACTAGGACTCATCGGTTCTGGGGGGACTGTTGGAGGGTCAACCACCACATGTGCTGCAACCAACGCCAGACTCGCTCCAATCAGGAGCCCAAGGCGAATGTGTCGAGGATTCCAAGAAATATTCATCGCGGATTATGACTTTTTCTTGGTTGATGCCGACTTGCCGGAAAGAGACTCATTCGATGGCGGCACTGCAGGCGACGAGTCGCCAGAAGGACTCCCACCTGATAACGACACATTCAGTTGATCCACAAGCTGCAAAGCGACGTCAAGTTTTGTGCCTGCAAAGCGATAGGGGGGATCCTGGTGTTTCTTCGGATCCTGGAGTTGCGCCGGATCCTGCTGTTGCGCATGAGTTTGTGACTGCGTTTGATGCTGGCCCACAATTTGATGCTGGCCGACAATTTGATGCTGCCCCACAAACAATTCCACGTTATTGGAGTCTATCCCAAAGCCCGATTCACCTTCTCTTAGCAAATTCAGGATAATCGCATCGAGGTTTTTCGCTTTAAGTTTGGCAAGAGCTGCCTCCCGTGCTGTTTTGGCGTCGGATTCCATGGCAAATCCAATCAAGGTTTGAGTGTCTGATTTGTGACCTCCCAACCATGCGAGAATATCTGGCGTCGGAGCCAGCTGCAAGGACCACTCTTGATCGGCTTTTTTAACCTTTCCGCGACGTCTCTCTGCAGGTTTTGCATCCGATACTGCGGCTGCCATGATCACCACATCCGACCCAGGCCCATGCGCTTGGACAAGCTCGAACAACTCATCCGCACTCTCGAAACTGTGTATGGCATCCATCGCTGGTAGCAGTGACGACTCAATGGGTCCATGAAGAAGCGTCACATACGCGCCTGCTTGCTTTGCAGCCAACGCCATGGCAATCCCCATTTTTCCGCTGCTTGGATTGCTTATATAACGAACGTCGTCAATATGTTCTCGAGTGGGGCCAGTGGTGACCAAAACGCGTTTGCCAGCAAAAAGGGAAGAGGGAGCCGCGCTGCGCTTTCCATGACTGTGCGCTGCAACATCTCCTTCCTCCGCATCACGCCCACGCTCTACATCCGCTAGTAACCGCTCCACTTCGGCCACAATCACAGCCTCTTCAGGAAGTCGCCCTTGACCGATTAACCCGCTCGCTAGATATCCATCAGCCGGCTCAAGCACATGGATACCATCTCCTCGCAGCAACTCCACATTACGCTGCGTAGCAGGATGATCCCACATTTCCCCGTCCATCGTTGGGCAAACTAATAACGGACAACGCCTTGCTAACACACTCGCAGTAAGCATGTTATCGGAGAATCCGTGCGCAATTTTAGCTATTGTTTGTGCCGTACAGGGCGCAATGACGTAAAGATCCGCCCATTCACCCCAATGAATGTGTCGCGTCCAACTGTCCGTGACAGCGTCCCCATCTTGATGAAACACTTCCACAGGAACCTCTTCCCGCGTAATGGCACGGAGTGTCTCTAGCCCGACAAACGACGAAACAGAGGGCGTGGCAATGGCACGCACTTCGGCCCCACGTTTTTGGAGCGCTCTGAGTAAGGAAATGGATTTATACGCTGCAATGCCGCCAGTGATGCCTACGAGTATTCGTGCACCCTGGAGTGTCATTACTCATCCAACGACGGATATTCGTAGGTCAAATCGTCGGAAAGGAGGTCGTCTAACGCACGACGGCCAGGGTGAAGACGAGTTTCGTACTCTTTGGAGATACGCTCTTGCTCTTCGTTGAACGTCATTTCTTCTTCGTCTTCAAATCCTTCGAAGTACTTCAATTTCTCGTCCAATTCGAGCTTTTCACGCGCTGCAATTTGGCGTGCACGCTTCGAAATTACGGCCAAGAGCTCATAACGGTTGCCAAGCTCATCGCCTAGGTCTTCAATATTGATTGTCTTAATCGACATAGGATCAATCCCTTTTGGGTTATTATGCTTCTATAAAAGCCTCAACAAAATCTCGAACTTCGCGATACGCTTCTTCGAGATCATCATTAAGGATGGTTGCGTCAAACATCAAAGCCTCTTGCATCTCCTTTTGAGCGCGTTGAAGCCGTTCTTCAATGTCCTGTGAGCTCTCGGTGCCACGATCCACAAGTCGTTCTTTGAGAATCTCCATGCTAGGAGGGCGGAGGTACAAGACCAACGCATCATCCTCAAAAGCCGATTTGAGCGATCGCGCCCCTTTCACATCGACATCGAACAGGATAAAATACCCCTTTTGAAGCAACTCATCAACTGAATCACGAAGTGTGCCATACCGAGTCCCTGAAAACACCTGTTCCCACTCCAAAAATTTGTCTTCCTCCAAGGCTTCATCAAACTGTGCCTCACTCATAAAATGGTAATGCTCACCATCGATTTCCCCAGGTCGAGGGTCACGTGTGGTAGCCGATACGGAGAACTTCATCGAAGGAAAATCATCCATGAGGCGGTCTTTCATCGTGCTTTTCCCCCCTCCACTTGGCGAGACCAACACGATAATCTTTCCCCGTTTGGATGATGAAGGCACTTTCACCATAATCAATCACTCAATATTCTGAATTTGTTCGCGTAGCTGCTCAACCTTTTCCTTGCCTTGCACCACCAAATGGGCAATCTCACTACTGTATGATTTAGAGGAAATCGTGTTGAGTTCTCTGTTGAGCTCTTGCGACAAAAAATTTAATTGGCGCCCCATCGGTTCTATGGCTTGCATCGCCTCCACCACATAATCGATATGCGATTGCAGCCTCACCAACTCCTCACTAATATCCATTTTGTCAGCTAAAATGGCGATTTCTGTCTGCATTCGCTCCTCATCAATGCCGGCAGTTCCATCCAGTAGCTCCTCAACTCGCGCACGCAACTTGGCTTTGGTCGCCACCGCGCGTTCATCTGCACGTTGGCTAATTTGTTTGGTAAGCGCGGACAACTCTTGAACCATCGCCTCCATCGCTACGCGCAGTTGATCACCCTCTTTTTGGCGCATGGCTAATGTCGAGTCTATGGCTTGGTCCACAGCCTGTAAGAACGCCTTTTCATCCTCATCCGAGATTGTTTTTCCAAAAGAGCCATCTCCATTCAGATCACCCTTATCCATGCCAGAAAATCTCGCTTGCCACGGCAACACATCCTGCATCGTGGTCGGCGAATCATCACCCAAACGCTTTTTCATTTCTGTGACCTGCCTCACCACCTCATCCAATGCCTCAGGGTCAAACAACGCCCCTTGATCTGCAGTAGTGGACGCCCCAAGGGTCACATTTAGCGTTACTTTTCCTCTGTTTAACCCTGTTTGAAGTCGTTGCTTGACTTCCCCTTCAAGATGGGCGAATTCCGCCGGTAATTTTATCGACGGATCCAAAAATCGACTATTAAGTGACCGAATTTCAAGGTCAAGACTCATCGCCGAAAGTGTAACGTGAGCACGGCCATAGCCTGTCATGGATCGAATCATCCGCCTACCTCCGAAAATACGTTTTGAATAAGTGCCTCTGCCTCAACGGCTGTTGGCGCTTCACTATAAAACCGAATAATAGGCTCTGTATTTGAGGTTCGCATGTGGACCCACCCATTCTCAAAATCAAGTTTCACACCATCCACCCTATTGGGTGAGAGATGCGCAAAGGCGTCAGCCACCTTCTCCAAAAAGGTTTTTGCATCCATTCCTAGATCGGCAAGTACACGTTTTTGTTTGGACATCACAAACGTCGGATAACTCGCTCGACATTCCGACGCGCGCATCTGTTTGGACGCCATCTGATGCAAGACGATCGCCACGCCCATCAGTGCATCTCGTCCATAATGGAGCTTTGGATCAATCACTCCTCCATTTCCTTCGCCACCCATCACGGCGTCATGGGTCTGCATTGCTTTCACCACATGGATTTCACCTACAGCTGAGCGGACGCATGTCGCACCATGCTTCTCTGCCACCCAATCAGCGACTCGGCTACTCGATAAATTGGTGGCAATAGCCAATGATGAGCTAGTTTTGCGATCTTGAGACGCCTTCTCCAAGGCCCAATCGAAGGCAATCGCTTGGGTGTATTCTTCGCCAAATAACTCTCCCTGCTCGCTCACCAAGGCCAATCGATCGGCATCTGGATCGGTAACCACACCTAGGTCGGCTCGATGTTCCTGCACAAATGCACAAATCTCGCCAAGATGCTCTGCCAAAGGTTCGGGATTATGTGGAAAATACCCATCAGGCGTGCAATGGAGTGCATGAACCTTGACACCTAGAGCAGTCAACAAAGCCGGAATCGCTTCGGAGCCCGCGCCATTGACAGCATCAACAGCCACACGAAACCCTGCCTGCCGAATAGCCTCACGATCAATCCAAGGGTGAGCCAAAATCGCCTCAATATGCCGCTCAATCGCCTCGGTATCGGCCGATAAGACACCTGTTTGGTCCCAAGGCACCCATCCTGCGTTTGCCCCAGTATCCAACAAGGTGCTATCCGCCCCCTGATCCAACAACGCCAACACGTCTGCACCCTGCGCCGGATCCAAAAACTCACTGCGGTGATTGAGTAATTTTAGCGCATTCCATTCCGCAGGATTATGACTTGCAGAGAGAATAATGCCACCACTCGCTTGATAATGGAGTACCGCCATGGCCACAGTAGGGGTGGGAACAATCCCCAGGGTAATCACATCAATGCCAAGGCTTCGCAGGGTAGCCGTGACGAGATGTTCACATATTTCACCGGTCACGCGAGAGTCACGACCCACGATAATGACAGGATTTTCGTCGCCGTGAGTTGGGTCGCCGTTACGGGTTGGTTCGCCGCCGCGGGTTGGTTTGCCGTCCAGTGATTGCCCCGATTCCTGCCGAATCCATTGCCCGAACGCTGCAGCATATTGCACCAAATTTTGTGGATCCAACCCATCACCAAATGTGCCACGAATCCCTGAAACGGATGCAATCAAAGCCATTATACAGGCCTCCATGGGGTTTCAGGAGCGCCTGCCATGTGATTCACGTAGCGGGCGGCCACAAAAAAGAAATCAGACAAGCGGTTTAGATAGGCAATGCAGGCGGGATTCAAGGGGTCTGTCTGATGACATTTCACGGCCGCGCGTTCTGCGCGTCGACACACCGTTCGAGCCACATGAAGTTTGGCTCCGCTTGCGCATCCACCGGGCAGAATAAAGGTCTTTAGTTCGGGGAGTTCCTGATCAATGGAGTCAATCCACGACTCAATGGCTTCGATATCTTTGGCAGCGATTCGTCTCACTTTGGCTTTAGCCACATCTGACGCAGCTTCGGGCGTGGCTAAATCGGCACCCAAGACGAACAAATCTGCTTGAAGTTGTGCACACATAGCCTCCACAGTCGCTGGTAACTCACTCAGGCTCAATACCTCACCAAGGATAGCATTCAGCTCATCGACACCTCCGTAGGCTTCTACACGCTCAAAATGTTTTGCAACTCGCTGCCCGCCAAATAAGGAGGTCTCTCCAGCGTCGCCATGCTTGGTATAAATTTTCATAGAAAACAGAGAGTTAACGCGAGTTTTTTTGGGATGAAATACCCCAAACTTTGGTTGCCTTTAACCCAAAAAGGCACGATTTTTTAGCCTGATTGGAGCCACTAAAGTAGCCAAATTTTTAGACGTATGCCCTCATTACTCAAAGCGCTTAGTTCACAAGTTGGTCGAAAGTTACTTACCGGCCTGACGGGTGTCGCGTTAATCGTATTTATTGTGGTTCACCTTGTGGGGAACTTGACCCTATTTGGGCCACCCGATGCGTTTAATATCTATGCCTACAAGTTGCACTCTTTAGGACCGCTCCTGTGGCTTGCTGAGATAGGTCTTGTCGCAGTTTTTGCAATTCATTCCTACATCGGTCTGTCTATTTGGTGGAATCGTCGCAAGGCGCGCCCACAAAAATACCATGTTTACAGCTCGAAGGGGGCACCCAGTCGCCAGAGTTTAAGCTCTAAATCGATGGCCTTTACGGGAGTCGTGATGCTGATCTTTATTGTTTTCCATGTGCGTGCCTTTAAATATGGCGAAACGACCATGACGTCTATCCCAGGTGTCGATTACCCGGTGAAAGACCTCAAAGCACTTGTGATTACCTCATTTTTGGACCCTGTGATGGCGTTTGCCTACACCTTTGTGATGATGCTTCTTGGTGTCCATTTGGGCCATGGGATTTGGAGTGCGATGATTTCGTTGACGCTGAGTAATCCGCAACGATCCGCAGCCGTTTACACAGCAGGGACTATCATCGCAGCACTTTTGAGTGTAGGGTTCTTGTTTATTCCGCTTTACATCTATTTCACAGGAGGGCAGGGCGCCCTCATACAGTATTAATCCAACGAATGCATGAAGTTAGACGCTAAAATTCCTTCCGGTCCTCTCGAGGAGAAGTGGTCCAAGCACATCAATGATGTGAAGCTTGTCTCTCCCAACAACAAGCGCAAAATGCATGTAATCGTGGTCGGAACAGGGCTAGCTGGGGCTTCAGCCTCTGCGTCGCTAGCAGAGCTTGGCTACAAAGTCTCCACATTTTGTATTCAGGACTCGGGGCGTCGAGCTCACTCTATTGCTGCGCAGGGTGGGATTAATGCGGCAAAGAACTACCAAAATGACGGGGACAGTGTGTACAGGCTGTTCTATGACACCATCAAAGGGGGGGATTACCGCTCTCGTGAGGCGAATGTCTACCGCTTGGCGCACCTGTCGAATAACATTATCGATCAAGCCGTTTCCCAGGGCGTTCCGTTTGCCCGTGAATATGGAGGGTATTTGGCCAACCGCTCATTTGGAGGTGCTCAGGTCTCCAGGACGTTTTATGCTCGTGGCCAAACAGGGCAGCAGTTGTTGATGGGTGCCTACCAATCGATGATGAAGATGGTCAACGAGGGTAAAATCGAGTACTATACGCGTCACGAGATGATGGATGTGGTTGTGATTGATGGCGTCGCCCGCGGGATCATTACACGCGATTTGGTTACGGGTGAGCTTGTTCGTCACAGCGCAGATGCTGTTATTTTAGCCACTGGAGGCTATGGAAACGTCTTTTACCTCTCCACAAATGCCAAGAATTCGAATGTGACGGCAACCTGGAGAGCGCATAAGCGGGGCGCTGCGTTTGCGAATCCAAGTTTTGTTCAGGTGCATCCAACCTGTATTCCAGTTTCGGGTGACTATCAATCGAAGCTAACACTCATGAGTGAGTCGTTGCGTAATGACGGCCGTGTGTGGGTTCCTCGCAAGGCAGGTGATGATCGTCCACCAAATCAGATTCCTGATGAAGAGCGTTATTATTATCTAGAGGAGCGTTATCCATCGTTTGGAAACCTAGTCCCTCGGGATGTGGCGTCGCGTAATGCAAAGCAGGTGACCGATGAAGGATTGGGTGTGGGCTCCACAGGTCTTGCGGTCTATCTTGACTTCCGGGATGCCATTGCGCGAGATGGAAAGGATGTGATCAGCGCCAAGTATGGCAACCTCTTCGATATGTATGAGAATATCTCAGGTGAAAATCCCTACGAAGTCCCTATGCGGATTTATCCAGCGGTGCATTACACCATGGGTGGCCTGTGGGTGGATTACAACCTCATGACCACTGTGCCTGGATTGTTTGCGCTGGGTGAAGCGAATTTCTCCGATCATGGCGCCAACCGATTGGGTGCCAGTGCGTTAATGCAAGGGTTAGCGGATGGATATTTTGTGATTCCGTTCACGGTTGGTGATTATTTGGCCGAAGCAGGAGTATCGACGGTTGACACATCTCATGACGCGTTTGCGTCGGTCGAAAAAGAGGTACAAGAGCGGATCGACAAGATCTTAGGCGTGAAAGGGGATCGCACAGTGGTCGATTTCCACCGCACCCTTGGGCGCATTGTTTGGGACAATATTGGCATTACCCGTAATGAGAAAGATCTAAAGAAAGCCATCACAGAAATTCAGGCTCTACGAGAGGAATTCTGGCAAAACGTGAAGGTCCCAGGCAAAGCGACCAATTACAATAAAAACCTTGAGTTTGCTCATCGAGTGGCCGATTTCTTCGAGCTAGCCGAGCTCATGGCGTATGACGCGTTAGATCGTGGAGAGTCATGTGGATGCCATCTTCGTGAAGAGTTTCAAACCCCTGAAGGGGAAGCGATTCGTAATGACAAAGATTACGCATATGTCTCTGCATGGGAATTTAAAGACTTGAACGGCAAGCTTGAGACTGAGCTTCACAAAGAGAAGCTAGAGTTTGAATTCGTCGAGATGAAACAACGGAGTTATAAATAATCGGAACCATCGATTGCTAACAAAGGTAGACTTATGAGTCAAATGACCATACACCTGAAGATTTGGAGACAAGAAGGCCCTGACACGAAAGGAGCTTTTGAGAATCACACATTGGACACCGTGAATGAGCACATGTCGTTTTTGGAAATGCTCGATGTGCTCAACGAGGAGCTCATACTCGCGGGGAATGAGCCCTTCGAATTTGACTACGATTGCCGTGAAGGAATTTGTGGCTCCTGTAATCTAGTGATTAATGGCCGCGCCCATGGTCCAAAGCGTCTGACGGCTGCGTGCCAGCTTCATATGCGTAATTTCAAGGACGGCGACTCGATCGTGATTGAGCCAGCCCGTGCGGCGGCATTCCCCGTGATTAAAGATTTGGTCGTCGATCGCAGTGCCTTTGACCGTATTATTGCAGCGGGTGGATACATTACGGTCCGTACAGGTTCAGCGCCCGAAGCCAATAGCATTCCCGTAGAGCTTGAAGATTCCACGTTTTCGTTTGATTACGCAGCATGCATCGGGTGTGGAGCCTGTGTGGCCGCGTGTCCAAACTCCTCGGCGTCTCTATTTACAGCGGCCAAGCTTAGCCACCTCAACCGCTTACCCCAAGGGGAGCCTGAGCGTGAAAAGCGAGTGGTGGCTATGGTGGAGCAAATGGAGAAAGAGGGTTTTGGGGATTGTTCCAACTACGGGGAATGCGAAGCGGTCTGCCCGAAAGGGATTAGCATCGCCTCCATCGCGGAGATGCGTCGCAACTATATCAAGGCGACGATTGCAGGATAATGCCATCGCAACGACCGGCTGAAGAGAATTCATCGGCTGAGGCGTTGTTCGGAGAGGCACGATCCGTTTTACAATCAATTTGGGGATATCCAGAGTTTCGGGCTGGGCAAGGGGATGCTGTCCGTGCGGTTCTTCAGGGGGACGATACACTCGTCCTGTTCCCCACTGGCGGAGGAAAATCGCTCTGTTTCCAGGTACCTGCGATGGTTTTGGAGGGTATTACGCTCGTAATTTCGCCATTGATTGCCTTGATGCAGGATCAAGTGGAGCATTTGCAGGGTCTTGGGGTGCCTGCCACGTTTCTCAATAGTACGTTATCGGAAGGGGAACTCGAACGACGGATTCGAGCGGTGCGAGCTGGTGAGGTGAAACTGGTCTACATCGCTCCTGAGCGACTTGCATCGCGCCATTTTCAGGCAGAATTACGCCAGTGGATGATCTCGTTGGTTGCAGTGGATGAAGCGCATTGTATTTCGGAGTGGGGGCATGATTTTCGACCCTCGTATCGACGGATTCGAGCGTCATTGTCTTGGCTGGATGATTCTGTGGGATGGATTGCTTTAACGGGCTCTGCGACCCCGGAGGTCAAAAAGGACATGGTGGAGGCGTTGGAATTTGCAATCCCCCGCATTATTGAGACGCCGTTTGCCCGCGAAAACCTCACTTGGTGGGTCCGAGAATCGGCGAATCGAACGCGTGATGTGATGGCGGCGATTGAGAGGGCTGCAGCGCTTGGAAGTATGATTCTCTACGCTCCGACACGTGCGGCGTGCGAGCAATTGGCTTCCCGGATTCGTGCCAAGGGGATTGTGGCCAAGGCGTATCATGCGGGGTTAGTGCCTGAGCAGCGTCAGAGGATCCAAGCGGAATGGATACGTGGAGACTTCCCCGTGGTGGTCGCGACCAATGCGTTTGGTATGGGAATTGATAAGCCCGATTGCAGGACGGTCATTCATTTGAGCCCACCATCGACTTTGGAGGCGTATTATCAAGAGGCGGGAAGGGCAGGACGTGATCGTGAAGCAGCCTATGCGCTTTGCTTTGTGCGCTCTACCGACTTTGAGGCTCTCGAGCGTAATTTGGATCGCTCATTCCCAGATGTTGATACGATTCAGGCTGTGTTGAAAGGTCTTGAAGGTTTGAGTCATGAGGGGCATGTTGCTGGTTTTGCGGGGGAGTGGGGAGTTCAGGTCTCTGTGGAGTCGTTTTGTCAAAAGCATGACCTGCGCCCGGGGACTTTAAAAACCGCCCTACACCATGCACAACGTCAGGGTGTGCTTGAATGGGCAACCGATGGCGAAGACCAATGGGCATTGCGCTGGCGACTTTCTCAATCAGAGCTCTTGGATCGACTTGCTCAGCCCAGTGTCTCAGTCAAAAAGCAACAATTTGTGGACACGTTGATTCGCGTTTTTGGCCCGGATGCATTTGAGCATGATGTGGTGAAGCCTGTGAGTCAACTCACGTCGTCGTTGGGTGTGTCTGCTGTGCAGTGCCGTCGCGCGTTGCAGGTTTTGTCGCAAACGGATGAGTGGTGTTCGGTTCGCCACATTACGGGTGAGCTTACGGTTCAGTGGTTTGGTTCGGGTAGCTCGGGTCTCGGTATTGGTGGCTCGGGTGGAATTGGCGGTTCTGGGGGCAAAGAATTTGACACAAAGCTTTATATGGCGCACAAAGCAAGGCTTCGCGAAAAAATGAATCATGTGCGTGCTTATTGCCAAACGTCTGGATGTCGAGAGCAGTACTTGCGTGTCTATTTTGGAGATCTGAAAGCCAAGCCATGTGGCCGTTGTGATCGATGTATGGCAATACCGGCTCAAAATGCGAAAGATGACGCACTTGCACAGCAACTTTTAAGCTCATGCGGGGCGTCCAAAAAGACACTCATAGAGCTATATGCGCTCCACGACAGTGTCCCAAGGCCTCAGATCGATGCCGTGATTCAATCGTTATTGGAGCAAAAGAAACTCCGGTTTAACGCTCAAGATCATACTTACGAGTCCGAATCTCAGTCGAAATCGAATCCATAAGCGCACGAACCTCTGTGGAAAGGCGTTCTGATCGCTCAGCCTGACGACTTGGGAAGGACTCGTGGTGTTTATGGGTCGAATCGAACGCACCCCAGGACCATCCTTGCGCTTCAAAAAAGGCGAGTCGCGTTGAATCCACTTGCTCTTGCGACATCTCCGTAGTGAGGTCTTGCTGCAGAATCAGTAGGTTAATGAGCTGGGTTTCGTACTCTTGTTGGGTTAACGGCGGTGTAATGTTTGCGTAATCCGTCTCTAGAGGTTCTGTGTCAACACATCCAGCCAAAAGGACTGCGCTAATCAAGATGATGCTCGCAAACCCGCCGATGTGCGAAAACGTGCTGGTATGCGCAATACTGCCGATGCGCGAAAACCCAACGTACACTCTTCGTTCATTTCTCATACCTTTGAAGATACAAAACGACGTGATCTGACCATCACACCGACTCGTTCTTGTTTCCAATAGATTTTTCCAAGTACCCAATGCCAACAGTTGCACTCCTCGATATTGGCCACACTCGTGTGAAGATGGCCACAGCCTCTTCACTCGATCCTTTTGATGTAGAAAGGGTGCAAGAATGGGACACCCATGGCGCGAATTGGGCTTCCATCGCTGCATGGACCCATCAGCATGTGGTTGCAGATGAACTACGATGTTGTTGTGTTGTTCACGCTTGGCTGGATGGGACTACTGAGCAGGCGCTAGAAGAGTTATTCGGGATGTCGGTTCATGTCATGAGCGTTGGAGAGGCGACCGAATATGATCCGCAACAGCTAGGCGTCGATCGATATTTATTAGCCCATGGGGCTGCAAGCTATTACCCAGAAACGGCGGTGGTGATTTCAGCAGGCACGACGATAACGGTGGATGTGGTTGGGGTTGTCGAGGGTGAGGTTGAGACGGGAGGTGAAGGAGATGCCATTGGTGAAGCAACTGAATCATCTGACATGCGAGTTTCCCACTTAGGAGGGTGGATTTTGCCAGGTGCCCGCGTTGTTGAGCAGGGGTACAAGGGGATTACGCCACATTTCCCCTCGATTACGTTGCCAGGAAGTCATGCTGGGATTTCAATTCCCTCCAATACGACCGATGCGACCCAAGAAGGTCTCGCATTAATGATTACTTCTATAATCTCTCGCATTATAGAGGAGTTTGAGATTGAGGTGGTGTTTTTTACAGGCGGTGATGGGGCGTTGCTTCGCGATTTGTGGGAAGCTCAGGTGGATGCCCCCTATGATTTGCATGTAGAACTGGTCCCTGACTTGCTTTTTTATGGGATGATGGGTGCGATTGGGTCCAGAAAGTAAGCAACTTCGATAGATTACTCCGCTTGCTCGCTCGCCCCACCTTCTTGTTCAACTTTGGTGTCTCGAATGGCTCGAAAAATCGCCGACGCCATAATACTCTGCCCGTAATCACTGCGTAAAAACTGGGCTTCCTGTGCATTGGAGATAAACCCAAGCTCCACTAACAACGCTGGCATCGAAGCATGATATAATACCACAAATGCGGCCTGTTTAACCCCACGACTTCGACGACGTGCTCGTTCAGAAAATTGCTCTTCCATTCGAGCAGCAATTTCTTGGGACGTCTCAATATTGGCAGCATTGGCTAGTTCATAAATCAAGACATCTTCTTCCGATAAACTTGCGATCTGCGTCGATTCTTCAAATCGAACGACCGAGTTTTCACGCTTCATCACCTCCAAAGCGGATTCAGTTCGCGTTAACCCTAAAAAGTAGACTTCTGCACCATATGCCGAGCGTGACCGAGCAGAATTCGCATGAATAGAGACAAATAAATCACCCTGAGCACGATTTGCAATCGCTCCACGCTCATGAAGTTCGATAAAACGATCATCCTCACGGGTGTAGACGACCTTGACATCAGGCAGATATTCTTCAATGTAGGCCCCAACCTTTTTGGTCACTGATAGGACAATGTCTTTCTCATAAAGCCCACCAACACCGATTGTGCCAGGATCATGGCCGCCATGCCCTGCATCCAAAACCACGACATCAAACTTCAGATTCTCTTTCACACCATTGTATGCGGCATCCTCTTGACCATTGTTTTCTCCGGCAATTCCAGACGCATCATTGCCGCCTTCTTCATCATTGCCTCGATCTCGTCGACCAAATAACCCTCGCCTTCGACGCTCATTATCCTCGTCGTTACCTTGCACACCTGACTGCGCGCCTGATTGTACCCCTGGCCCAACCCCCGACCTCATCGCAGGCCATGTCACAATGGGAATGCCATCGGTTAAAATCGCCAAACTTACCTCGTCCGTCTCGGTGAGTGCAATCAGTAAATCGTTGCTTCCAGCGTCTCGATATATTCGTGCTTCGTAGGGCTGCGTCTCACTCAGGGTTAGGTCAATCCCTAAACCAGCCGCGATGGGAGTACTTTCCACCAACTGAAAGGGCAAAAACTCACCCGATCTGAATTCACGCACCAACTCTTCATCCAGCGATTCAGAGGCACCATACAACAAAATTTGAAGCAAACTGTCCGCCGATTGAATCATCACAAACGAATCGACTCGGGCATCCATTTGTAGGCGTCCTACGACACCAAGCCCATCTGCTCGCGGCGTGGAAAGGAATCCACGCACGGATTGAGCGGAAACTTCGACAGGGAGTGCGTACCCAAGCGGCAAGCACAGCAGCAAGGTTACAATAAAGCGGGCTGATCGTCGAATGTATGTTTCTCTCATGAACTCAAATATAATGAATTCAAGAAGCATCGAATCCCCATTTTGCCTAAACTCCTGTATGAATATTCTAGCGGTCGAACCCTTTTATTTTGGATCTCATAAAGCCTTCCTCAGGGGGATTGAGGAGCACTCTTCGCATTCGGTTTATACGGTAAAACTAGACGAAAAGGGGCTAAAATGGCGCATGCAAGGGAAGTCTGTGCGTCTTGCTCATGCGGCTCAAGACCTCAACGCCGAAATCGACCTGTTACTCATTAGCAGTATGACGAATCTTCCGGCGTTTTTGGCACTCACAAGTCCACGGTTTGCTCATACCCCTAAAGTGATGGTGATGCATGAGAATCAGCTCACGCAACCGCTACCAGAAGGGGAGGAGCGCGATACAACACTGTGTTATACCAATTATCTGTCAATGTTAGCCGCAGATGTGCTGTTGTTTACCTCGCAGTTTCATCTTGAGGATATGTTGGACGCATTACCTGGATTTTTGGCCAATCTTCAGGATGATCCCACCTTTGATGCGATGGAGACTATTCGCGCCAAGAGTCGAATTATGACGCCAGGCCTAGAGCTCAAACATTTTGACGCCATCGCCGACACGCGCGGTCAGAACAAGCATCCCGTCGTCGTCTGGAATCAGCGGTGGCAGTTTGACCGCAATCCAGCCATGTTTTTTCGGGTGATGAATCGTCTGTTTGATATCGATTGCCCTTTTGAGCTCATTCTGGCGGGGGATACGGAGCATGATAAACCAGCCGAATTTGATCAAGCCGTGGATCGGTACGGGGGGATGATTTCCCACATGGGCTTTGTCGATGACCCTCAGCGCTACGGGGAATTACTCCATTCGGGCGATGTCGTTGTGTCTACGGCGACCTACGAATTTTTCTGTGTTTCGATCATGGAGGCCATTTATTGCGGGTGCCATCCCATGGTGCCCAATCGATTGCATTATCCGGAACTCATCCCCAAAACCCTGCATAAACCGCTATTGCACGCTCCTGTGATGTATGAAACGGAAGATGACCTTTTCCGAAACTTACGCGACCTGCTGACTGGCAAGACACGTCCACTGCCAAAAAACTCCTTGCAGAGCATTAATCAGCACTTAGATTGGTCGAGCATGAGCAAGCGTTATGATGAAATGTTTGCCGAGCTCGCACAAACTCCATCAAAAAGTGTGTTTGGGGGAGGGTAGTGCGGCAATAGAACGCCTAAAACGGCGCATCTGGATCGGGCTCGTCAGATCCACCTGGTGAAAAAGGAGCAGGAGCTTGCCCAGCACCCGCACCATTACTTTGCCCAGCACCGGCCACACCCGCTGCGCCGGCACCAGCACTACCACCGGCCATACCACCGCCTGGCGCGCCAAAGCCATTCTGAAATTCCCCTTGCGAGAGGTTTTCAAACCGGGCATAATCCTTGATAAATCGCATAGCAACCGATCCGGTTGGACCATTACGCTGCTTACCAATAATAATTTCAGCAAGGCCTGCCGTGGACGCTCCTGAATCCGTCGTGGTAATTCCATAATACTCAGGGCGATACAAGAAACAGACGACATCGGCGTCCTGTTCAATCGAACCAGATTCACGCAAGTCACTCAACTGAGGGCGTTTGTCTGTACCGCGTTGTTCAACGGCACGACTCAACTGAGCCAACGCAATCACGGGAATGTCTAAATCCTTCGCTAAGGTTTTGAGCCCACGAGAAATAGAGGCAATCTCCTGCTCCCGATTGGCTTGTTTGCTCTGCAAATTTACCGTCATTAACTGAAGGTAATCCACGATAATCATCCCAATATTATGGTCTGATTTCAATCGTCGGGCCTTTGAACGCAATTCCATTAACGAAATCGCAGGGGTGTCATCAATAAAAATGGGCGCTTCGTACAGTGTGGATGCAGCATCGATCATCCGCTGAAATTCCTCTTCGCTCATCGTGCCTCGGCGGGCAGATTGTGCGTCGACGCGAGCTTCCATGGTGAGCAAGCGTTGCACCAACGAGCGCTGGGACATTTCCAGACTAAAAATAGCGACAGGTGTACGCGCCTCCTCTCTGGGATGTGTGGCAGAATTCTTTGCTGCCGTAAGCATAAAGGCCGTTTTCCCCATGGAGGGACGAGCTGCAATGATGATTAAGTCGCCTTTTTGCCACCCCGCGGTGTATTGATCCACGTCCAAACGGGTTGCAACGCCCGTAACCCCTGAGGATTGACCACGCAAGTCCTCCAAATAATTCAGTGTCTCCTTGACCACATCTCCCAGTCGTTGGTATGAATTACGTGATTTTACATTGGTCAGATTAAAAATCCGCTGTTCGGCTTCATCCAAAACATCGAGGGCGTCACTGCCTTGATCATACGAATCTCGGATAATGTCATTACAGCTCAGAATTAAATCGCGTTTGAGTGCTTTTTCGGTGAGAATTTGCGCATGATACCCAATGCTGGCAGATGAACTGACCGATCTCGTGAGATCGTTGAGTGCTTGGACGCCGCCAATTTGATCTAGGACCCCTTTATCTTTGAGGGCTGTTTCGACCGTGAGCAAATCCAGTGGGTTTTCCCGCTCAAAAAGCTCTTGAATCGCCTCAAAAATGACTTGGTGGCTTTGTTTGTAGAATGAGGTCTTGGTAAGCATTTCCAGAGCAATCGTGGCGGCCTCATGCTCCAACAACATGGCGCCAAGTACCGCTTCTTCTACTTCTGTGGCCTGGGGTGGAATGCGCCCCCCTTCATGGGCTACGCTTGATCCGTTTGATGTGGGTTGAAACTCGTCCATAGATTATGATGATTGCACGATGGCAGGCTGACACTTTAGCTCAAGATATCGTTTCTGCACAAGTTGTACATCCTCCCATGTAGGTCTTTTCCAGTTTGGATTGCGCAAAAGTGCAGCGGGGTGATAGGTAACCCAACATTCTGTTTGGTGTGCGCCAACCGTCAAAGGATGCGCTTGACTGCGTAATTCGCCAAGGGCCGTAGAATTGGCCAATAGCGTGTTTGCTGACACCTTGCCCAGACATAAAACCATTTTGGGCTGAATTAGCTCGAGTTGTTTGTGAAGCAACGGGAGGCTTCGTTGTCGCTCGTCCTCGGAAGGATTGCGGTTTTCTGGGGGTCGGTGTTTTAAAATATTGGCGATGTAGACTACCGATCGATCCATCTGAATGGCTTCCAGAATATCGGTGAGTAATTTACCCGCACGCCCCACAAAAGGGATTCCTTCTTTATCCTCGTTTGCACCGGGCGCTTCTCCAACAATGACCAAATCAGCCCTTGGATTACCGTCCCCAAAGACCAATCGTGTCCCTTCGAGATCAGTTTTGAGCTCATCCATGGTTTCAGCAAGAGCTTCTAACTCTTGAAGTGTGGTGCACGACTCAATTGATTTCATTGCAGGGGGGCTGGGTTGTGGTGCAGGTGCCTGTTTTGGCTCAGGTGCCGGTTTGGATGCTGGTGCTATTTGGGGCGCGGCAGTGGCTTGTGGCGCTGGTGTGGCTTGTTGCGCAGACGCTGGCGCATCTTGGTGTGCGTACACATCCCCATACTCTTCAAGTTCATGGTCCAAAACCTGAATCGCACGCTCAAGTGCGTTGGAATGTTCATCGAAGGTGTTGCCGTTATTCTCGCTCATACCCATGGAATATAATGTCTCGCGAGGGCAAAGTTCTGTTAAAATCGTACCTTTTAATGTGGATAAAATGAGGTCGCAACGGAAGTCACATCTGAGGGCGCAATGATACCTGAAAGCGCAAACGAAATGACAATCATGGGGTTAACCACTACCCCTGGAACATCGGGTGCATACGCCTTGGTGTTAACCGAAAAGTCGGGTTCTCGACGTTTACCCATTGTTATTGGTGGATTTGAAGCACAAGCCATCGCGCTGGAGTTGGAATCGATCCGTCCGCCACGCCCCATGACACACGATTTAATGAAAGAGATGCTTGAGCGAAGCGATGCTGCCGTTCATTCGGTCTACATTCACACCTTGGAAGAGGGGACCTTTTTTGCCCAAGTGTTTGTCGAAAATGACAAAGGCACGTTGGAGTTGGATGCAAGGCCGAGTGACGCTATTGCCATTGCCATTCGTTTTGAGGCACCTATTTATGTGGCTAAAGAGGTTCTTGACGAGGCAGGGGTGGAGTCTGATGAGGAGCCTTCCCAAACGTCTCCACAGGAGTCTACGCCCAAAGAGAGCCCTAAATCTAAGCTTGAATTACTCGAAGAGGAGCTTCAAATGGCAATTGATACTGAGAATTATGAGAAAGCCGCCAAGCTCCGAGATCAAATTCAATCCCTGAAAGGATAATCCGTGAAGGTCTCCAAGCATCCGTTTTCCACTCTTGGTTCGTCAGTATGGCACCAACGATTGGCTCAAGACCCCAGTAGTCTGCAGGAGTTACTCCATTATGCAGATTGGACCAAAGACAATACCTGGGCGAAATCAGCCGCATCGGCACAAGCACAACTATCGATTTCTAGAGACTCGTTAGCCGATGCTCTGTTGGATCTTCATGGATCATGGAATCCTACCAAAAAGACACTGGCCAATATCGAGGCCTTGCGCGACTCTAAGACTGTAGTGATGGTGACAGGGCAGCAGTGCAATCTTTTTGGAGGTCCCTCTATGATTGCTCATAAAGCAATGAGCATCATTGTGCAATCAAAAAAACTTACAAAAATCCTAGATAGACAAGTTGTTCCTGTGTTTTGGTTGGCGGATGAAGATCACGACTTGGCGGAAGTTCTTGAAGGGCATGCATGGGGAGCGTCATTAGATGAGGTTAACGCATTATCCATGGAGTGGCCTGCAATGTCTCAGGAGCAAATCATCGCCTCTTCGACGATGGTTGGATCTTTGGCGTTGCCTGCCTCTCTTCGCCAAACGACTGAAGCCTGGCATATGGCAGACTCGGTTCGTGATACACTCTCCAGAGCGTATACCGAGGGAGGGAGTTTGCGAGATGGCATGGCCCGTTGGTTGAGTGAGCTATTTGGACATCACGGATTGGTGTTGTTCTCCAGACAGCATGATGCCTTTCATCAAGCCTCTGCGTCATTACTTTCTAGAGCGGTTTCTGAGGCTGAGAGCATCGGACAGGCGCTTTCACAGAGTACGGAGGCTGTATTGGCGTCGGGTGGTCATCAGCAAGCGTCGATTGATGGGACGGTGCTGTTTCATGTTAACAATACCGGGCAAAGGGTTAAGTGGACTCAAGACCAAGGACAGTGGTGCCATGCAGCCATGTCCAAAGGGGAGTCAAAAGACGCGCTTTTATTAGCTGAGTACGTGCGACAACACCCAGAAGAGGTGTCGCCCAATGTTTTTATGCGTTTGGTGCTTCAATCTGCGTTATTGCCAGTTGTGGGCGCAGCTTTGGGCCCTGCAGAGCTTGCTTATGCGGGGCAATCCACGAAGATGTTTGAATGGGCAGGACTTTGCCAACCTGTCTGGATGCCACGCTATTCACTTACGTTACTCGATGGGGGAAAACAACCGTGGCTCGATGAGCTGGGATTGCAATGGACGGCTTTCCAACAGCCTTTGCATGAGCTCCAAACAACCTGGGTTGACTCACTTCACCCCAACGAGTTGGAGTCGGCATTATCGCAATGGGAAACATTGCTAGAAGGTCAAGCAGGGGAGCTTGCTGAGCAGGTAAAGGGTTTGGATGCAACGCTGGAGGCATCTGTGGATGCATCACGGGCTCGAATGGTGAAGGAACTTGATCGGGTACGCACCAAAATTCGGCGGGCCATTCGCCGTCGTGAATCGGTACAAATGAGCCGAATGGAGCGCTTAGCCACGCGATTGATGCCCGCAGGTGCGTTGCAGGAGCGTACTATAGCAACATGGAGTGTGTTGAGTCATTTTGGGGAACATGTCTTTGATCAACTCATGGATTCACTGGAAGGGCAGGAGCCAGATGGGCATTTCCTGATTCAATTTGAAGGGGTGAGTCCACTGGATAATGGGCGTCCGCACGAGGGCAAGGATGTGATTCGCCGTAAAGCCCTGAAAGAGCGTAAAGCCATGGACTCAGAAGACTATGCGACTTATTCCAAGAAACTCAGCAATGGGCTTATTAAGCTCCTAGAAAAGACAAAACCTGCCAGAATCGCCACGTTTTTACCCAAAATAGACGCGCATGAGCCCGATATTCGACCTGCCATCGAGGCTGCGTGGGCATTGGGTGTCGAGGTCATGGTCCCCAAGTGGTCTCCACAGAGTCCTGAGATGACGTTTCTGCCCATCTCGTCTTGGGAGGATGTAGCCCAGGATGATCAAGGGTATCTCCAGCCACATGGGCATGGTGAGAATGAGTATGAGGAGCCTGATGGGGGTGTTCACGATGAGCTTGAAGTACAAATCCCCGACGTTTTGTGGATTCCTGCTGTGGCACTCGACACTCAAGGGGGACGAATTGGGTATGGAAAGGGGTATTTTGACCGGGCAATTCATGCGATTCATGCTATTGATTCAAAGGATCCGAAGGCTAGCAAGAGTGTGAATAACGCTGCAAGTGCATTCCCTCAACGGTGGGCGGTGTGTTTTTCTTCTTGGGTGTACACGGACCCCATTCCTCAAGAAGCCCACGATCAAGCAGTGCATCGAATTATCACAGAAAATGGCATCTTAGAGGTATGAGATCACCAGGACTCCTGTTTACGTTTGAAGGGATTGATGGATGCGGTAAATCAACACAGCTCGCTTTGTTGAGAGAGTATCTCAGCTCGCAGGGGGTTCCTTGTGAGTCATTTAGAGAGCCCGGGGGAAATGTTGTGTCGGAGTCGATTCGGGATCTCCTGTTGCACTCAGATCATCCGATTACCCCGACAGCCGAAGTCTTTTTGTTTAGCGCGGCGCGAGCTCAATTAATCGAGCAAGACATTAAACCTCGTCTAGAGCAAGGAATAACTATCTTATTGGACCGTTTTTTTGACTCCACAACAGCCTATCAGGGGTATGGACATGGCGTTATGGATCCCGATACTCTTCAAAAATTACACCCCATTGCCACTGGAGGACTTTTGCCTCAACGGACATACATCTTTGATTTATCGGTAGAAGAGGCGCGATCGCGAACGCAGCAGCAGGAAAAAGATCGCATTGAACAGCAGTCAGAGGCCTATTTTGAACGTGTTGCGGAGGGATATCGACAGATTGCATCAACCGCCAGCCGTTATATGATTCTTGACGCATCTAGGCCCATTGGGGAGCTCCATGATGCCATTCGGGGGGACGTAACCTCGTGGATTCACCCTGCCCAAGGCGAATAACGCACTTTTTTGCGCTACATAGATTGAGTTTAATTAAGAAATAGCGTACTTTTGTCATCTACGACTAAAAAGAATCTATTCCCGTGAGACGGTTTTTTTAACCATGATCGTACGCAGGAAGGTGTTCAAAAAAATGTCGTCAGTAAGAAACGATAAACTTGTCTTAGCAATCCAATCTCATGGCCCACGATAGAATCGAAGTTAATCTACCTCTTTCTAAAGTATACGAACTGCTTTCTCAACCGTTACTTTTTCCAAATTTCCTTGAGCGTCTAGATAGTGTTGAAAAAGTAAATTCACAAACCTTCGACTTCTCTACAAAGATTGGTGACGAGGAGTATCAATGGACTGCGAATATCATTGATAACCTTCGCAACACACGCTTTGCCTGGATTACCGTTCGCGGAAATTTAAATCAAACAGGGACTATTCGTTTCACTCCACTTGATAATGGAGAGCGCACACTGGTTGATTTCTCATTAGACTACCGCACGTTCTACGGAGATGCAGAGGGAGAGCTTGCTGAGTTTATCGAAATGTGCCAAGCTCAACTCACCAAAGATTTGGAGACATTCAAGTCTATGGCAGAAGCTGATACGCTTAAAGATGTCTCTGAGGCGGAAGTGACCCCTCAAGATGAAGTTCCTGCATAAAGGAACCCTACCGACACATCTACGATTTTCCGAGTTTCTTGACGATTCTCGTGCTACTAAGCCTCATGCTCTAGTTGTTGGAGAGGATGTATCCTATTCATACTCGCCATTGTTGCAACAACCCCACTGGAATGGATTACATCATGGGGATAAGCGCGGCGATGGAGCGTGTCCATATATCTCTGTATCTGTACCCAATGCAGAGATAGACTCTTTTAAAGACTGGCTCCAAACCAGTCCTACGGTGGGCTGCAATATCACCCTGCCTTATAAGCAATCAATGGTGGGTCTCGCTACCTCGCTGAGTCCAGACGCAGAGCGTCTGGGTGTGGTGAATACGCTCAAACGGGAGTCGAACGGTGCGATGTCGGGTCACAATACAGATCCCGAGGGTGTGAAATATGCGTTGCGCTCGGTTGCAGACAGACTTCATGGAGTGAATGCGGTTGTCTTTGGAGGAGGAGGGGCGTCTTCTAGCATATGCCTGGCACTAGAACAACTGGGTGTTTCGAAGCTCTTGATTGTGCGCCGGGATGTGAGTGTACCATGGGAATTTGACTCTACTCAATGTACTATTGAACAGGTGGAGTACGACCAATGGGCCTCCTGGGCATCGCTGCACCAGCCGGCTTTGTTTGTGAACGCAACGCCTCTGGGTCTAAAAGGTCATTATGAAGGTCAATCCCCCGTGAAAGATCATGAGCTAACCTTGCTGGGTGAGGCAATAGGCTTTGATGTTGTGTACAATCCGATGGAGACCCCTTTTTTGGCGCAGATTCAGAGTCAAAATGGATATGCCATAGGCGGCATAGATATGTTAATTGGCCAAGCAAGTGCATCATTTGCACTCTGGACGGGCTCGCCTTTTAAAGAGCTTGAGCGAGTGGGGCATAGGATGGCCCTTCACGCAACCTGGGACGCGATAGAACCTCAATGGAGTGGACTTGCTAATCCGGGCGGTCATGTCGAAGCACTGTTTGTACCCCGCAATCTAGACGCAGATACAAGACGCTGGCTAGGTGAAGAGGGATGGACAAATGAAGTCCCAGAACCGATTCGGGCTCTATATCCAAAAGTGGCATGGTGTGACCAAGTGCATGGCAGCGATCTTGTGCACGTCACACAAGCTGGAAAGTGCTCTACGCGCTGTGATGGACTTTGGACCTTGGAACGTAATCTTACCTTGGCCATTCGTGTCGCAGATTGTGCAGCGATCCTATTAGCTGATCCAAAGACGGGCTGGATTGCGGCTCTTCATGCTGGATGGCGTGGCGCGGTCGCGGGTATTCTACCTCAGGCTCTCAAGATTGCGACCGAGCAAGGAGTCGACCTGCATGACCTACGTGGTTGGCTAAGTCCATGTATCGGGGCCGCGGCTTTTGAAGTGGGTCCAGAGGTGGCCGCTCAATTTCCTGATGAGTTTGTGTTGCAAGGGGGCACATCGACCCATCCTCATGTCGACTTAAAAGCATTTCTTGTTCATCAAGCCATTGACGCAGGGGTTGAGCCGTCCAACATCGATCTAGATTGGGACGCCTGCACCCGAACCGAGTCGGAACGATATTGGTCTTACCGTGCCTTGGGTGAGGATGCCGGCCGAATGGTGGCGCTACTTCAATCTCGTGATTCGTATGAGGGTTAGTTATTCCCCCGATTATTATGCACCGATTCCAGATCAACATGTCTTTCCCATGCGAAAGTTTGAGGGATTGTACCAATGGATCATCGACCAACCATGGATGAATCCCAGCGCGGTGATTAGCCCCTCTATGGCAAGAATGGATCATCTAGAACTCATTCATACACCGAGCTATCTCAACGCCGTGTGGGATGGAGGCCTAAGCGACAAAGAAATTCGACGAATGGGATTACCCTGGAGTAAGGGGCTCGCGATTCGTTCGAGAACAGCGGTGCAAGGGACGATGAATGCGGCTTTTATGGCCCTCCAGGATGGGATTTCTGGGAATTTGGCCGGTGGGACACATCATGCCATGCCTGAGTGGGGTGAAGGGTTTTGTGTGTTTAATGATGTAGCTGTTGCGGTAAAGGCTCTTCGCCAAGCACAGTGGGTACGTAAGGTGCTAGTGATTGATTGCGATGTGCATCAAGGCAATGGAACGGCAGCTTGTTTGGCTGATGAACCGGATGTATTCACCTTTTCGATGCACGGAGAAAAAAATTATCCGTTTCGAAAAGTCCCCTCCACATTGGATGTCGGCTTGGAAGATGGTACGGATGATGAGGAGTATTTGATGGCACTGGAGGAGGCTCTTGAAGAGATTCAGATGCAATTCACACCCGATTTAGTGTTTTATCTTGCTGGAATTGATGTGCTAGAGTCCGATCGATTTGGTCGATTATCGTTGACCCTTGATGGGTTAATGGAGCGTGACCAAAGGGTGCTTCGGACCTATGCCGAGAAGCAGATTCCTGTGGTTGTGTTGCTCTCTGGGGGGTATGCGCCCACACTTCAGGAGACTGTGATGGCTCATTCGGTGGTTTATCAAGCGGCGCACGATGTTGAATCCCTATATTAAGGACATGAAATCCTCGAACTCACCGGGCCGAACATTTACCATTTTTGGCGCCACAGGCTCCATTGGCACACAACTCCTTGAGATTCTTGAGCAAACGCCTTCATTAGGGAGGGTGCGAGTGCTCACAGCCAATCGTCGTGCGCAATGTTTGGCTGAGCTTGCCAATGCCCACCGACCGGATATTGTAGTGTTGTGTGATCCTTCGCAGCGAGCGGAGCTTGAGGAGGCGTTGACATATAAACCGACCGTTTTGGTAGGTGAAGAGGCCCTTGAGGAGGCATCTCTTTATGACTCAGACTTAGTGATCAACGCATTGGTAGGCTTCTCGGGCTTTATGCCAACGGTCCGGGCCATTCGAGCAGGTAAAACGGTAGCCTTAGCCAATAAAGAGTCCTTAGTGGTTGGTGGGGCGTGGCTGTCACAAGAGCTTCAAGGAGATTTTTCACGCATTCTTCCCGTCGATTCTGAACATTCGGCCATGTGGCAAGCGTTGCAAGGTGAATCACGTGAATCGATTCAAAAGATCATTATTACCGCCAGCGGAGGCCCTTTTCGGGAGTGGAGTAACGCTCAAATGGAGTCCATCACCCCGAAAGATGCCCTCAAACACCCGAATTGGAGCATGGGGGCCAAGATTACGATCGATTCTTCCACGTTGATGAACAAGGGGCTTGAGATGATCGAGGCTCATTGGTTGTTTGGACTGCCGATGGAGCGGATTGAGCCAGTCGTCCATCCTCAAAGTATTATTCATAGTGTCATTGAATTTGTAGATGGCTCCTCAAAGGCTCAATTAGGCCCACCCGACATGAAAGTGCCGATTTTGTATGCGTTAACGGCACCCCACAGAGTTGCCTATCCCAATCCAACCATACAGTGGCAGGAAGCGAGTCAATGGACGTTTGAGCCTGTGGATCACGACCGTTTTCCGTGCATTGGCCTTGCCATTGCGGCACAACAAACCGGCGGAATGGCACCTGCAGTGTTAAATGCTGCCAACGAGGTAGCTGTGGCACGCTTCTTGCAGGAATCTTTGTCGTACAAGCAGATTGCACAATGTGTAGAGGCTGCTTTAGACGCGAGTGTGAACGAATTCACTCAAACGAACGTAAACGATGTAGTATCCTATCAGCACGCCGATCATTGGGCTCGTAGGTATGCGAAATCATGGAAAGCTTAGTACTTTAATTGCATGGAACTTCTGTCTTTGGGTCAAACGATCCTCATTTTTGTTGCGGCTCTTTTTATTCTCGTGTTTGTGCACGAGTTAGGCCATTACTTTGCTGCCAAGGCGTTTGGGATGAGGGTGGAGAAGTTTTCGATCGGATTTCCCCCTAAAATCCTTGGATTTACTCGTGGGGATACGGAATACAGTATTGGTGCAACACCTCTTGGTGGTTTTGTAAAAGTATCGGGCATGCTGGATGAATCGATGGACACTGACTCCCTTGAAACGGAACCTCAACCATGGGAGTATCGGAGTCGTCCTGTCTGGCAACGGATGGTCGTGATCACTGCTGGGGTCATCTTTAATATGATCTTTGCGGCGTTGATTTACATTGGCGTGGCCTTTTCTTCTGGAGAGACTATTATTCCAACGGCGTCTGTGGAAGGGATTTTTGTTGAGGAGGAGACCCTTGCCCATGATCTTGGTTTCCGAACCGATGATCAGCTAGTTGCGGTGAATGGACAAGAGGTAGAGGATTTTCAAGCGTTTTTGTCTCCCTCCGCGTTGAGTGCCTCTCAAGTGAGTTATGATGTGATTCGACAGGGAGAGCGTGTGACACTGACCATGCCAAGTGACTTTTTGGATCAACTCAGTGAGCGACCTGAGTTTATCACCGCCGACATGGCCTTGCCGTCTATGATAGGCTCGATTAATCCAGGCAGCCCAGCAGATAAAGCAGGTCTTAAACCAGGTGACAAAGTTCTTGAGATTAATGGTCAAAGCGCTCAATACTGGACCCAGTTTACAAATCAAATCCAGGCTACAGAAGGGGAATTTACATTGCTCATTGAGCGAGATGGCGAGCAAGAATTGCTACAGGGTGTGAAAGAATCTGCAAGTGATCCACTTGGAGTCTATATCATGGATGTATCCCAAATGCTTGATATCGAACGGCGTCGATACAGCGCTGGGGAAGCATTGGTAGCAGGTGCTGGATTAACAGGAGAAACGACCACGACCATTCTACAGGGACTTCGCCAACTTTTTACAGGTCAGGTCTCAGTGCGTAATAACCTAGGTGGCCCAATCGCAATTGCATCGGTGGCCAAGCAAGCGACCGATTCTGCAGGCTGGATCGGCTTTTGGAATATCACCGCATTTTTGAGTATCACGTTGGCGATCATGAATATGTTACCCATCCCCGTTCTGGATGGGGGACATTTTGTGTTTCTACTCTACGAAGCCATTACCCGACGCGAGCCGTCACTTACGGTGAGAATGTGGGCACAACAAATCGGGTTCTATATCTTGATTGTTGCGATGATTTTCGTCTTTTCAAACGATATCCTTCGCTTGTTGGGATAGAATCTTGTCCGGAACTAGGATATCATGCTAAAACGGTACGGATGAATGCCCCGTCTGATGTGCTTCGACGAGCTGTTCTAACCGTTTGGTCAATGAGGAGATCACTTCATTTTGAATCTCATGCTCAGCTCGCTGTAATGCACCCCCTTGGGCCGCTGCCGTTTCAAGTGCTTCCTGAGATTCCTTTTTGAGACTTTCCAGCTCTTGTCGGAGTGTCCGCACCTCAGTTTGAAGCGCTTCTGTTTTGCGTTGCTCCCCGAATAAGGTTTCCGCAATTCGCATCGCCCCTAAGATGAGGACCAAGCTTTCGGGTTGATTTTTGGCAGCTTCGGTAAACTCGGATAGTGTTTCATCCACAAATTGCCCCACACGTTGAATGGATTCAACTTCATGATCGGCAACTTTCAGGGGCAGGGTATGGCCCAAGACTTGGATTTTAACGGTCGTGCTCACGGCTGAATCCTCTTATCAATTTTAGCCATCAAGGCAGAGATGCTGTGTTTGAGTTTCATTCGCTCGGTCTCACTAATCGCATCAAAAATATCAGACTGACCTTTTTGCATCTCTTTTAACTTCGTCTTGAGCCGAGTATTCTCTCGAACTAGCTCTCGATTTTTCGCTTTGAGGTCTCCAATGATCTGTTCAATTCCTTGGAGCGCAGCATCAAATCGTTCTTTTTCTGGCGATGGGTTCACAAGCGTGAGGTCAGAGTTAGGTTCTCAATTCCGCTGACGTCTTGTCTTTCAATGAGTTAAGAATCAGTTTAATCTCATCTTCCACCTCATTGAATGTCAACGTCTTGGTAGGATCCAAAAATGTACACCTAAAAGCAAGGCTTTTTGTGTTTTTTGCAATCTGATCTCCTTCGTACACATCAAAGCATAGCACATGATGGAGTCGGTCTGAACCCGTTTCTCGTATGATTTCCTCTAGAGTCCCTGCTGTAACATCAGAGGCAACTACCAACGCAAAATCATAGTCAATGGATGGGAATTTTGACACCTCAGCAGCACGTGTTGGTGCAGCATTGTTCCAGAACTCAAAACAAGTGTCAAGGTCTATTTCCACCATAAATGTGGGAGAATCAAGGTCGTAGAAAGAGCGCTCTTTGCGTCCGAGCTCGGTAAACGTGCCGATTACGTCACCTTGAGCATGAATCGTACTAACTAAGGGATTCGACGGATCCACCACGAACGTTAGCTCATGAACTTGAACAGACGAGCCAAGTGCCACATGCAATACGCTCAGCAAATCGCGTTTTAGATGATCAAATCGATAGGTTGAGCTCGATTGTGCCCAATCTGCTACAGTAGCAGGACCCGTGACGCCTATCCAAAGATGCGTCCGCTCCTCGATTCCTTGGTGCCATGTTCCTTGTCCTTCGCTATGTCCTTCAGTCCGGCGGTACACATGACCGATTTCGAAACAGCGAGCTGCATGCACTCCTCGATTGCGATTCCGCTGAAAGACGTTGAGTCCACCTATCGCAAGGGTAGGGCGAAGGGAAGTAGCCTCAGAAGAGACAGGGTTTAGCGTGTGAATTACCAACGCAGGGTCGATGGCACGCTGGGCGTCTTCTTTTGGAATCAGTGAGTTTGCTTGAATCTCTCGGTAGCCCAACCGCATACACGCTGAAGCACATGCAACGATGAAAGATTCCCTTTGCGGGATGGGTTGGGGAACAAACACCTGCTGCACGCTGGGCTCAGGTAATCTGTTGTAGTCCCAAAGTCGACCCACCTCCTCAACGAGATCGATAGGGCGCGTCAAATCGGGACGGAACGAGGGTGGGTATACGCTCTCAGATTCTTCCACAACACATCCAAGTGATGTTAGCGTGTTAAATTGAACGTTATCCTCAATGGTGTGACCGAGGATTCGAGTCGTTAATGCAGTGTCAAACTCAATGGCCTGTGGCTCATATTCCTGAATCTCCGAAACATCCGCTACCTCCGTTGAAACCTCTCCACCGGCCCACGCCTCAATCAACTCAATCACGCGATCTGCTGCCTCCATACACGCTAGAGGGTCTGCCCCCCGCTCAAATCGATAGGAGGCATCACTTTGTAACCCAAGTACCTTGGACGTTTTTCGTATGGAAGAAGGGGCAAACATCGCACTTTCCAACAAAATATCTGTCGTTTGATCACTAACCTCGGATTCAAGTCCACCCATGACCCCAGCAATAGCCACGGGCTTATCCCCATCACAAATGAACAGCGTACCTACCGGGCATGTTCGCTCTACATGATCTAGTGTGGTAAAGGATGTATCATGATCAAATCGTTGGACTCTGAGCGATCCAGAGGTGAAAGCTGCAGCATCAAACGCATGGGTTGGGTGGCCCATCTCATGAAGTACCCAGTTTGTCGCATCGACGACATTGTTCACACTCCGCAGTCCCAATGATTCCAGTCGTTGTCGTACAAATAATGGAGAAGGGGCGATGGTAACGTTGTGAACCCATCGTGCAACATATCGTGGACAAGCTGAATCCTTGAGCTCGATCGACACATGCTCTTTGTTGGATGATTGCACCGACCTTAGGCTCCATTGGTCCTGCGCGTCAACCTGCGCGTCATCCCCGCCGTGTGAAGAAAAGCTCCACACCGTCGACAAACCCAGCGCTGCACATAAATCCCGTGCCAATCCTCGGTGAGATGCTGCATCTGGACGATTAGGCGTCAAGCTCACCTCAATCAATGTGTCGCCCAATAGCCCACAAACCTCAGCAAATGGACGTCCTATATCGGATGCGGTCACCTCATTATTCAATACCATAATGCCATCATGATCCTCACCTAAGGCGAGTTCATCCATCGCACAAATCATCCCATTGGATTCAATCCCGCGTATTTTAGACACTTTAATCTTGAGCGGCTTCCCTTCTTTGTCGTAGATGGGTAGTACAGATCCAGGTGTTGCGACTGGCACTAATTGCCCTGCTGCTACATTCGGCGCACCACATATGATGGACGTAATCTCTGTCTCAGAAATCCTTACTGAACACACATTTAGACGATCTGCATCGGGGTGTTTTTGGGTTTCGAGAACCTCTCCGATGATGACTGAATCGGGCAGAGTCGACGTAGTACGAATCTCTTCGACCTCATGACCAATACGTGTGAGTGTGTCTGCAATGACCTCAACTTCAGGCAAGGAGGAGGCTTGATCTCCCAATAGCTCCTTGATCCAATTCAGAGAGACAATCATCGTACGCCTCCGATATGCTCAAATTGAGAAAGCATACGTAGATCATTTTCGTATAGGGTACGAATGTCGCTAAATCCATACTTAAGCATGCATATGCGATCAATTCCCATGCCAAACGCAAATCCCGAGTAGACATCCGGATCCACGTCGACGGCGCGAAGAACATTTGGATCGACCATCCCTGCCCCCAAAATCTCCATCCAATCAGCATCTGAGGAGGTGCGTACATCCATTTCAATACTTGGCTCTGTGAACGGAAAATAGGACGAGCGAACACGATACTCGATGTGATCTCCATACATCATTTTGGCAAAGGTCACCAGAGTATGAATCAAATCAGCCATCGTAATAGAAGTGTCCACTACAAGTCCCTCAACTTGAGAGAATTGGAAATACGACTTGTAGGTCACAGCCTCATTACGAAACACACGACCTGGCATAATGGCGCGAATGGGTGGTTTTTGTTCCTTCATCAGACGAATCTGAACAGGGGAGGTGTGTGTCCGCAACACAAGATCATCGGATCGGTCTTCCGCGCGGTCTCCTTTTCGCACAAAAAAGGTGTCCTGCATGTCACGAGCAGGGTGGTCTGCGGGAAAATTTAACGCTGTAAAATTGTGAAAATCATCCTCAATCTCCGGACCATCCGCGACGGTAAATCCCATCCGCATAAACAGTTGGGTCATTTCATGACGAACCAACGTAAGTGGGTGCATAGAACCCAGTGCAGAAGGCTCGACCGGCAGGGTGACATCATCGGTCGCCGAGCGAATCGTCTCTTTTCCTTCCTCGAGACTCTCTTTGGCCTGGGCAAATTTTTGCTCAGCAAACACCTTTAGCACATTAAGTGGCTTGCCAACCTCTTTCTTCTCCGGTCCTGGTAAGGCCTTAAACTCCTCAAAAAGGCTCGAAAAGAGCCCGTTACGAGACAAATAGGTCAACCGAAACGACTCTAAAGCTTCCTCAGAGTCGAGTACAGCATCTTCAATCTGTTGACGAGCGTCATCGACCTTTTGTTTCATAACCTAGTAATGGGAGTAAAGCCTCTGGCCGAAACCAGAGGTGAAAACGTCGATGTTTACTTGGCGACTTTTGCTGCCTTAAGTACCGCAGTGAAAGCAGCTTTATCATGCACCGCAATATCTGCCAACATTTTGCGGTTAATAATAATCTCTTGCTCTTTCAAAGCATGAATTAGCTTTCCGTAGGTGGTACCGTTTAGGCGAGCAGCTGCATTTATCCGTGCAATCCAAAGTCTACGAAACTCACGTTTCCGGACTCGACGGTCGCGGTAGGCATAGAGCCATCCCTTTTCGACCGCATTAATTGCGATGGTATACACATTTTTCCGCTTGCCCCAGTAACCTTTCGCTGCACTTAAAATCTTACGGCGACGGCGACGGGAAGCCACTAAGTTGGATGAACGTGGCATTTTGGATCGTGTTTAGTGGTTAAAATAGATTAGAACTTGCCTGGCAACATGGTCTTCACGCGCGGTGCATCTGCGTCCGTGACAATCGCATCTTTGCCTAGGTTATTCTTACGCTTGGTTGTTTTCTTGGTCAAAATGTGGCGCTTATTGGCCTGCTTACGCTTAATTTTGCCACTTCCTGTGACTTGAAAGCGTTTCTTCGCGCTACTTTTTGTTTTCATCTTTGGCATGACACACCTATCTAAAATTTATAAGCTTTTAAGATACAGAGCTTTCGGCCGAACTCCAATCCATTATACCTTGTTTGGCGCCATAATCATGATCATCCGGCGTCCTTCCATGGCAGGTTGGGTTTCTACTTTGCCCACATCGCTCAAACTCTCGGCCAATTTTGCCAGCAATTCTTCTCCATTCTCAGTGTACATCATATCTCGACCCCTGAATTGAACGGTTGCTTTGACCTTATCCCCACTAGAGAGGAAATCACGAGCATGTCGTGTTTTAAACTCTAGATCGTGGGCATCGGTGTGTGGTCGAAAGCGGAGCTCTTTCACATTAATCACATGTTGTTTCTTCTTGGCCTCTTTTTCCTTTTTCTTTTTCTCGAAAAGAAACTTACCAAAGTCCATCACTTTCACGACCGGTGGGCTTGCATCGGGTGAGATCTCAACCAAGTCAAGATTATACTGCTCAGCGACTTGCAGTGCTCGATCCAAATTGGTGAGCTCATGTGCATTGTCAGGTTTGATGAGTCTCACATTGCCCGCACGTATTTCATCATTAATGCGTGGGCGATTTTCTTGCTTTTGCTGCCTTGGGGGTACTCGTCTTGCGATAATTCTACCTCGAATCGATTAGTTGGGTGTTGTGGGGAGTGCTTTTGTTGCGATGTCTTGGCTCAGTTTTTCTAACGCTTCTGCCTGAGACATCACACCTTGGTCCCCATGCTTATGTTTACGAACAGACACGTTGGACTGTTCCACTTCTCGTTCACCTAGGATGAACATGTAAGGTGTTTTTGACGTCTCAGCATCACGAATCTTCGCGCCAATTTTTTCGGCTCTTGCATCCACCGTAACTCTCATACCCTTGGATTGACACTCTTTCTGCAAGGTATACGCTGCATCTGCTTGAGCATCTGAAATCGGCAATATAGATAGTTGCGTCGGGGCCAGCCATAGCGGGAAATCACCAGCAAAATGTTCAATCAAGATACTCATAAAGCGTTCCATGGATCCAAAAGGAGCCCGATGAATAATCACGGGGCGATGTTTTTGATTATCGGATCCAACATAGGTCAAGTCAAAACGCTCTGGCATCACGTAATCGACCTGAACCGTCCCAAGTTGCCAGCGCCGACCGATGGCATCCCGGATAATAAAATCGATTTTGGGGCCATAAAAGCTAGCCTCGCCAGGGGCAATGGTATAATTCAATCCCATATCATCTGCCACCGCCTGAATGTCGGCTTGGGCTCGATCCCAATACGCTTGTTCGCCTCCATATTTCTTGTCGTTGTCATCACGATAGGAGAGACGAATATCAACGGGCATGTCAAACAGGGCAAACACTGTTTGTGTCAACTCTATGGTATTGCGTATCTCATCTTGGAGTTGGTCATGCGTGCAATAGATATGGGCATCATCCTGTGTGAACCCACGCACACGGGATAATCCATTGAGTTCTCCCGATTGCTCGTACCGATACACCGATCCGAACTCAGCGAGTCGTACGGGCAAGTCCCGATAGGAGCGCATTTCTGAATCATAAATCCTGTGATGATGCGGGCAGTTCATCGGTTTGAGCAAATACTGATCGTCATCGACATCAATCGGTGCAAATTGGGAGTCTTTGTAATAAGGATAGTGCCCGGAGGTTTCATAGAGCTTAATGCGCCCGATATGTGGTGTGATCACCTCTTGATAGCCACGTCGAATCTGCTCCTCACGAAGATATTGCTCGAGCAAACGACGCATGGTTGTTCCATTGGGTAACCAGATAGGCAGGCCGCTCCCCACCATGGCATCCATCATGTAGATCCCAAGCTCTCGTCCCAGTTTTTTGTGATCCCGTTTTTTGGCCTCTTCTACCTGCTCTAGATATTCCTCAAGCATGGAGGCTTTTGGGAAACTGATGCCATAAATCCGAGTGAGCTGCGCATTATCGGCATCCCCGCGCCAGTAGGCTCCTGCCAAGGTGGTTAATTTTACCGCTTTGACCAATGCACTCGACGGTATATGAGGACCCCGACAAAGATCAGTGAATTCACCCTGCGAGTAAAACGTAATGGACCCATCGTCAAGATCTTCAATAAGCTCCACCTTGTACTCATTCCCCAGAGACTTGTAATAGGAGAGGGCTTCTTCTTTAGAGACATCGCGTCGTTCAAACGTGGATCCCTTGCGCGCCATCTCTTTCATGGTCTTTTCGATTTCGGCGAGCTCATCGGGGCCAATGGTTTCGTCCCCAAAATCGATATCGTAGTAAAACCCTTGCTCAATCGCAGGGCCAATAGTGAACTTTGCTTCTGGGTAAAGTGTTTGAACCGCCTCAGCCAATAAATGAGCCGAGGAATGCCAAAAGGTCATTTTCCCATCGGCACTATCCCAGGTATTAATCGCAATCGAGCCGTTTGCCGGGATTTCGCGATGCAGATCATACACCTCACCGTCAAGCGTAAAGCTGTAGGCATTACGTGCAAGTCCCTCGGAGATGTTTTTGGCGAATTCGAACCCAGTGGTACCAGGCGCAACAGATCGAGAGGATCCGTCTGGAAGGGTTAGTTCAATCATGAAAGCGTTGGAGCAAGAATCAAATCTGTTTCAGCTATGAGGTTCAGCAATGCGTAAGGGTATTCGTTGTTACCTTGGTATGTGGGTTCTGGCGGATTCGAACCGCCGACCTCTACAATGTCAATGTAGCGCTCTAACCAACTGAGCTAAGAACCCGAATCGTTAAAAGTACGAAAAACCATCAATCTAGTCTATGAGCTTGTGGATGCTCTTTGTACCTTGCATCGCTTAACAAAATGAAGATATGACAAGACGATTTGCACGAGAAAAGGTAGTTCAGGCACTCTACGCCTGGGAGCTCAAGGGAAACACCAAAGATGAAGTGCGTCGTCTGTTGGTTGAACAACCACTTCAAGAAGATGAAAAACTTAAAAAGTTTGCGTCCCATCTCTTTGATATGGCTGTGGATCATCGCTCCGAAATTGACCCCATCATTGAGAAACATCTTGCCAATTGGGATTTGAAACGGTTGTCCCTAGTTGATAAATGCATTCTCCGGAGCTCGATTACCGAGTTTTTGTATTTCAAAGATATCCCACCCAAGGTCACCATTAACGAGGCGATTGAACTGGCCAAAGCATTCTATGATGAGCAAAGTGGGCAGTTTGTGAATGGGTTGCTGGACGCAATCCGCAAAGACTTAACGGCCGAGGGACTCTTGGTCAAGGAAGGACGAGGACTTCAAGAATGAGTGTATCGTGTGGAATTGTTGGGCTTCCCAATGTGGGGAAATCAACATTATTTAATGCGCTAAGCAGTGCCAAAGCAGAGGCTGCCAATTTTCCCTTTTGTACGATCGATCCTAATGTGGGTTTGGTGAATGTGCCAGATCCTAGACTCGATACCTTGACCAGACTCGTCAAACCCGCTTCTGTAATTCCTGCATCGGTAGAGTTTGTCGATATCGCTGGCTTGGTCAAAGGGGCGAGTGAGGGTAAGGGAAAAGGAAATGCGTTTTTGAGCAACATTCGTGAGGTGGATTTAATCCTTCATGTTGTGCGTTGCTTTGACGACCCCGATGTGATTCATGTTGAAGGGAGTGTCGATCCCTTGCGTGATATTGATATTATCGAGCAGGAACTCATTCTCAAAGACATCGATATCCTCGACAAACGGGTCAGTAACCTCAAAAAACAAGCCAAGAGTGGGGATAAAAGTTTAGCACAGCAAGCCGAGGCATTGGAAGCATTGCTGGATAAACTGGGCGAAGGAATCGCACTCAGAGCGATTGAATGTTCCGATCTCCAGCTCGAAGCACTTAAAGACACCCACTGCTTGTCGCATAAACCTGTGTTGTATGCGTGTAATGTGGACGAGGATGGGTTGCCCAATGGGGAACAGGTTGATGCTGTACAAGCTGTGAGAGCAAAAGCTGAGGCTCAAGGGGATCAAGTGGTCGTGTTTTGTGCCAAAATCGAGTCAGAAATTGCTGAATTCGAGCCAGATGAAAAACAGATGTTCTTGGAAGATTTGGGCTTGACGGATGCTGGTTTGCCAAAATTAATCCGAGAAGCATACCGTTTGCTTGGCCTTATCACCTATTTCACAGCTGGGGAAAAAGAGGTCAGAGCGTGGCAAATTCGACAAGGCACCAAGGCGCCACAAGCTGCTGGGGTCATTCATACCGATTTTGAGAAGGGCTTTATCCGAGCTGAGACCATCGCATTTGATGATTATGAGACCTTAGGATCCGAGAAAGCGGCTCGCGAGGCGGGTAAAATGCGTCAAGAAGGGAAAGAGTATGTCGTCAAAGATGGCGACGTGCTACTGTTTCGATTCAACGTCTGATTCGGCGGGTGCATCCGGTTGGACAGGTCTGGCTGAATCGACATTCTCGATCGAATCCACAGGTGCTACTGGATCAGTAATCCATCGAGTCCCATCTGGCGCGAGAAACTCCGCTTCAAGCTCCCCTTGAACCACCCAGGCGTCGGGAAATTGCCTACGAATCGTTTCTGCAAAATAGATAGCAACTCGCTGCTCTGTAAAATTACCCACTGAGACTCGATAATAGGGTGTTCGAAAATCCAAATACCCCTTGGGGCGATGCTCAGTAAATAATGTGTCTGACCAAACAAGGTATTCCTGCAGAATGCTGTCGGCCTCCATCACTTGACGAGTACGAGCAATTTGCACCTTGTACCCGTAGCTGGGTTGCTCCGTTCGGGCCGAATCATCTAACGTTGGTGACTCCAGAAAAGGTGATTCTAATCGAACAGGGGGTGCCCAATCGGTCAGAGAGTTACGAGTTCCGTCGAGTAAGGGTCGGACAAATTGTCCATCAACCTTGGATGGAAAGAGGATTGAGCCAAGAGTCACGATGACAATCCAAGGAATCCAGCAGGAGGGTTTCATGAGGCTTTCCATTGTGTAACAATATCGTCTAACAAAGAGCTAGCCCCAAAGCGCATATGTTGAGGATGACGCCAGTCAAAGGGTAGATGAGTCTCAGCTAGGGCTATATAGGGATGAGCTTGCTCTACGGTTCGCACGCCCCCTGCAACTTTGATTCCTACCGTTTGCCCTGTTTTTTGGTAATGATCAGCAACAACCTTCATCATCACCTCAACAGCCTCCACTGTGGCCGAAATTGCCACTTTTCCAGTTGATGTTTTGAGAAAGTCAGCGCCGCCAGCAATCGCAGCCTTGCATGCAGAGGCAATCATCTCGGTTCCAGGCGCAACGGTTCCAGGCGAATCGGAGCCCATTTCACCCGTCTCGAGAATGACTTTCAGCAAGGCATCCCCACAAACCGCTTTGTGTGCAGAAACATGCTTTTGAACCGTTTGCCAGTCACCTTGGTGTGCAGCCCATTTTGGTATGACGATATCAACTTCTAGTGCACCATCATCAAGGACTGATTGGGTTTCAATGAGTTGGGCAGATAATGGACTCATGGCATGAGGAAACCCTCCAGAAACAGCGCAAGCTCGAACGCCCGAGCCTTGGGTAGCCTTCGCCACCGTGCTTACCCGAAGAGGATAGACACAAATGGCAGCAACACTGGGCAATCCTTCCGCAGGAGCAATCCCTTTTTGACATAACGCCTCGATGTCCTGCTCAGATTCAAATCCGGATAAGGAGGTAAGGTCTAAAATACCTGTCAGTGATGCGAGATCTTTCGATGTCATACGCTTCAATCGTTATAGAGTGAAGCTATACAAGAGGGCCTGCAGATGCAATCTCGTCCCCTGCAATCTCTTCAAACTGCTTAAAATTCTCCCGAAACATCCCCGCAAGTTTGATCGCGGTAGTGGTGTAATCATCTTTATCTGGCCATGTACGCTTTGGGTCGAGTAGTTCACGCTGTACACCCGGAACATCGTCAGGGATTTCCAATCCAAAGATTGGATCAACGTGGAACGCACCTTTATTTAACGATCCACTTAGCGCTTCAGCGAGCATCGTTCGAGTGTTGGATAGCTTCATTCGTGAGCCAACCCCATAGGATCCGCCTGTCCATCCTGTGTTGATAAGCCACACCGTGGCGTCATGCTTTTTGATTTTCTCCGCAAGCAAGCGAGCATACTCTGAGGGATGAAGCGGCATGAACGGGGCCCCAAAACAGGCGCTAAAGGTAGCTTCAGGTTCAGTAATACCACGTTCGGTTCCCGCTACTTTGGCAGTGTATCCACTAATAAAATGATACATGGCTTGCGCAGGTGTGAGTCTTGAAATGGGAGGGAGCACCCCAAAAGCATCTGCGGTTAAGAAGACGATGTTTTTTGGATGACCTGCTCGTCCCGTTTCACTGGCATTGGGAATGTAATTAATGGGATACGAGCATCGTGTATTCTGGGTGAGTGAGACGTCGTCAAAGTCAGGGCGACGTTTGCTATCGAGCACAACATTCTCCAAAATGGTTCCTGGCATCTGTGTGGTTGCGTAGATTTCAGGTTCCTGCTTTGGGCTCAGATTAATTGTTTTGGCATAACACCCCCCTTCAAAATTGAAAATGCCTTGATCACTCCATCCATGCTCGTCGTCCCCAATCAGGGTTTTGTCCTGATCTGCGGATAACGTGGTTTTACCCGTTCCTGATAGCCCAAAAAAGACGGCGGTATCCCCCTTTTTATCCACATTGGCAGAACAGTGCATGGGCATCACTCCTTTTTGTGGGAGTAGATAATTCATGACCCCAAAAATCCCTTTTTTTACCTCACCTGAATAGAGAGTTCCCCCAATGAGAATGAGCTTCTTCTCAAAATTGACTAGGATAAAGGTCTTCGATCGAGTCCCATCCGATTCTGGATCTGCTTCGCAAAAAGGTGCTGCCAACACAGTAAAACTTGGCACAAAGGATTCTAATTCATCATCTGTCGGGCGAATAAACATATTGTGAG
>JAQCBZ010000031.1 GCA_027621355.1 Bacteroidota bacterium | reverse complement strand
CCTAAGTTTAGGTCAAGCTGCCCCCCCAAATAAAACTGCCGCTGACACGAGTTTAACAGCCACCTCGCAGCCAGACACCATACGAACAGACACGACTCGCTCCATTCAAGTCCAGCAAGTGCCTTGTGCGTCATCGGACTCAACATGTGTCCGCTTGGAAGTCGTCCCACGATTTGTGAATCTGCGATCTGATTCTACCGGTCGTGATTCTGCTTCCCCTGATACTGTCGCCGCCAACTCAACCTTCGACGGCCCGAACTCCTCTGAGAATTCCCAGCCCATCCAGCAATCAAACCTACGCGCAACTGGTTCATTATCCAGATCCATTTTAACAGGATCCAATCAACAAGCGACGCTGGATGGTGAGTTGCAGCTTCTCATTGAAGGGCCCATAGGCCAGGATGGTCAACTCAGCGCTCAGCTCAATGACAGAAATATTCCCATTATGCCTGACGGAGCAACGCAATCCTTGGCTGAATTGGACCGACTACGGATTGAATACTCATCAAGTTTGGGAGCAGCAGCCCTTGGGGATGTCTCTATAGATTATGCTGAAACGCGATTTACCCCTGTCAAGCGGATGTTGCAAGGTGCCAGTATCTTAATCCAGCCAGACTCAGCCTCAACGAATCATCGGTCGATTCTGTCGATGGCCGCCCAACGTGGTGAAATGCACGAGCTCACCATTCAGCCCAAGGAAGGAATAAGAGGACCGTATCCACTTCAAGGAAAGTATAATGAGTCTTCAATTATCATTCTTTCAGGGACGGAAAAAGTGTGGCTCAATGGTCAACGACTTCAGCGAGGTATAGATCAAGGGTACACATTAGACGCAGCCTTTGCTGAGATTACATACACGGGCTCGGAGGTGCTCTCATCGACTGATATCTTGAGGATTGAGTTTCAGTATATCACTCAAAACTACACACGCACCCTAATCCAAGCTCAATCCACAGTAGAGGGGCTGGCGTCGGGTCGACTCTCATTGACAGCCTCCTATCTCAGAGAAGCCGATGCGAATGAGTCAGAGCGTTCAGATGCCTTCGAAATATTGGGTGACCCCTCTGCAAACGTAGGGATTTCGGGGGCCGATTCGGTGGGGCAACTTGAGGACGCCACTTTTCCTCTCTACGTAAAAGTAGACACAGTGATTAACGGCGCTGCCCTAACATACTATGCGTATCGACCTGGAGATCCTTTGGCAGTGTATCGAGTCCGTTTTTCGAACTTAGGTGAAGGGTTGGGGAGTTATAGACGACTCCTTGATGAAACAAACGGCATCATTTACACTTGGGTAGGGAAGGGGCAAGGCTCCTATGAACCCATACTGCAGGCTCAGCCACCTGTTTCGAGGCAACTACTGACTCTTGCCGCCACCACGCAGCTCCATCCCTCTTGGAGCCTGACTGGTGAATGGGCGGTAAGCGATGTGGATGCGAACCGATTTTCCTCCCTTGATGACCAGGATAATATCGATCAAGGCTTTTGGGTGGTCTTGCAAGGGGACTCTCTTCAGGTGGCAGGGGGGGTTGGTCACCTGGGTCTTGAAGCACGAGTTACGGGAAAGCGATTTGAAACCTTAGATCCCATCCGCGACCCGATGTATGCTTGGCGACTAGGCCTTGAGGAGGCAGTGACCACGTCAATGTCTGCAGCTAGATCCACAGATATATCCACAGCCCCAGGCCAGAGTGCCCACACGCCTAAACCAGGCCCTAGAATTGCATCTACGCGAGCTTTGGGGGTTCAAGAAGGGTCTCTTGAACAGTCGGCCTCTTGGCAATCGGCTCAATCAAGCGTTCGACTCATGACCCAAAATCAGTGGTTAACCCTTGGTGGCTATCAAGGATGGGCCCATCAATCTGAATTCACGACCCAAACAGCATCCCTCCAAATGCAGCATACCGCTTGGCAAGATATTGGCCAACGCACATCCATCAACTCCGCTGGGCGTATACCGTTGACTCGTGAGTGGTTTGTTGGATGGGAAGGCCAATACCGAAGCCAAACCTTACAAGACTCATTACAACGTATAGACCTTAAACCACGAATTGGTGTTCAAACCGCTTTGGTTGAATTCTCGTTTTATGGCCGATTGAGAGTGCTGAACCGCCCATCTCTGGTGGATCCATCCCTGTGGATTCAACAAGAACGCATTCGTGGCTTGGGCGGCGAGGTTTTATGGCAACCAAATCCTACGACTCGAACCCAGCAACGTATGGAGTGGAGAGTCAATCAAGACCAGGCGACGCAGGTTAATCTGTTTCATCAAACGCGATATGGCATCACCCCTACCCAAGATCAGGGACTCGTGTTGATCCAACTAGATGCGGAGCAACGACCTACGCAATCGTTCAGCTACGTCTTTGTTGGACCTCAATTTGGAACGCATATTTGGGATGATGTGAACCAGGATGGTGTAGAGCAGTTTGATGAATTCTTTCCCGCCCTCGTTCCTGGTGAAGGTGAATATATCCTACGCCAATTAATCAGTACAGAATTTGAACCCCTTAGTACACTAAGAGCACAGTGGCAACATCAAAATGGAGGCTCAAATTCGCTTTGGAAGTGGACATCGGCCATACGACTCGTTGAGGAATCAAGGATTGAAAACCCAATGAGCCTGCTTTCGTTCGACCCCAGCTTGTTTTTGAATCACCAAACGACACGAACAGGTCGGTTTACAATCGATGAATCCATTCAGTGGAACGCACCCGCTGACCGAGAAACTCCCGCAGGTGACAACACGTCCACCGGAAGAAGCAACGCACTATCAACCCAGGCAATCCAAGGAATAGCTTTCCAGGGGCTGTACACCCAATCTTTGCGAGACGCAGGTCGAGGGATTGAAAACAACAAACTCCTTACGCTGAAGCTATCGGCTACTTTTGGTAGCCTATCCAACACCACATGGACGCCTAGTGCATCATGGGAATCGAACCAAGTCACATCAGGAGCCTTTTCAAATCGCTCCTATGACCTAACCCGAACCCATCTCATGCTCCAATGGTCTCAACGCCGCTCTAGATCCCTCACGTTTCAAGCAAACATAGGCTCACAATTTTCCCAAGAGAGGAGCACTCTATCCTCACAAGGCAACACCCCCCACAGCCAACGCCACCGAGCTGAATTCACGGTCCGATCCTTCTCCGCCACTCGCCTTCAAACGCGCGCTTCCATACACGGTCAGTGGATCTCATCGACTCGTTCAACCAATCCATTTGTCAATTTTGAACTCACACAAGGGGTGGGAGAGGGGTGGAGTAGTGGCTGGTCACTCGATATTCAAGGTGAGGTCGGTGAATTTGAATTAGGGTTACGATCTGTCGGAGTCTGGGTAGGAAATGACCCATTCGGCCGAGATAGAGCCACTTCTTTGCGTCAAACCGTCCAAGCAACAGCCCGATGGATTCTATAAATATGCACCCAAAAAAGAGTCATAGACTCATTCTAAATGTTAAAAAATCAAATCCCTCTTTGAGTTTTTAAATAGAATAGACTAATATCAGTCTTTAACTAACTCTCCACTAATTAACGTCATTCTCTGGAGTCACACTATGGAAACAATCGCTCTCTTTTTTCTTCAATCAGGAGCAGATGCAGGATTTTTTAATGTCATCGTAGAAAAATTTAATGAAGGTGGACCTTGGATGTGGCCTGTGTTGATCGCACTTATCCTCGGGCTTGCCATTTTCCTTGAACGTATCATTACGCTCAACCTTGCAGATATCGACACCAAGAAATTTACTCGCGAGGTGCAAGAAGCACTTGATAATGGCGGTGTGGATGCAGCTATTGAGCTTTGCTCAAACACACGTGGCCCTGTTGCCTCTGTCTTCCAGGCTGGACTGCTTCGTGCAGACGAGGGACTCGATGCAGCGGAGAAAGCCATCTCAACATTTGGCTCTATTGAAATGAGCTTCCTAGAGAAAGGGCTTGTATGGTTGTCACTCTTTATCGCAACTGCACCACTTCTAGGGTTCCTTGGAACTGTAGTAGGGATGATTGAAGCATTTGATGCGATTCAAGCTGCAGCGGATATCTCTCCAAGTCTTGTTGCCGAAGGGATCAAGATTGCCCTTTTAACAACAGCGGGCGGACTTCTTGCGGGTATTATCCTTCAGGTTGGGTATAACTACTGTGTGAGCAAGATTGATGGTATGATTGCCGAAATGGAGGAGAGCTCTGTTGCACTCATCGATTCACTTGCCATTATGAAGCAAGGAAAGAAAATCCTCGCCGACTAATCTGGAACACGTTGCGTAATACGCGTCAATGCTAGATTGGCGCACAACGTACCCTCAAAGGAATCAAGAACATGAAACTACTCAGAACTTTTATTATACCAATCGCCCTTGTATTTGCGCTTGCATTGGCACTTACCAACCAGGGACTTATTGCTATGATCATTGCTTTTGCCCTTCTGGGTGGAGCACTACTCATCGCACTAGCATCTGGAGTCAAAGGTCTAATCGGTGGTCAGACAGATGTGAAGTCGATCGCTGCCTTTGCTGTTCCATTTGTTGTATTCGGCGGTTCATTCGTTGCAACCGGCACAGGGCAGGAAGCTGGCGTCATTACACTTGTAGTAATGATGATTTTTATGGTCGTGGGTGTCACATTGACCACGGTTCGTGGAGTCTTTAGGTAATAGGGACCAACATGGCACTACTCAACAAGAAAAAACGTCCAGATCCTGAAATTCCGGGATCATCGCTTGCGGATATTGCATTTCTTCTGCTCATCTTTTTCTTAGTTACCACAACAATTAACGTGGACACTGGTATTGGATTGACATTACCACCCATCCCAGATGAGAATATTGAGCCCCCACCGATCAAAGAGCGTAATCTTCTCAATATTTTGGTGAATGCTCAAGGATTAGTGCTCTTAGATGAAACACCATCGTCTATCACGGAGGTCAAACAAAAGGTCAAAGACTTTATCACCAATTGTGAGCCAGGCAATCCTTGTGTTGAAAATTTATCGGAAGACCCAACAGATGCGATTATCTCTATAAAAACAGATCGCCAAACGCCCTATGATATCTACATCAACATGCTTGATGAGGTCATTGGTGCCTACAACGAGCTTCGTGATGAGAAAGCACGCGCTTTATATGGTGTACCGTTTAATGCATTGGAGGAGACATCCGAGCAATACCAGTCGATTGCAAAAGATGTCTATCCTAAGAAGATCTCGATTGCTGAACCAGACGAAGGAAACTCATAACGAATAGTCGCAGGACACTAACGCACGCCCAGTTATGGCACATTTTAAAAAGAAATCAGCGAATACGAAGCAAGATGTCCCTACATCGGCCATGCCAGATGTGGTTTTTATGCTTTTGATTTTCTTCATGGTGACGACAGTCTTGAGAGAGGTTGAGCTCAAAGTCCAAATTGATTACACGCAAGCGGAGAACATCGAGAAAATTGAGCAAAAGCGTCTCGTGAGCTATATCTACATTGGCCCGGAGCGTCTTGGACCGACTCAAGTAGGGGAGTCCAAGGTGCAAATTGATGATGCCATTGTTGATGATATCAACGCCATTCGTACGATTATGTATGATAAATTGATGGAACAGCCAAGGCTCATTGTTTCGCTGCGAGTGGATAGAGACTCCGATTTTGGACTCATTACTGACGTGACGCAAGAACTACGTCATGCAGGCACCTTGCGCATTAACTACTCGACCAAGCGCGAGATTTAATCCATGTCTTTTCAGACCATTCAAGAAGTTGGTGCTGACCAGCTTCGTGAAGGTTTTAGGGAGTCCATTCAGGATCAACAGGACGGTGTGAAGGCACTTGGTTTGCCATTCAATGACCTCACCTCCTCTACAGTTTTCTTTCAAGACGGCGTCCATTTCGATCTCACGTATCAACCGATGCAAGGCTTGGCACAAAAAGCGTTCACAGCTGCTTGGTCAGAGTTGGTGAGCACACATGCCAAAGCTCATCACGTGAGTTCGGTCATCGCATCGCCCAATCATATTAGTGTAGAGTTGATTCACCAATGGGTGGAAGGACTGTCAGAAGCATCGACTCGTTCAAGCTGTTTGCTAGACTCAATGGACTTACAACCCGCTTCCACAGCTGTGTCTGTTGCCCTTACAGTGGTTGGCTCGCATACGCATCCTAGCCGCCATATTCCACCGCCAACGTCTGGAGACTTATTATGCGTGACTGGAGAGCTTGGAGCGGCATTTGCCGGACTTCGAGTCCTGCTCCGTGAAAAGAAAATTTGGCAGGAGGCCACGCAGGCGCAACTTCAACTTGAACAAACACTACAACCAGATCTTGAACCGTATCAAGTCGTGGTGGCAAAGCAACTTGCCCCAACCCCAAACCAAGCCTATGCTGATGCGATAACCTCCATACTTGATCAAAACCCAACGCTTCGATTTCACCATGCATTACTCAAGAATGGTTTGCATAATGAGCTGCAGACCCTCTCAAGTCGATGGAACTGTGGATTTGAATTTTATGAAAGCGCACTCCCAATCTCACTAGAGACGCGTCAGGTGGCTGATGAATTGGAAGAAGATGTGACTCGATATGCTCTATTAGGAGGCGAGGATTATGAGTTTGTCTTTACCATTCCAGAATCGGAAACAAGCATAGTCAAAGACCTTGAAGGATTATTTAACGTTATAGGCCGTGTGACCCAGCATAATGAAGGAATCCTTATGCACTCGGTCAACGATGATTCGGTAGAGTAGTTTCCGGGGTTGACAAACGAAGTCGCCCGAAAAAACGTTATATTTCAAGCCATTCATTAAGGTTATAAAAGTAGATGTCAGAGGACAAAAAAGGAAAATCGCCGTTTAAACTCCCAAGTATGGGAGGCGCCAAGAAAGGAAGTGCTGCCTCAAAGGGGAGTGCTACATCCAGAGGATCACAAAATCGATCTCAGCAAAATACGGACAAAGGTGATGGCAAGAAGCCACCAAAATTTCCTTTATGGATCTATGCCATTCCGATTCTAATCCTTGTCTTTTTCCAAGCCTTTTTTCTACCAGGTCAACCTTCAGGACAGATTAAGTACAGCGTCTTTTTAGACTATGTGGAGCAGGGATATGTTGATGAAGTCGTGATTGTGAATGGATCTCGCATTGACGGCCTCTATTCGGATCAAGCCATTACAGACGGTATTGTTGAACCCCCAAGTGAGGAGCCTGACGCATTTCAGATGCCCGGCCAAACGCAAGCCAATCGTTTCACAACAATGATGTTGGAAGGGGATGATCTCCGAAGTGTTTTGGATGAGTATGGGGTTGAATACGATGTTCGTATTGAAGAGGATTGGTTTGGTGGGTTACTTATATGGTTGTTTCCGATCATGTTGCTCATCATTTTTTGGATATTCATTTTCCGAAGAATGAACCCAGGTCAACAGGTACTTAGTATCGGAAAAAGCAAGGCATCTCTGTACGACAAGCAGTCAGATAATAAGATCTCCTTCAAAGATGTTGCAGGGCTCGAAGAGGCGAAAGAAGAAGTCGAAGAGGTGGTTGAATTTCTAAAGGCGCCCCAAAAGTTTACAAAATTGGGGGGTGCACTCCCGAAAGGGGTTTTATTGGTAGGCCCTCCAGGTACGGGAAAAACCTTGCTTGCCAAGGCAACAGCCGGTGAAGCAGATGTGCCATTTTTCTCCTTAAGCGGGTCAGATTTTGTTGAAATGTTTGTCGGTGTTGGGGCGTCTCGCGTGCGCGACCTGTTTAAACAGGCAAAAGAGAAGGCTCCATGTATCATCTTTATCGATGAGATAGACTCCATTGGCCGTAGTCGAGGCCGGGGAATGATGATGGGCTCCAACGACGAACGTGAAAACACATTGAATCAGCTCCTCAGCGAAATGGATGGATTCAATAGCGACAAGGGTGTCATTATTATGGCGGCCACCAACCGTCCAGACACGTTAGACTCAGCCTTGCTTCGTCCGGGTCGCTTTGATCGTCAGATCTTGATTGATAAACCTGACCTCAACGGCCGTGTCGAAATCCTAAACGTTCATGCAAAAAAGCTGAAACTTGCTAAGAATATTGACATGAAAGTACTTGCGGCTCAGACCCCAGGCTTTGCTGGAGCAGAGCTTGCCAATCTGTGTAATGAAGCAGCGTTGATTGCGGCCCGACGCAAAAAGAAATCCGTTGGAATGGTAGACTTCCAAGACGCTATCGAGCGGGTTGTCGCTGGCCTTGAGAAGAAGAACAAGCTTATCAGTCCTCATGAGCGCAAAATCGTCGCGTACCACGAATCAGGCCATGCGATTGTGGGATGGTTCCTCGAGCATACCGATCCTGTTTTAAAAGTAAGCATCGTGCCACGTGGTTTCGCCGCCTTGGGTTATACTTTACAAACGCCCCTTGAAGATCGATTCTTGATGACGGTCGAAGAACTGGATGACCGCATTTGTGCACTCCTAGGGGGTCGAGTGGCTGAAGAAATCGTCTTTGGACGTATCTCTACAGGAGCTCAAAATGACCTTGAACGAATCACAAATCTAGCCTATGCTATGGTCGCAGATTATGGCATGAGTGAAGAGCTTGGGTACATTTCACTGAAAGATTCCCAAAATCCTGACGCGAGTTATGGCATCAATAAGAAGTATTCGGACCATACGTCCCAACGAATCGATGAAGCGGTTCGCAATATCATTGAGAGAAATCATAAGCGTACCAAGGCACTTCTTGAATCACATCGTGATCAACTCGAAGAGATGGCTCAAACGCTCTTGAAGAAAGAGGTCTTAACTCAAAAAGATCTAAAAGAGATGTTAGGTGAACGCCCGCATGATATTGTTGTGGAAGAAGTTAAAGAGACGAAGAGAGGCAATAGTTAACAATTCGTTAACGCCTAGCTAACACAACGATAATGATGGGTTAACGCAAAGCAAACGCACAAGGTAGATATTATATAGTCTGTGAAATGTACACAGAAACTAACTACTTGATATGCGCTTTAGCTACTCTCTCTTACTCACATTTGTGAGCATTTATGTTGTATCTATTACCTCCTATGCCCAATCCGGGCGAATTTCAGGAACCATTGTTGATGGTGAAACAGGGGATCCATTGTTTAGCGCCTCAGTTCTTGTGGTGGAAACATCCAGTGGGGCAGTAGCCGACTTTGACGGAAATTATCTAATTAAAGACCTGCAGCCAGGTTCTTACACGTTGCGTGTGAGTTATATCTCCTATGCTACTCAAACCATTACAGACGTAGTTGTTGTTGCTGATGAAGTGACTAAGATTGACATTGCAATGCAAACGGAGGGAGTCAATTTAGAAGAGGTAGTCGTCTCTGCAGGAGCTATCCTAAATAATGAAGCGGGCTTGCTTAGACAACGCCAAAAAGCGATTGCCTTCTCGGATGCAATCTCGGCAGAAACGATTTCTAAATCGGGTGCTGGGGATGCTGCTGCTGCCATGACCAAAGTGGTGGGTGCTTCGGTCGTTGGTGGAAAATATGTGTATGTGAGAGGATTGGGGGATCGGTACTCTAATACTCTACTGAATGGTATAGAACTGCCAACATCAGATCCAGACAGAAAAGCATTTCAATTAGATCTTTTTCCAAGTTCACTATTAGAGAACATCGTGACTGTCAAAACGTTTACACCAGATAAGCCAGGTACATTTTCTGGGGGTCTCGTTGATGTTTCAACTAAAGATATTCCAGATTATCGCTACTTAACTATTTCTTCGTCTGCTACGTTTAATTCTTCAACTACTGGCAAGGACATCTTACTTGGCACGAGAACGGATAATGACTGGCTTGGCATCGCTGATGACTCACGCAATAGACCTGCGACTGTAAGAGCGCTAAGCATTGAAGATTTCCCAAATAGTATCAATGCTAGAAGAGATATCAATGCAGCGCAACAATTAGACATGATATCAAAGTCCTTTAACTCTGAGATGATCCCATCTCTGGGTCAAGCTGCAATTAATCAATCCTACTCAATAGCGCACGGAAACAGATTTGACTTGAAGGATAACTCTATTGGTTACAATGCGTCTTTCAATTATTCAAATTCCTACAAGAATTATACCGATGGTGTAGGTGGTAGATATGAGTTGATTGGCGTTGATTATGCAAGTACAAATGAATTAGATACAAAGAAAGAATTCCAATCAGATAGTCGTGGATCACATTCAGTGGATTGGGGTGCGCTGGCATCAGTTTCTGCTGTGATAAACAAGACAAACAAGGTGACTTTTACTGCAATTAGGACTCAAAGTGGTGTCAACCAAGGTAGATTTCTAACGGGTTATTGGCAAGACTCTCCTTCAGCAACATACAGAACTCAAGTTAATTCATACGTTGACAGAGCCTTATTATCCTTTCAAGGAAGAGGAAGGCACGAGTTTACAAGATTAAATGGGGTGCAGCTAAATTGGAATGTCTCCACCAACACAAATAGCCAAAATCAACCTGATTTAAGGTTTTTTGAAAGCCAAGTTTCGGAAAGAGTTATTAATGGCCAAACGGTAACTTTCTATCAAAATCCTGCATCTTTATTCCCCCGGCCTAGTCGCTTTTTCAGAGACTTAGCTGAAAATAATCAAACTCTACAAACCGATTTAACCATCCCTTTCAAACTAAATGAGTTAGATCAAGAGATCAAAGCAGGATACAGTTTTCAAGCAACTGATAGGGATTTTCGTGAATACAGATATGACCTATACGAAGGTAGTAGTACTGAGCGATACACAGAATTTAATGGAGATGATGTTGCTTACTTTTCCAATCTAGGAGTCGTTAATAATGACTTTGAAAATCCCGTTATAGGAACCTATTTCTTGCTGGCATCATCAGAAAGAAGTAATTATGACGCAGCACAAGACATATCAGCATGGTTTGTGATGGTTAATCTTAGGCTGACACCATGGTTAAATATTATAGGTGGTGTTAGGGAAGAATCAATTGAAATGGAGGTGATTTCACAAGATCCAGGATCACCCGAAGGAAGATTGAACAACAAAGATTTGCTCCCATCAATCAATACTGTTTTTTCACTTGGTGAAAAATCAAATCTTCGCCTTGCATACACAAACACAATTGCACGTCCTACCTTTCGCGAATTGGCACCGTATGTTTCTTTTGATTTTGCAGGTGACAACTTATTTAGGGGAAGCTCTATTATCGAACGCACCTTAATCAAAAACCTTGATGCTCGTTATGAGTTATATCCCAATAGTGGAGAAGTTATATCAATGTCATTTTTCTATAAGTGGTTAGAGCAACCAATAGAAAGAATCATTGACCCAACTTTTGGTGGTGGAAGCTCTACACTGAATGAAACAATCCAGAATGTGCCATCGGGGAATGTTTATGGTGTCGAATTCGAATTAAGGAAAAATCTAGGATTCATATCCGACAATCTTAAGGATTTTAGTTTCAGCTCTAATCTAACTTTTGTTAAATCTGAAGTTGATATCTCAGATAAAGAAATGATCATTATTAGAACGATCAAAGATGATGCAAAAAGCACTAGACCACTTCTGGGACAGTCTCCATTCATTATCAATCTAGATCTTGCATATAGCAACAGCGAGAATGGATTCTCCTCGACACTAAGCTACAATTACTTTGATGATAGACTCTCAAAAGTCACAATTGGCGCTGCTCCAGATATATATGAAGAAGGTTTCGGAACATTTAACATTGCCTTAAACAAAGAAATCGGAAAATTTTTAACCTTTAAACTGTCTGGTAAAAACCTTCTTAATTCATACTTCAAAGAGAAAGTCACATTCAAGGGGCAAGAATACATTTACTATGGGTACAAAGAAGGAAGATCATATGGAATAAGTGTTAGTTACAATCTTTAACTATTAATCAACAATAAAAACAAACAATAAAATGAATAAATATTTACAATTTCTAGCCATAATTCTGCTTTATGCTACGCAGTCAATGGCACAAACAACAGTCAATGTCACAGACGCTACACTAGGATCAGATAAGTATTACTGGACTGCGGACA
>JAQCBZ010000030.1 GCA_027621355.1 Bacteroidota bacterium | reverse complement strand
TTCACCAATCTTGAGCAAGCGATTGCAGCACTTGAAGGAGGAACCTATGCGACTGTCTTTTCCAGTGGCCTAGCTACAGTGACCGCCCTATTGCACATTCTTAAACCTGGGGACAATGTCCTCGGCATTAATGACATGTATGGTGGGACATACAGGCTCATGACCAAGGTGTTTGAAAAGATGGGCATTGGCTTCAAAACGATGCCTTTTGATGATCTTGAAGCGGTCAAACAGGAGCTAGCAACGGGATCCTACACCTTGCTCTCTTTCGAAACCCCTACCAATCCCTTGCTACGAATCACCGACATCGAACAAGCGTGTGCAGCAGCCAAGAAGCATGATGTGATTTCCTTTGTCGATAATACTTTCGCCTCTCCGGCACTACAACAGCCACTCACATTAGGCGCAGATATTGTCTGGCATAGCACGACAAAATACATTGGAGGCCATTCCGATGTAGTAGGAGGGGCCATTGTCACGAATCATGCGCAATACAAAGAAGCGTTTGATTTTGCACGGCTATCCATGGGCTTGAATCCCTCTCCATTTGAAACATGGCTCACCCACCGAGGCCTCAAAACCTTGGGTGTGCGAATGGATCGTCATTGCACCAACGCCAAATCGATTGCTCATATGCTTGAAGAGCACCCAAATGTAGCCAAGGTATATTATCCAGGATTAGCAAGTCATTCTGGACATGTGACGGCAGCCAAGCAGATGTCCGATTTTGGTGGTATGCTTTCTTTTGAACTAAAAGCCTCCGTCGAAGAGACTGCGATGAAGATATCCCAGTTCAAATATTTCACTTTGGCGGAAAGCCTTGGTGGTATTGAGAGTCTGGTCAATCATCCAGCTACGATGACCCATGCATCTATTCCAGCCGACATTCGTCATAAAGCAGGCCTCGCCGACGGACTAGTAAGACTAAGTGTGGGAATCGAAGATGTGGAGGATTTGATGGACGACTTACACACTATCTTAGACTAATTATACACCCAATGATACATCGTCTACAAAAAGCACTCTCAGAATTCACTGGCACTTTTGCACTAGTTTTTTTTGGTACAGGCGCAGTTGTCGTCAATACAGCATACACGGCCGCAGGTCTTCAGCCTATTGGTCATCTTGGAATATCCTTAACATTTGGGTCCATCGTTGCGTTAATGGTCTACATGTTTGGCCCTATATCTGGTGCACACATCAATCCAGCTGTCACCCTATCATTTTGGCTAAAAAAGGAGATCTCTGCTCTAGACTCATTGTTTTATGTAATAGCACAGTTTCTCGGGGCGTTTGCGGCTTCTCTATCGATTCACATTCTATTTCCGGAGGATCGAAATCTCGGAATGACATCTCTATCTGTCGCGGAATGGAAAGGATTTGCGCTGGAAGTGTTTCTGACGTTTATGCTCATGATCACGATATTCAGGATTCTAGCCGTTGAATCGAATCGTTTGCTAACTGGAGTAGTGATTGGCGGAATTATCTTCATTGAAGCTCTAGTTGCTGGACCAATTACAGGTGCATCCATGAATCCAGCACGTTCGTTTGGTCCTGCAGCAGTATTAGGTGACTACACGCATTTTTGGATTTATGTTACGGCTCCATTACTAGGCGCTGTCATTGCAACGTTTTTTGATCGACTTTATAATTTGATTACAAACGAAGAGTAGTTTGCGTAATCGCAACGTGAAAACACGCAACCGAGGTTTTTGAACAGCTTCGCCAAACTAATTCAAGAAATAGCACCAACGTAAGAATGCTAAAAATCGCCTTTGTTTGCATCGAAAATTCCAACAGAAGCCAAATGGCCCAAGCCTTTGCGAACATGAGTGGTTTCGCTGTAGAGGCGTATAGTGCAGGATCCGCGCCATCAGGAAAGATTAACCCGAGAGCCGTAAGCGCAATGGCTGAGCTTGACTATGATTTGTCAACGCACGACAGCACGTCGGTCGATGAGTTACCCACGGATGAGCCCTTTGATGCTGTGGTTAGCATGGGCTGTGGGGATAAATGTCCATGGGTGCCTGCGAAACAACGCATTGATTGGGATATCCCTGATCCTCGCGAGATGGGTCCAGATGAATTTAGAGTGGTTCGAGACACGATTCGGGAAAAGGTCACTGCATTGCTGCGTGAACTATCCAACGAAAGCGCATGATCCGCCTACCCGAGGAAGAACTGGAACAGATGTCACCTAGAAGGCTCAAGATCTTAAGATCCCAGCGAGTAATGCTGCTCAGCAAAACCGAAGACGAGCAAGAACGAGCAGAGATCGAAGCGTTTATACAGGAATTAACCCAAAGGATTAATCGGTCCGAAACATAAATTGATCCTCTAGCAGATGCACTTCATATTTCGTGCCTGCAATCACCCGATAAATTCGATACGAATCCATTAACGAATCAGACAGCACTTCAAGGGTGCTATCTGGATAGGCAAGTTCATCAGCGTCATTGAGTAACGCTAACCGACTCACAAGACGACCATCCTTAGCGGGCACGGCATGCTCTACGAGTGCAAACTCGTCTCCTGTCGATCGACTAATGGCTACATCACCCACTTTGATAGAACAGCCCGTAGTTGAAAAAAACAGTAGAAATAGAAGAAGAATGACCCTTTGATGTCCAATAATCATGGAAAAAGGATTAATCGCGCTCGTCCTGCATCTTTTTGAACTCATAGATCGAGAACCCCACTCCCGCTACAAGCAACCCAAAGGCAAAAATGCCAATAATGAAGATATCTGAATTAAACATGGGGTTATTTTTTGTTGTAAATCAACAATTTGATGTAGATTCCAAAAGCCAGAATAGATGGCACCCATATTCCTATAAACATGCCTGCATCCTTCATCCCCGAGAACCAGTAATAGACACTAATGCCCATACTGAATAGGGACGCTAAAAGAATAAAAATATCAGACGGCTTAAAAATCTCTCTCATGATGACTCGTTAATTAAGTTTATAACATAATTACATCATTCTTTACATCACCTCCAAATCTATTATTGATAAATAAACGCCTATTTTATGCCCTCCAACCTTGAATATCGCGAGTACATCGCCAACATCGCAGACTTTCCATCTCCGGGGATCCTTTATCGGGACATTCAACCACTTCTCGCAGACCCTCATGCCTTCACGTCCGCCATTGATGATATCGCAGCCTTAACCAAGTCGAAACCAGATTACTGGGTTGGAATTGAATCTCGGGGATTCATCATAGCCGCAGCTTTGGCAGCACGCCATGGAGGAGGAATTCGACTGATTCGTAAAAAAGGAAAGCTTCCCAACGCAAATCTTGTGCAGCTTAGCTACGACCTTGAGTATGGTAGTGACACCATTGAAATGACTCCGGCCGAAGCGCCCATTAGCGCATCTAAAGACGCGCCCAAAAACCCATCCAAGCCTTCCGTTGTTCTGGTTGACGATGTTTATGCCACGGGGGGCACCCTTCAAGCTTCTGCAGAACTTTGCAGTAAGGCTGGTTTCCAGGTGCTTGATAAACTTTGCCTACTTGATATCGGTCTCGTCAAGTCCCATGATGTGAAATGTTTGATCACCTATTCTTGATCCATAAAAAATAGATGATATAAATATCACAAACGGTCGAATCCTAAACATTTGAAAGGTGGTTATGTAACAAAAGTCACATCATTTTAAAAGAGCTTAGGATAAATTTGTTGACAAGATGGGATGTAACTAAATGTCAATCAATTAATTATCTGATGAAGAAACTACTAAGTCTTACCATTCTAATGCTCTTTACGAGTGGAGCATTTGCACAAGATGCGGATCCAAACGCATCTAATACCGTTGTTGTAATTTCTAATTTAACAAAACTATCTGACCAAGCAGATGTATTCAGTGTCTTTGATCAATATGAAAGACCCTTTTGGAATTCGTTAGTCTCGCAAGGGGATCTGCTGGGCTTTGGCCACATGTCCCATTCATGGGGAGATGAATACAATCATAATGTTTACTTCGTAGCCGAAGATAAAAGTGCTTTTTTTGATGCATGGGACCGCTATAGCGCTGAATTAGACGTGCCCGAAGATGTTTTGAATGAAACACAACGCAAAATTCTCAAGCATAAAGATAACATCTACATTCATACAGCCTTCTACGGTAACGGTGAAATCACATCTGGAACGGTTATGCTTAATCAAAACCGAGTTAGCTTTGCTGATCAAGGCACTTGGGTATCCCTATTCCGGGAATATGCATATCCAATTCTAATGGAGATGGTAGATGAAGGCAAACTAAACAGCTTCGGACTACTTCTTCATGAATGGGGGGATGAATGGAATACCAACTACTACTTCCAAGCCGATGATCAACTTCAGTTTCACGAGGCATGGAGTGAGTATATATCAACACTTAGGTCAGAACATCCAGATGTACTAGAGCAACTAGTTGATATGACCATGGCCCATAAGGACAATCTGCTGTACGAGAGAGTTCCACAAAACTAACCTAATCAATAACCTTTAATTCAACTTGTAATGAAAAAACTAATTTCTTCACTACTTCTGATTCTATTTATTGGAATTGGTTCAGTCTTTGCCCAACCTACCCAGCAGTATACTTTGCAAAAGTACTATTTGGACATTAATCCAACAGATATACCACGCTTTTTAGAACTCCACAAGGAGATGACGGATGCAAGTATGCAAAGTGACCTACGTACACTTTCAGGGCATTTTGTAAAACGTCACATGTATGCTGGTAAGGCATCAATAATTGCATATGATATGTATGATTCGATGGATGATCTAAATGCAGATGATCTTTGGGGGTCGATGGCCGAATATACTGCAGACATGTCAGAGGAAGACCGTGAAGCATTTGAAGCAAAGGCGGCAGAATGGTTTTCAATGTTTCTAGAAGGACATACAGACGAGATCCGAGTCGTTCAAGTCAGTGGGTTTGGAACATTTAATTGGCAAGAGCCAGGCGTGATTATTAATAGTTATTACACACCAAAATGGTCTGATGGAGCCACGTTTAGAGAAGCATATGAAGCCCTTGATAAGGCTACTGAGATGTGTGGCAATGCATCTGGTAGTAGAATATCCAGCCATTATAGTGGATCAGGGACTACCTTTGAAGGTTATATATTTTACAACTCTTGGGATGATTTCCTTGCTGACGAAAAAGCCATTCAAGAATGTCGTCAACAGTATGTAGAGGATTTACCTGCCGTTAGAGAATCTTATTGGAGTACAGCTGGAGAGCACTGGGATGAGATTTACATTCCCGTTGGATCTTATGTGGATGGGGAATTCAAGCTCAGTACTCATTTCACGAATTGAGAAGAATAAAGTTAAGGACACTTATAATTGACCTATAAGTGTCCTTAATTAACACAGTCCTAAAGATCAGTTACAGTCAGGGATACTGTGTCGCTAAAGTAAAATTTGAACTTTAGTTCTCCATCCTCTCTAACGATATAAGCACTCTCTAGCCAATCATAGTCGAGTTGCTGTCTTCCTGACTCTACATTAACAATAAAACGGCCAGAATTTTTGAGTGTAACGTGCGCCGAGTTTTCGTCAATGCTGATATCAAAATCACTAAACATCCAATTATCATCAACGATATCAAAGCTGTCCACAAACTCTAGAAACTCTGGCATCGAGTACTTTTTCTCATTTTCGAAGAGGTAGTAATCACTGGTGATCAAGTCATACACTCCGTCTCTACCTTCTGAATCGACTGAAAGTTCAAAAAAGTATGAGTTGAATAGATCTTTAACTTCTTGTTCTGTAATCCTGCTTGTAGACGTAGTACAAGAAGTCATGGCAACAAGAGATAGAATAAAAAAGGGGATCATGAAGATCCCCTTAGCATAAAACAGCTGATTAGTCATCTTATTTTCTGTTTATTCCTCGGTACAAGATTCGGTTTCCGTACCTGGAAGACCCTCAGAACCAAACATTACGAGAAGGACTTTTGCCGTATCAGTGCCCGCATTAAAGTTGATATGACACTCATTTACTGCTGATACTCCTCCTTGTCCTTGTTTGATAATTCTAGTTTCACCATCCATTGTTTTTTCCGCCAAGGACCCTTCTAGCACAAAATAGAGCATATTGGTGTTGTGACTATGATAATACTGTGTGTCGGCTGGAGCTAAAAACAGTGTCCAACCATTGATAAACATATCTTCTGTGAAGGGGTAAGAGAGAGATTCACCATCCAAAGAGGTACTTGCTCCCCACAAAAATGGTGTTGGTTCTTTCAAGGCTTCAGGGTAAGACTGAGCCACTGAGCTCAAAGACCAGCCAAACACAAAGAGTGTAGCTACAAGGATTGATTTCATCATTTTCATAATTAAGTTTAGTGATTAAAAGGACGTTGTTTATCGAGTAATTGACCAACCTGTCTGACGGAGAACTAATGCATCTTCTGACATATTCCCAACAGAAAGCACCTTACCAGTTTGGTCAAATTCGAAGCGGGTTAATGTCAAAGACTCAGCTTCAAGACCTGAAACATCATCAAGAAATTTGTCCCATGTTTTGACATAGACAATACGACGTACAGGGTCGGAGACGATTTCTCTTATATCATATCCTAATGAGTTTTCACCCCAAGATTCTGCATCAGACTCTGATATATTTTCAAGGATTTGCGCCTTGTCATACGTTGGTTCTACAATTCCTCTGGTTACAGAGATTGACATCATTTCGCCGTCTCTCATAATCATAGCATTCACTGGTTCTCCAGGTTTGCCTCGAAAGGATAACCTTCCGTTGTCGATTGTTTCCTGAGTGACTTTGACTCCGTTGACTGTGATGAATTCATCCCCCTCTTGTAGGACAGAAGAAGCTGGTCCACCATCTATGACATTGGTAACGACCATGCCATCTGTGTCTACAACATCAGCATTGTAATTAAATCCAAAGCCGATATATCGTGAGCCAATATTCATCCCACTTTCGCTCATATTCTCAGACACCATGGCATAGGCAGCATCCTTACTTTCGTAAGAAGAATGGATCCAACTTTCTGCTAAATCCTCCATCATGGCTACTTCAGGTGAAGTGGTATTGCAAGCTGAAAAAAGGAGAGGTATCGCTGCGATATAAAGCAGCAAATAGTTAGTTTTCATTGTGTTATCCCGATGTATTTTTAAAAAAAGTATGGTAGTCAAAAAACGACTAGCAAGAGTGTAACATTGGTTACATAAATCACATAAGTTTTTGAATGGCCTCACCTTCATTGCACATACTCAATGGTGATCAGTTGTATGCTAAACAATTGAAAAGCTATATTGATGCGATATGAGCAAAATACTCGGATTATCGGCGTTCTATCATGACTCAGCAGCTGCAATTATAGTGGATGGGGAAATAATCGCAGCAGCCCAAGAGGAGCGATATTCCCGTAAAAAACACGATGCAGGTTTTCCTGTTCATTCAATTAAATATTGTCTAGAGGAAACAGGCTTCAGTCTAAATGAACTAGATGCGGTAGTTTTTTACGATAAACCATTATTGAAATTTGAGAGGTTATTAGAAACGTATTATGCATTTGCTCCCAAAGGTTTGAGGCAATTTGTTCTCTCAATTCCAATTTGGCTCAAGGAGAAGATGTTTCTCAAAAAACAGATTTATGAGGGACTCAATAGCGTGGAACCCTACAACAAGAAGGATCTTAAACTCCTGTTTCCTGCTCATCATATGTCTCATGCAGCAAGTGCGTTTTACCCTTCACCTTTTCCAAGCGCTGCCATTTTGACTATTGACGGTGTAGGGGAGTGGGCTACAGCCACGATAGCGAAAGGAGAGGGGCATCAAATCCAGATGTTAAGAGAGATGAGGTTTCCTCACTCTGTGGGTCTTCTTTATTCTTCATTCACCTACTTTTTAGGGTTTAAGGTCAACTCTGGGGAGTATAAATTGATGGGACTGGCACCGTATGGCGATCCAAATTCAGAACAAACGGCTGCATTCATCAAGAAAATCAAAGATCATCTAGTCACTATCTATGAAGATGGATCTATTTGGCTGAATCAAGAATATTTTACCTATACAACGGGTCTCAAAATGTTGAATGACTCCAAATGGGAAAAACTATTTGAGTGCAAGAAGGTTACCCATGATGGAGTTCTAGAAGAATCCCATTGCAACCTTGCCTATGCTATTCAGCAAGTCACAGAGGAAATCGTGCTCAAAATGGCAAGAGAAGCAAAACGGCTCACAAATTCTGACTATTTGTGTATGGCGGGAGGAGTTGCTTTAAACTGTGTAGCCAATGGAAAGCTTCTCAAAGCACAGTTATTTAAAGACATTTTTATTCAACCTGCTTCTGGGGATGCGGGTGGTTCTGTGGGTGCAGCCTTGTTGGCGCATCATATGTACTATGAAAATCCAAGGCAGGTAACGAATCAGCCCGATGCGATGAAGGGCAGCTATCTAGGACCAGACTTTTCTGATAAAGAGGTTGTAATCGCATTCAAAAAACAGAAGGCAGTGTATGATCACATAGAATCTTTTGATGCATTGTGTGAAAAAGTGGCCGATGCGCTAGATAGTGGTCAGGTTGTGGGATGGTTCCAAGGGAGAATGGAATTTGGCCCAAGAGCATTAGGGAATCGAAGTATCTTGGCGGATCCGCGCGACAAGGACATGCAAAAGAAACTTAACCTCAAAATTAAGTATAGAGAGGGATTTCGTCCGTTTGCCCCGGCAGTTCAAAGAGAAAATGTAGAGGAGTATTTTGATTTGGATACTCACTCACCTTATATGCTTCTTGTGGCTGAAGTGAAGCAACAAGAGAGCCGTGACATGACCAAAAATGATCATATTTTTTCGATATGGGATAAGTTGTATGTGGATCGCGGTACCTTACAATCCATAACTCATGTTGACTTTTCTGCTAGGGTTCAGACTGTGCATAAAGAAACGAACCAACGTTTTTGGTCTCTACTTGAGGCTTTTAAGCAAAAAACAGATTGTAGCGTTTTGATTAATACCAGTTTTAACGTCAGAGGGGAACCCATTGTTTGTTCGCCAGAAGATGCATATAGATGCTTTATGAGTACTGAAATGGATTGGCTTGTTGTAAACAATTATATATTGGAGAAAAGAGCTCAGCCCGAATGGGAAAATCGAGAAAAGTGGAGGACACACTTTCGTCCAGATTAAACTTTACCAACGTAGTCTATGATAGACTTTCTTAGCGATTTCTGGCTCTATGTAAAAGAGCGTAAAAAATATTGGTTAGCGCCAATTATTGTAGTGTTACTTCTGCTTGGATTTTTAATTGTTTTTGGCGGAGGTAGCGCACTAGCCCCTTTTATTTACACACTCTTTTAGTTTGAAATATGGGCAAAGGGACTCCACAGACGACCGTATTAGTCATTACGATTGGATTTATCATTCTATTTCTATTCTATGATATGGATTGGATGATTTATACATCCATTATCGTAGGGACGTTGGGTGCCTTCTCGGAGTGGGTGGCTAGAAAAATAGAGTGGTTTTGGTTCAAATTGGCGCATATTCTAAGCCTCATCTTCCCTAAGATTTTGTTGACGGCCATATTTTTCCTCTTGCTAGTTCCCATTGCAAAACTTTCAAAATGGTTTACCGAGGATCCATTGAGTCTCAAAAAAAAGGAGGACTCTACTTTTATTGAAGTAGAGAACATCGACATGAAGCATAGTATGGAACGGACTTGGTAATTCGCCTCATGCTTGTTGCTTTTAAACAACTATCGAAATGTGAAATAATTTTATGAAGGTCACGTCACTACTTACAGGCTTGTCAAGAGTAACATATTTACTAGCCACTGCGGTAATATTATTTGTTTCCTGCGATAATCTTGCTACTAATTCAGAAGATGATCCACTTTCAGATTTTCTGCCTGCGAGTGAAGTTATCTCAAATATGGATGCTGGTTTCAATCTAGGTAATACCTTTGATAATGGATACAATGACACAGATTCTTATGAAAACGCTCAATTGATTCTACTGTATAAAAATGCCGGAATGAATCACATTCGCATTCCAGTCACATGGATGGAAGGGTTTGGAGGGGATGCACTTGCAAACGAAAAAGGAGAAGTGAATTTTAATCATCCTCGTTTCCTAGAGCTTAAAAAGACCATTGATTTTGCACTTGAGCAGGATTTGTATGTCATCATTAACGCACATCATGAGCGGCACTTCAAAGAACACTATGATAATTCAGCTGAATTTGATGAAAAGTTCACCACACTATGGACCGACATTGCCAATTATTTCATAGAATATGACCAGAAACTTGTGTTTGAGCTACTAAATGAACCTGAGGGGGCATTTGGCCAAATGGGCGGACCTGTAACGCACAATGACCCAGTAGCCATTGGTTATACTCGCAAAATTATGCGTATCGGCACAGAAGCTGTTAGGAGTACTGGTGGGAATAATGAAAAGCGTATTATCATGCTCGGAACAAACTCATGGGGAAATCACAATCAGATTTTCTCAAACTACCCTGACAAAGCATCACTACCTGGAAATGGAAGCGATGAGTACCTTACAATACAGGTTCATAGTTATGACCCTTGGGAGTTTTGCGGTCAGGAAGGAGAAAACAGTGCGTATACTGGGGATCAAGCAACGGCGAGCAGAATGAGGGAGGTTGCCGCCCATGGAAGGGTCTTAGGTGTTCCCTTACACTACGGTGAATTTGGAGTTGGAAGGCGTGAGGACCAAGCCCAAAGGAATACCAAACTTGTTCGTGATTACTATCGTACAGTTGTTCAAACGGCCAAAGCCGAGGGCATGGCGTCTGCCGCATGGGATGATCGGGGCTGGTTTGGGCTCACAAATGGTAATGCAGAACAAGGGTTTTCGTTTACCTACGGCATTGTTCCCCACATGCTCGAAAACCCCTGAAGTTATTTCAGTAACAAAAAGGACCGTACCCTTGATTGTCCTTCAAAGTCCAATTGATAGAAGTAGGTTCCACTTGTAAGTTGAGTCCCATCAAATTGAACCTGGTGCGTCCCTGCCGCTTGATTATCATTGACAAGTACACCGATTTCTTGCCCAAGTGTATTGAACACAGACAGTGTTACTGCACCTGCGCGAGGAAGTGTGTACTCGATATTGGTGGTTGGGTTGAAGGGGTTAGGATAGTTTTGCTTCAGTGAAAACTCCTGAGGGATGTCCTTTGGTATAGATGCATTGGACACAAGTAGAACTTCAGCGCTAGGAGTGAGAGCGTCGGGTGGAATCACGTTCTTTGATTGGGTGCCATTCCATCGAGGGATCCATCGAAAGAACATGCCAGACTCTCCTGTCGTATGTGAATACTCGACCTTGAGTGTGTACGGGGTATTGGCTTGCAATGATTTAGTGCCAGACTCATTGCTGCCTTCATCTATCAACATTTCATCATTCAGCCAAACCTGTGCTTTCCCGTTTACTGGATCAGTGAAAAATTTGTAAAACCCAAACCTATCTACCGTCAATTCACCTTCCCATCTCACACTAAACCCCTCTTCTGGAAAAGATTCATGCGGTCCACGATCATCCCACTGGAAGGCAATCATAGGATCTTTTCGGATAATTTGAGTACCTGTGAAGTCGGGATTCGAATAATAGGTAGCTGCTAGTCCTCGCAAAGAATCTTGATGAGTCTTTGCAACCCCTTTGCCGTGAAAATCTATCCAATTGATATTCCCAAGGGCACTATTTCCATCATCACTCTTGAAAATAACGTAGACATCCCGAGTCCCGCCAGGGTTTTGCAAGGCGCTGGAAAAAAAGTCATATGCTTTCCAATCTCCTGTTGTTTGTGTCCCAATGGTTGAAATCAATTCGCCATCTAGAGAATCAACTCGAACCTCGACTTCGGCTGCAATTCGATTGGAGGCATACCGAAGGGTGATAAAGTCAATCCCTTCAAAATTCATGGAACTAAATTTCATGGCAGAGTTTTGATTGGCAAAGCCCACATTTTGCCCTCCTCCCAAAACATCACCCGTTGTTTCAGTTTGCAAATCAATCAATTCAACAGCATGTTGGGCTTGTTTTCGTTTCATATTCAATACTATGCCGTCACTTCCACGAAGAGAGGCGCCTACTCCTGCTCCATCATCATCATATGTGGCGGCTAACACATAAAAAACGTTATCAGGACCTTCTCCATGCGTTTCTGTTGTAAAGATGCCCGTGCAACCATTACGTGGCCCTGTCCCATGAGCATGATCATCGTGTCCTATTGAGGGTTCTACAGCGACGTCCTGACAATCTATCCCATTACCAATGCTTCCTTGTTCAGCATCCATTACGTCGACGGAGTATTCGATTTCATCAAAATCTTCATAAAAACCACCATTGGAAGGCTCCAGTATCGTTACCTCAGGAGCAGTATTACCAACTATGATTTCTAGTTGATCTACTGATGTCGCCCCATCTGGATCTGTGACAGTAAGTATCACAGGGTAGACGCCATTTGCTGTATAGGTATATTGCACGGTCGCAGTATTTGCATCTTCAACATCATCACCATCAAGATCCCATGAGTAT
>JAQCBZ010000029.1 GCA_027621355.1 Bacteroidota bacterium | reverse complement strand
ATGAGCCTGAAATCACTCCTGAACTGGCCCGTGAGCACGGATTGACAGATGAGGAATACGGTTGGGTTCTCGAAAAATTAGGTAGAGTACCAACATACGTTGAGTTAGGTATCTACTCTGTGATGTGGAGTGAGCATTGTTCGTACAAAAACTCCATTCTTGAGCTCAAAAAGCTCCCTCGATCTGGCCCAGCGTTGCTTGTGGAAGCGGGCGAGGAGAATGCGGGATTAGTAGACATCGGGGACGGATACGCGTGTGCCTTCAAAATTGAGTCTCATAATCACCCCTCGGCTGTGGAACCTTATCAAGGGGCGGCGACAGGTGTGGGTGGGATTCACCGAGATATTTTCACAATGGGGGCTCGCCCAATTGCTAGTCTGAACTCCCTACGTTTTGGGAGCCCTGATGCGCCACGGGTGAAATACCTGCTTGATGGCGTGGTTCGAGGGATTGGCGATTATGGAAACTCGTTTGGTGTGCCGGTTGTGGGTGGGGAGGTAGTGTTTGACCCTGTTTACGAGGGTAATCCCTTAGTCAATGCGATGTCTGTGGGTGTCGTCAAAGTAGGCGAAACGGTTTCGGCGATTGCTCATGGCGTGGGAAATCCTGTCATCATTGTGGGTTCCCGAACAGGACGTGATGGTATTCATGGTGCGACCTTTGCCTCGGAAGAGATTAGCGAGGAGAGTGAAGCAAAGCGTCCAAGTGTTCAGGTGGGGGATCCTTTTACCGAGAAATTATTGCTTGAGGCAAGTCTTGAGGTACTCAAGACGGGGGCAATCGTTGGAATGCAGGATATGGGAGCCGCTGGGATTGCCTGCTCGACCTCAGAAATGTCGGAAAAAGGGAATGCGGGGATGCGGATTAATCTGGATCTCGTGCCGGCTCGTGAGGAGGGCATGACAGCGTATGAACTCTTGCTGAGTGAGTCCCAGGAGCGCATGTTGGTGGTGGTCGAAAAGGGACGTGAGCAAGAAGTGCTTGATGTGTATCACAAGTGGGACCTTCAGGCGGTGATTATTGGTGAAGTGACCGAGGGAGATCGTGTGATTTACGAAAAAGATGGCGAGGTAAAGGCCGATATTCCGGCCGAATCATTGGTTCTTGGAGGGGGAGCGCCTCAATATGTGCGTGAAGCGACACGCCCTGCCTATCTTGACGTGCTTGCGGCACAACCGGATCCTACGTTTGATGCAGAAGAATCGTTTGGTGAGTCAGTGAAGAAGCTCATGGGGTCGAGTAATATCGCCTCCAAGCGATGGGTCTTTGAGCAGTATGACACGATGGTTCGGACCAACACAGTGGTTGGACCCGGTGAGTCTGATGCGGGGGTGATTCGCTTAAAAGGCACGAAAAAAGGGCTCGCCGTCAAGACAGATTGTAACGCGAAGTATGTCTATCTGAATCCCCATCGCGGTGGCATGATTGCTGTAGCGGAGTCCGCTCGAAATGTGGTATGTGCAGGTGGAAAGCCGGTGGCTATCACCAACTGTCTCAATTTTGGGAATCCATACAAACCTGAGGTGTACTGGACGTTCAAAGAGGCTCTGCGCGGCATGGGGGATGCGTGTCGAGCCTTGGAAACCCCGGTTACGGGCGGGAATGTCAGCTTTTATAATGAGAACCCAACCGGTGCGATTTATCCCACCCCCACCATTGGCATGCTAGGCATTGTGGAGGATGTGGACGCCCATGCCATGACAGCGAGTTTCAAACAAGGCGGTGACGAGGTCTTGTATGTGGGAGCGGCTCGTCGGGGACTTGATGGAAGTGAATATTTGGATGTGTTGCACGCGACCAAAGGGAAAGATGCACCTGTGATGGATTTGGATGAAGAGCTTCGAGTGCAAGCTGCGGTGTTAGAAGCTATTCGCTCTGGTTTGGTGAATGCAGCCCACGATGTCTCAACAGGTGGGCTTGCTGTGACGCTTGCTGAAATGGCGGTATTTGGAGGCTTTGGGGCGGCCTGCTCGTTGGATTCGCTGGCTGAATCGATGGGGATATCGATGCGAGAGGTGTTGTTTAGTGAGGCGCAAAGCGGAGTGGTCCTTACGATCGATGGATCGGACGCAGACACAGCCAAAAAATCGAGCGAAGCGTTGCATGCGCTCTGTGAAAAGCACCAGATTCCATTATATTCCTTAGGTCATACGGGTGGAGAGGCCACGACAACAGGGCCTGAGTCTCTAGAGAATCCAGCCACGTTAACGCTGGGCTCTGGCATCCACCTTGATGTAACGGAGCTACACACAATTTATGAATCTGCGCCCTTTGCAAAGGGATAGTTGAGGAGTGGCGCACAAAACGAGCTAGATATGCATACATCACCACAAGACGTCCATAAGGTTCTCGGTAAACACATGCTCACGGACGGGTTTGACATGGTTCTCGATCTCGAGAACAGCCATGGTGCCCATTTACGTGATGCAAAAACGGGTACCGATTATGTTGACTTTTTCACCTTTTTTGCGTCCAATCCGTTGGGGATGAATCACCCTAAAATGGCTGGGCACGAGGCGTTTCGCAAGGAGATGCACGAGGTAGCGATTCATAATCCGTCCAACAGTGACGTCTATACACAGCAGATGGCCGATTTTGTGGAGACCTTTTCTCGTGTCGGGATTCCTGATTATTTGCCGCACTCCTTTTTTGTCGCAGGGGGTGGTCTTGCGGTAGAAAATGCCATGAAAACAGCCTTCGATTGGAAGGTTCAGAAGAATTTTCAGAAGGGATACCGTGACGAAGTGGGTACGATGGTGATGCACTTTGAGCACGCATTTCATGGTCGGACGGGATACACCATGTCGGTCACAAATACCGAACCTACCAAGGTGAAGTACTTCCCCAAATTTGATTGGCCACGAGTGTCAAGCCCAGCCATGCATTATCCCGAAACTCCGGAAGTGATAGCTGATGTGGAGCATCGCGAAAAATTAGCCATTGCCCAGGCCGAGCGGTTTTTCATAGAGTATCCCGACGAGATTGCCTGTATTTTGATTGAGCCCATTCAAGCAGAAGGAGGGGATCGCCATTTTCGCCCCGAATTTCATCAGGAACTCCGTCGCCTTGCCGATGAAAACGAAGCGTTGTTGATTTATGACGAGGTGCAAACAGGGGTGGGATTATCTGGAAAGTTCTGGTGCCATGAGCACTATGTCCAACCTGATATCATCGCGTTTGGAAAGAAAGCGCAGGTATGTGGCATCCTTGCAGGTCGTCGTATCGAAGACATTGACACTCATGTTTTTGCGGTCTCATCACGTATTAACTCTACCTGGGGTGGAAACTTGGTCGATATGGTGAGATTCAAACGCATTTTGGAGGTGATTGAAGAGGATAACCTTGTTGATCACGTCGCAAGTATGGGTGAAGTGCTCCTTGAAAAGATCCAGGGAATGGCGCAGAAGCATGAATTCATCTCCAATCCACGCGGGAAAGGACTCATGTGTGCCATGGATCTGCCTGATACTCATTCACGCAATGCTGTGATCAAGCAATGCATGCATAATGAGTTGCTCATTCTAGCTTGTGGTCCAAACACAATCCGATTCCGTCCACCACTCAGTGTGACCCAGGATGAACTGCATAAGGGGCTCGAGATCCTTGAAGCGAGCTATGAAACGGCGTTAGATAAATGTCCGTTTATCAAGGGTAGAGGGTAGACTCACGTCGAGAACGCGAGGTGCGACATGTGCGTGCTGTAGACGCACGTCGAGAACGCGCCAATCGCACCCTACACCATCTGATGCGAATCGGGCTGGATCACCATTTCGTTTAAGACTCCTGGCTGAGGCTGACTTGCTGCGTAGTAAATCGCCTTGGCCGCTTCCTCGGCGGTGAGCATTTTTTCCTTCTGGACTCGCATTTGTACGATATCGGAGTCCCAAAATGGCGTACCCACGCCGCCTAAATACAACAAGCTAAATCCAATTCCATCTCGCTTATGATCCTCCACAAGCGCTTTGGTGAACCCAGCAATAGCAAACTTAGATGCTGAATAGACCGAAGACCCTCGCATCACATGCTTACCGATAATGCCAGGAATTTGGATCACTTTGCCAGATTTTCGCTCAGCCATGTGTGGAATTACCGCCTTGGTCATCAAAATGGTACCCAACGTGTTCACATCAAGGGTTCGTTTAATGTCATCGACAGATGCGTCTACAATGGGTTGGATAATACCGACTCCGAACGCATTCACAAGGATATCAATGGCACCAAGATTCGTGACCACTTCTTGAACTAATCGATCGATAGACGCAGGGTCCGTGACGTCTACATCCATGACATAGGCCTCTCCACCGGCGCCGTTAAGGGTGCTGGCTAACGTCTCCGCTGCCGAGCGATTCCGTCCAGCAAGGACAACTTTGGCACCTGCTTTTGCAAATAACGTGGCCGATGCCTGGCCAATGCCTCCAGTAGCACCTACAATTAGGACAACGTGGTCTTTCATAACTCAATTTTTATGTGAATATCCTTTCGTTGTGGTGTAACCAATGTAGCTGTTGCATCGTTCAGGTACATCCGCATTGGATGCTTTAATCGATCTTCATTAACGTGAAGACCAATGAAGTGCTATAATTTTCCAATCGTTTTCTTGCTTCTTAAGCACGGCTAACTCTAAAGATGTAAGATCAATCTCATTGTAATTATATGTACCTGTCATGGCCGTGATTGTTGATACCCATGCTACATTTCCTTCGATTTTTATGTCTTGTGATAGGTCTACTCGCTCAATAGCACTTAAAAACCGACCGTCAGAGTGAAAATGATGAGATAAATATTGTTCCTTCGACTCTTTTGTTCGCCCCTCTAGAATTTCTACTTCATCATGCAGTAATTCTGATGCTACTTCAGAATCATTGGTTATGATTGCTGTTTTAAAATCAACAAGCACTTGTTTTATTGTGGCCTCATCTGACTGGTCCTGAGCCAGGATATTGATTGACGTAATCACAAGTGTGAGTAATAATGTTATGATTTTTCTCATGGGTGTATTTTATAGTTGAGTGAGTTCTATGTTTTGAATTGTTAAAGAGCCAGTTCCTTTAATTCTTAGGCCCACATTTCCCATTTCAGGAGCATCACCGTGCCCATGCACTGCCATTTCTTTGTTGATATACCCTCTAAAATGAGTTCCATCACCAACGACTCTGACAAACATTAATCCATTATTTTGGTATGTCTCATCAGCGAAAATATCGATTTGATCATTCTCAATGCGTCCTTGTTCAATTTGACCGTTGGATGAGAGAGTTACAAAGTCATAGTTTTGAATATCTTGAAGATGATGAATAAGTTGTATTTCACCATTAAATGATGAAAAATCCACATAGAGATCAAGTTGGACATTTTGATATGTGAAGTGTGATACGAAAAGGTTATCAATATCTTCTTGAGCGGTAATCCTTAAAAACGAGATGTTGTTTTCAATGGATGCAGTCGCATTTAACTGATCTAGATTGCCTTTTAGCCAATGGAAATTTTCTTGCAATTCATTGACCGCATTGGTGTTCATAGTCCAGGTCCAGCCTCCATTATCTTTTGTGATAAACATTGATGTGGCACTGTTAGGGACTGTTTCAGGGATTGTATTCTCAGTCTTTTCCAAGTAGTTTCCTGTGCCCACTCCATATCCGTAGACCATAATGGCGCCGTGTTCACCGGTTTGATAAAGCATAAATAGACCAGGAATAGCTCCAGTAAACATCAATATTTGGAAAAAAAGCAGCTTCATTCTACCTAGAGCATGCAGAATGAGGCGGCAGGTGGAATAAATAGAAAAAAACAGAACAGTATAGAGCGCCCAATTTGCATGATCTGTAAGAACGGATTGAGCCTTGGAAGGTAAAAAGACAGTATCAGCGGCAGATTGACCAGTGAAATAGGCAATGATTGCCATTATAGAACCTAGGACATATAAAGTGGTGGTTTTTTTTTCATCCCACCATTCATCTTTTTTTAAAAATATCAAGGCATTTAATCCGATACCCAGAATAAGTATGGCTATCGGAAAATGAACAATGATAGGATGAATATTGGGAGCGTAGTCAAATAAATTATTCATAAGATTACCAGGTTTGTAAACATAGACTTGCCTTAGTTATGACTCTATTTATTGTCAATTCGCTCTATCGTTTCTCCACATGTGAGCATTTGCTCTCCGAAATAGGGATTGTTTATAGTCTCTTTTTCACTTAACCAGTACGAATTGTCACCATTATTGGCCATTGGGCAATACTGTTGGTAGTACACACCCTCAATTTGGAAAGTTTTGACAACACTGATTATGATATTTGAGAGAGTCAGAAACCCTTCTCTCTGACTATTTAAGTCTTTTGTATCAATCAGTAAATCGAGCGTAGTCTGCAACGTATCAAGTTGGGTCATCCAAACCATATGATCTTGCCCCTTGACCAGACTCATATCGACATTATTTAAGTCCGATTGCATACGGTTTACCTCCTCACTAGCCAATTCAGGTTCAGAATTTACAAGTGCGTTTTTGAAGTCAATGTAGCTCAATACTAATTTTTCTACTTGAGTTCTAAATTGTTTTGGCGTGTAATACTTAGATCCTTCATCTCCTCTTTTTGAATCAGTCATTGAACTTATAGACATCCCACTAGAACCAATGCTCTTATCTTCGGTTGAGTGATGTTCATGACTTAATCTTGCTGTGCCTTCGATTGATTTTCTATTCATCATGCTGGCTTTCCCAGCTAGCTGAGCAGCACCATCAATTTTAAAGGCTCCATGGGTCACTACTTCCTCACCCTCAGAAATCCCTGATTTCACGATATATAAATCCCCAATACGTTGACCCAGAGTTACCTCTCGAAACTCAAAAGTTGGCTGAGTTGTATTTGGCTTTTTAACATAAACCACAGAGCGTTCACCTGTCCATAGTACAGCAGTTTTGGGGATAAGAAGCTGTTCTCCGCTGTCTCTAATTTTGGAGTCGATGACTCCTTGAACAAGCATATTTGGCTTTAAACTCAGGTTATTATTCTCGATCTCAGCCCTAACTGATACTGTTCTAGACTCAGGATTAACCAAAGGGTCGACGTAGGTGATATCGGCTGAAAACTCTTTGCCTGGGAGTGCTTTCACATTAAAAGATACCTTATCACCAATCTTAATGGTTTCCATAGTACTCTCAAAGGCGTCAAAAACTACCCAAACTTTAGAGAGGTCAGCTACATTAAACATACTCTCTCCTTCTTGAATATGCGTTCCTACATCAACCATTTTGCCGATTACGTACCCGTTCACTTTTGAGGTTATATCTACATTATTGATAACCTTTCGGGATGACTCCATGTTATTGATTTGTACCTGAGTAATTTCCCAATTCATGAGTTTATTTCGGGCCGCATTGTAGAGTGAGGGATTTGTCTCCTTATATCTAACCACTTCTAGCAATTCTTTTTGAGCACTGATAAGCTGAGGTGAGTAAATGGAAGCGAATGGGTCACCTATATTTATATAGTCTCCTGTAAAATCGACATAGAGCTCCTCAATGCGCCCAGGCACATTCGCAGAAAGAGTTTTAATGCGTCGTTCATCGACCATTATTTTTCCTGGTAGACGATGCTTGACAACAGCAATATCTTTGACAACGGTAGTAGTTTGAATTTCAGCAAGTATTGACGCAGCTTCGGACATAGTCAATTCATAAGGACTGTCCGAATGGGGGGCATCCTGAGTGATCGAAATAAGCTCCATTCCACAAATAGGACAATTACCAGGCTCATTTTCTCGAATATTTGGGTGCATACTACAGGTGTAGATGATATTCCCTTCCTCGTCTGTATGTGCTTGGTCTATATGATCACTTAGTGTTGATTGTTGCACTGGAGCTCTTCCAAAAAGTAACCAGCCTATACTTAAACCCATCAGGATTAAACCAGTAATGCTCAGGATTTTTTTCAATTCAAATGTAGTATTCATCAATTCTTTATTAATAATTAAAGTTCAACTGTTCATAAGTGATATTGTCTGAGCCTGATAGATAATCCAAGTAGGCAATGGTAATATGTTGATCTACAGCTGCTTGCTCTCTTGAAAGCTGAAACTTCAAGAGCTTTTGCTGTAGTCTTAATACCTCTTCAATACTCGTTAGTGAAGAGGTGTATTCTTCCAGTAGGATGTCTATAGCTTGTCGTGTTTTTTGTATTTGTATGTTGTTATAGAGTGTATGCCTTCGCTCAGTATCCCGGAGGTCATTAAGAGCTCGCCTTAAATCTGTAGTCAAACTGTTTTCAAGAGCTAAACGTTTATCTTGGATTGTGCTATAAAGGAGTTCTGACTGTCTTTCTTGAGCGTTATACTTACTTCTCGACAAGGGAATACTCACCCTAAAATTAATGGCAAATGCATCATTACCATTATCTGATAAGCCATAATTAGTTCTCTTTTCTGTAAATATATAATCGAATCCTACCCCAAATTTCAGAAGACTATTTTTTTGGGCTACTTTTACAGCTTTTTTTGCAGAGTTTGATTGGTAAGCAAGATGCGTAAGTCTTGGATTGCGTGATAAAACCTGTTGAGAAAGTTCAGATTCATTTGCTAAGTACACAGAGGGAGCCAACGTATCAGCAACTTCAACGGAAAGACGCGTATCTCGATTAAGCAGCTCATTGAATAGTGCTTCATTTGTTTTAATCTCATCCTTTAAGAGTTCTAGTTGTATTATATCTTCTTCTTTTTCAATTTGAACTCTTAAAATATCAATCTGATCCACTTGACCTGTCTCATAGCGCTGGAGAGTTAAGTTTTCGAGGGTGCTCAAGATTTTGAGATTCTCCTCGAGTATGTCCTTTGATTTGTGTAGTAAATAGAGTGTATACCATTGTTGTTTGACATCAAAAAAGAGCTTATTTCTCTTTTCTTGAAATTGTTCAAATTGAGACTTGGCCTGTTCTAAAGCGACGTCTCCTTTTGCTGCAAGTGTTCCAAACCAGGGAAACATTTGGACTACTCCAAGACGGCTATTTTGTGGCCCAATCCTAGTTTCAATCGGTGAAATAAAATAACCAAAGGTTATATCGGGGTCAGGCAGTGAGGTTACTTGTGGAACTTGTTCCAAAGAGGCTAGGTAGTTTGTAAACTCAGCTCTTAGCGAAGGGTTATTCTTACCTGCAGTTATGAGATACTCTTCAAGTGACTGACCAACTGATATGATCGGTGATAGCAAAATCCATGATATTGAAATCGTGATGGCAATTAAGGTCCCTGTGTTATTATATCTCATGATGAACGTCTCCTTTTTAATTGAAATTCTTTCCACGCTGCATACAATACTGGAATTACAAATAAGGTTATCACCTGGAAAAGCATCCCTCCAACACTTGGGATCGCCATGGGCACCATAATATCTGCACCTCTCCCTGTTGATGTCAGTACGGGAATTAGTGCAAGTATCGTAGTTGCCGTAGTCATCAAGGTTGGTCGAATTCTTCTTGAACTGGCTTCAACGACCACGTTATGTACTTCTTCAACACTATTGGGTAGTCTTTTGTCAAAAAGTTGATCGAGGTGGGATGCCATGACGACACCTCCATCTGAAGCAATGCCAAATAATGCGAGAAAACCAACCCATACGGCAACACTAAGGTTAACGGGTCCCATCTGAAATAAGTCGCGCATGTTTTGCCCGAAAATGGAAAAGTCCATAAACCAAGGTTGCCCAAATAACCACATAAAAATGAATCCACCTGCCCAAGCCACAATAATACTGGTAAAAATCATGCCAGTAGTAACACTAGACTTGAACTGAAAGTACAAAATGAGAAAAATGAGAATTAACGATATCGGTAGTATGACAGATAATCTTTTCTCAGCCCTGACTTGATTTTCATAGGTGCCAGTAAACTCATAGCTGATGGAGGCAGGAATTATTAAATCTGCACTTTTGACTTTTGCCTCTAGATATTGGCGCACCCCATCAATGACTTCTATTTCTGCCATTTCATCGACTTTGTCAAAGATGACATAGCTTACAAGAAAGGTGTCTTCACTCTTGATAGATTGAGCACCTTGCCGGTATTCAATACTTGCAAGCTGCCCCAAAGGAACCTCTGCACCTGTGAACGTTGGTACAAGGATTTCTTCGATCTTTTGAGGATCATCCCTGAACTCACGACCGAACCTTACTCGAACGGGGTAACGTTCTCTTCCTTCAACAGTGGTAGTGAGGGAGAGTCCTCCGACACCAACAGCAATGAACTCTTGAACATCTTGGATATTTAATCCATAGCGAGCTAATTGCTCTCTATCCCAATTGATTTCGAGATATGGCTTACCTACAATACGCTCTGCAAATACAGATTGATTTTCTATTCCTGGTGCTTCCCGAAGATGTTGCTCTAGTTGAAGGGTGAACCGATCAATAGTTTCAAGATCAAGTCCTTTTACTTTGATACCCATTGGAGCTCGCATGCCTGATTGTAGCATGATCTGACGGGTTTGGATGGGTTGCAATTTTGGAGCTGATGTTGTTCCTGGTATTCGTGTAGCACTCAGTATTTCCTCCCAGATGTCATCGGTGGATTGAATATGATTCCGCCACTGACGGTAGTATTTACCGTTAGAGTCCTGTAATAAATCTCCATTATTATTAGTGATATAGTCCCCATTTTGATCAACTTTAAATCGAATGCGACGACCATTTTTATCAGTCAAATACTCCGATTTATATTGAATGAGGATTTCAAACATGGAGATGGGGGCAGGGTCAAGAGCGGAATTGACGCGGCCACTCTTCCCGACGGCTATTTTCACCTCAGGAATTGAACTCAATCTCTTATCAAGCTTTTGTACGATATCTCTAGCTTCCTCAATTCCAGCATGAGGTAATGTCGTTGGCATAAGTAAGAAGGCACCTTCATCTAGGGGCGGCATAAATTCTTTGCCAAAGCCTGGAAAGGTATGGGTTGCTGCTACCCAAAAAGACGTTTTTTCAATTTGAACCCCGATTTTATTAAGCCCTATTGCGAGAAAGTTAAATGAGGTATTGAAGCCAAGCCATGCGACAATACCAAAAATGATCAAACTGGTTGGCAGGGCTAGAAAAAGTTTTTTATGGTTTAGACACCATCGTATTAGAGGGGCGTAATAACGGATGATAAGCCAAAAGAAAGTTATCACGATGGTCACAATTCCTATGACGAAAATAAGATTTCCAATAAACGAGACATTTGGACCAAACGGAAACCAATAGTGGGTTAAAAGGAAAACAATAACCGCCACAGTGAATCCATTATTTAAAAGATTGATTCGCTGTTGGTCTACATTTGAAAAGAGTACTCCACCACCATTAATCATTCCAAAACATATCAAAGTCACCCCAAGCCAAGGTGGCACAATGATAAGCGAAATAGTGCCTATGAGAATGAGCAACCCATTCCAGATCAATTTAATTTTTCGATTATCGATCTTGATAGAAAAAAGCCAGTGAGCAAATGGTGGAATAAGTGTGATAGCAATGATGATGGAGGCGATAAGGGCAAACGTCTTTGTGAAAGCCAGTGGCTTAAATAGTTTTCCTTCTGAAGCTACCATGGTAAAGACAGGAAGAAAGCTAACAATTGTGGTTGTTACAGCTGTTAGAATAGCTGAAGCAACTTCCGTAGTTGCATTATAAATCACCTCCAGTAGAGATTCATCATCGTCCATTTCCTCCATATGTCTAAGCATATTTTCAGAGAGGATAACACCCATGTCTACGATCGTACCAATGGCAATTGCAATACCTGATAGTGCAACAATGTTGGCGTCAACGTTTAAATATTGCATTGCAATAAAAGCCATAAGTACTGCTACAGGCAACATCGCTGATATGAGCAATGAAGTTCTCAAGTTGAGCACCATCACAACGATGACAATAATTGTGATAAGAATTTGCAAGGTGAGCGCCTCTTCAAGGGTCCCCAATGTTTCTTGGATCAATTCACTCCTATCATAAAAGGGTACGATGGTGACCTTGGATACAGTCCCATCCTCTAATGTTTTAGATGGTAAACCTATCGAAAGTTCATCGACCTTGGCTTTGACGTTATTGATTACTTGCATTGGATTTGCACCTTGCCTAGCAACTATGACACCTCCAACGGCCTCTGCACCTCCCTTATCGAGTAGACCTCGTCGTATACCTGGACCCCGTGTTACAAAACCAATGTCCTGAATTCTAATGGGGGTATTACCACTGACTTTTACAACAGCTTGTTCTAAGTCTTTGAGCTCTTTGATATATCCTAAGCCTCTAACTAGATACTCAGCATTATTAAGCTCCACGGTTCTTGCGCCAATTTCACTATTGCTCTTTCTCACAGCATCAAAAACCTGAGATAGCGTTACACCATACACCTTCATCGTGTTTGGATTAAGGTCAACCTGATACTCTTGTACAAAACCGCCAATAGAAGAGACCTCAGCGACTCCTTCAGCGCTTGAAAGTCCGTACCTTACATAGTAGTCCTGTAGACTACGAAGCTCTTGAGGATCCCATCCCGATGAGGGATTACCTTCCACGTCGCGACCCTCTAGGGTGTACCAAAATATTTGTCCGAGCCCAGTTGCATCTGGACCAAGTGATGGCTTTGAACCGGATGGCAGTGTTCCGCTTGGCAAAGCATTTAGCTTTTCAAGTATTCGTGCTCGACTCCAATAAAAATCGATACCCTCTTCAAAAATCACATAGATACTAGAGATACCAATCATGGAGCTACTTCTAACCGTTTTAACTCCAGGAACTGTTAGTAATTGCGCAGTCAGAGGATATGTAATCTGATCTTCAACATCTTGAGGTGATCG
>JAQCBZ010000028.1 GCA_027621355.1 Bacteroidota bacterium | reverse complement strand
GTGATTTTCGCAGGCGGCTTACCCTCCATTGAGACATGAATTGCTTTTATGCACAGGTGGAGCAGCGAGCCTATAATTTGTATGGATTACCACTAGCGATGGGGGGATGGCGTAAGCCCAATGGAACCGCTCGAGGGATTGTTGCTACGGCAAGCTACGAGGCACGAAAACTGGGTGTAAAAACAGCGATGAGTGCCTTTGAGGCGTCCCAAATTTGCCCATACTTGGTGTTTATGCAGATCGACTATGATAAGTATAAAGGGATCAGTCGCCAGCTTCGGGCGATTTTGGATACCTTTTCGCCCCAAGTGGAGAAATATTCGATGGATGAGTACTTCATGGATGTGACGTTTTTGCTTAAGCGAGGGCGTCAAGCGGTGGAAGCCTATGTGCGCGATCTCAAGCAAGCGGTATATCAACAAACGGGATTGGTTGCGTCGGTAGGAGTGGCTACGAGTAAGACCTATGCGAAGCTTGCCAGTGATTTGCGCAAACCCGATGGCATGATGGTGCTATTGACACCAGACGATGCCGCGGAGTATCTGTTTGAACTCCCATTGAATGAAGTATGGGGGATTGGATCCCGTCGATACAAGCGGCTGCTGTCGTGGGGGTTACAAACGATCTCGGATGCCCACAAGGCAGGGCCTGTCCCCTTCAAGCGGATCTTTGGGGAGATGCAAGGGCAGTTATTCTATGAGATTGTGACAGGTCGCGACCGGGCGAAAGTCCTAGAGAACGATCACCATATTCCTGATGAGGTGAGTTACATGCACACGTTTTCGGACTGGACGGTGGAAGCTGATCAAGTAAAAGGGGAGCTGGTCAAAGCGATTCGCAAGGTTGCCTACCGCTTGAGAGGGTATCAGCGCAAGGCGCATCAATGGGCGTGTCATATTCGCTTCCAAGAGGCACAGTGGGAGGGGACGACGTTTGCGTTTCAGACCGATGGATATACCAATTTAGATGATTATATCCTCAAGGCATGCCTTCCCAAAGCGATGCGACTCGTGGAACAGGCATTACGGAAGGGGCAACGGATTCGCGGTGTAGGGCTTCACACGATTGAAATGCGCCATCATGATCAACTCGAAATCTTTTTCCAAGAAGATGATCGAATGCGTGGGCTCTATCGTGCCACGGACTGCTTGAATAATCTATATGGTGCCGATACGGTCCGAAAGGTCGCTACAGATCATGGCGTGCCAGGCAACACCCATTTTGTGAATCGAAGTTAGGTCGTACCCCTAGGATCCTATCTACATGGTTATGGGGTTGTACTTAGAATACTAACCCCTCCAGTAAAAATCGGTGGATGTTGACGATTTACCCCGAGTTCTTGCTCTATAACGTGTCCTGCTTCAAGAATGCGTTGTTCATCAAATAAGTGCCCAATGAGTGTGACCCCAGTGGGTTTTCCATCAGGAGAAAATCCATGCGGAAGAACTACAGAGGGATGACCCGTGAGATTTGTAATGAGTAGATTTTGATTCCAAAATGGGGGCGCAAGAATCATATCAACCTTTTGAATTTGTTCATGAATTGTCTGAATAAGCATTGAGCGAATTCGATTGAGTTGAATCCATTCGACGGCTGGAAAAAACCGTGCAGCTCGAAAACCATTAGGCCACGCTTGTGGTTCTTGCCAAACCATTAGATCATCCTCTCCTGAGCGGGTGAGCTCGTCAAATGCCGCAGCAGCCTCTACAGTGAGTAAACTAAACATCCCCTCCAAAGGTAAATTGTGCTCAAAATCAAAGGAAACAAGTGTTGCGCCGGCCTCTTGGGCGACTTGTATGGTTTCCATGAAAAGGGAATCGCGCCAAGTTTCTGGGCTGTAGGATTCCTGCAAAAATGTTGAGGGTATGCCTATGGTTAGTCCATCTAATGAGTTTCTCCGGTTATACTCAAAAGGAGCATCAAACGTTGTTGGATCGAGTAAGTCCGCCCCGTGAATGGCGTCAAATACGAGTGCAGCATCTTCCATGGACCGAGTGATAGGGCCGATTTTATCCATCGTCCAACTCAACGCCATTGCCCCATGTCGACTTACACGTCCAAATGTGGGTCGAAGACCCGAGGAACCAGTCCGAACAGACGGCGAAACGATGGATCCCAAGGTTTCTGTACCGATTGCAAATGGGACTAAGCCTGCAGAGGTGGAGGCCGCACTTCCAGCTGAGGAGCCACTAGACCCTTGTTCAAGATCCCATGGATTCCGAGTTTTACCGCCATACCATATATCACCATAGGCTAGTGCCCCCAACGTTAGTTTAGCAACGAGGACGGCCCCAGCATCATCAAGTTTTTTCACTACAGTAGCCGTTTCGTCAATCACTTGGTCTTGGTAAGGTGTGGCGCCCCAGGTTGTACGTGTATTTTCAACAGCCAATAAGTCTTTTGCGCCCCAAGGAATCCCATGAAGAGGGCCACGAACTTGACCTCTTGCACGCTCTTGATCCATTTTTTGAGCTTGAGAAAGAGCTCTCTGGTCAAGTAACTGGGTAACAGATTCCAAGGTTTTGCCATAGAGTTCAAGTCTTTTTAGTACATAGGTGGTTAGTTCGACAGAGGTGAGAGCACCCCGCTCCATAAGTGTTTGTAACTGATTTAAGCTCATGAACGCCAATCGACTATCTTCAGGGCTTAATGAGTACTCTCCAGTGGATGGTTCTGGAAGAGACACACTTGGGTATGGTGTTGTTCGATTGGGCGCTTTTTCACCCACTGGGATAGGATTAAAGACAAATGCTGGAGCGACTTCATTTGCGATGGGTGTGTTTCGAAGAGACTCGAATACGTCGGGGTATTCAGCAATATCATCCGACATTTGGTCACGCTCCTCTTTGGTAAACTCTATATCCACCAATGCATCTGTTTGAGCCAACCAGCTAGAAGAAAAAGGTGTGGGGGAGGATACTATGAAGTAGGTCGTGGCGCCAAGAGCCCCCAAAAAAGTGCCTATCAGAAATGGTCGTACAGTCATATGAGTATATCTAAGTGTAGTAACGGGACAATGTTGTGTTAGTATCTCTATAAAAGCTGTAAATCCCAATCTTTCGTGTGGGTTTGCTTTTGAGTATCTTCACTGTAGCCTCTAGGTTCCCGCAAGGGATTCAAAGGGAAGACCAGTGAAAGTCTGGCGCTATCCCCGTAGCTGTAAGCTTCATGTTCGTTTTATCGATTATGCCACTGAGCAAAAGGGTCTAACCTATAGGCTTGGGAAGGTGATAAAACAGAAGCTAGCCAGAAGACCTGCCTAGTGTGTTTCCTTGAATACGTTTTCGGGTGAAAGACGTCTCATTCTTCCAATCATGAAAACCCAACAATTATTTGGGGCTGTACTGCTGTATAGCTTCAGCCTGCTTAGCCCACTTTGGGCACAAACCAATGATACGCGCAATTCCACTGCGCTTTCAGATACCACCGTTACAATTTCAGATGGGGTGACGGTGACCGCAACTCGATTTCCATTAAAACTCTCACAAACTGGCAAAGTTGTCTCCGTTTTGGATCGTGAATGGGTGAAGGCCTTTGAGGATCAACCCTTAAGTTTACTGCTGCAACAACTTGCGGGAATCTTCACAACGGGGGGATATCAAAGCCAAGGGTCCACACAAGAAGTGTTCCTAAGAGGAGCAGATCAAGGTGATCTTTTGATCATGATTGATGGCGTTCCTGTAAGTGATGCCTCCCAAATAGACCAGCGCTATGACCTCCATTATGTAGACCCAAAATCCATTGATCGTATTGAAATCTTGAAAGGAGCACAAAGCACGCTTTGGGGAAGTCACGCGGTTGCCGGTGTGATTCATATCCTTACAAAACAGCATGTCGACACCCCAGTTGAAGGATCGTTCACGGCAGGCTTAGGCTCTTATCAACATCAATCACTAGGAGGAACATTTGGTATTCGTAAAGGAGCATGGTCTGTGCGAGTTTCTGGACAGTTAGAACAGACGGAAGGATTTAACGCAGCAGATGTGGCTGAACCAACGGGGGACGAGACCCGGGATGGGTTTTCCTCTGCCTCGGGTCGTTGGTCACTCACACGTCAACTGACTGAGGACTCCAGGCTTTCGTATCGTGGCTCAATCCAGGGATATCAGACAGACCTGGATGGTGGTGCAGGGCTTGATGATCGAGATTACACAGCCGACCAACAACATCAAATGCATGCACTATCCTGGAGGGCGGTGACGGACCGTTCCACCTTTCAGATTACACAGCAGTATCTGGCGACCGAGCGAGTGTTTCTGAATGATAGCACACATAAAACAGGGTTTTCGGATTGGTCAAGGGGTGACTACGCATCCAAGGAGGCCTTTACCGATGCGTATTGGACGGCACAGTGGGCCCCCACTGTCACCTCAGTGGTTGGTGCACAAGTACGGTGGAATGCTACCCGTCAGAGGTATCGAAGTCTTAATTCGTTTGGCCCCTTTGAGAGCCAACCTTTGAGTGAAGCGACGGCTAAAACGACGACTCTTGCTGGGTTTGGATCTGTCCTTTGGCAACCTTGGAGCCGTTTTTCCATGGAATTGGGAGGTAGAGTTACGTCTCATTCAACGTTTGGGGAGCATTTGACCTATTCTGTCAATCCATTGTGGCGTATGAGCCCCAACATCGATCTATTGTTGAATGTGAGTACCGGCTTTCGAGCTCCATCATTATATCAATTATACAGTGAATACGGCACGCTTTCCCTACTGCCTGAAACGAGTCTGAATGCCGAAATAGGTGTATCAATTCGCTCCCAAGAACAGGATGTTAGGGCGCGATTGGTAGCTTACCAACGGGATATAGAGGATGCGATTGTTTTCGTCACAGATCAGAATTTTATCTCTAGTTATCAAAATGTAGGCAGTGAGTTCAATCGAGGCATCGAATTGGAGGTTGAGTCGGCCGTTGGGCGATCTATAGCCCTAGCTGCACACGTTACATACCAGGAGGGACACCGCATCCAAGATGGACGCAAAGTGAATAAAGCGATTCGTCGTCCAAATGTGATGGGTGGTATGCGCATGTTGTGGAGCCCATCACCAAAATGGAATTTTGCACCTTCGCTTCAATACATTGGATCACGCCAGAAGGGGCCCTTTGATCCCGGTCCCGACACCATGGATGAGGCTTGGTTGCTGGGGTTACAGAGCCAGTGGGCACTATTTGACCGTTTGAATTTGTCAGGTTCGCTCATGAATGCGCTAAACGTCTCCTACACAGAAGTGCCTGGATATAATACAGCCGGTCGAACAGCGAATATTCACGTGACCTATAGTTTCTGAGTGTGGATAAAATGGCCATTTTGTGGATAAAACGAGCACTTTTACCTTGCTCAACCCCAAAGGCCTCAACTATATTCTAGTATTGTTTTTTGTCCAACTTACTGACACTACCAGACCCATTAGGCTGAACACCTAATGGGTTTTTTTTTGCCCAACGTTCTGTATAAGACTATGAGCTACAACCATATGGGGTAATGTAAGGACGGATATTAAAACAAAGGTGAGCATAACCAATCGATTGCCTAATTCCATCGCTTGAGCGATCCAGAGCAAGCCTGCTAAACCTGCAAAGGAGATCAACGTAAACGGCAGAGCCCTGTATGCAAATCCTGCAATGGTCAAGGGTTGGCCCTTTTCTCCAAAATAGGTGCGGATTTCATCGATATGCCCCATGCTGTGCCAAAATGCAAAATAGATTGCAAAACTTAGCAAGGGTCGAGCTGTCACAAACAAGGCGATCAACACAACGCTATCCAACAAGAATTGTCCCCTTTGTGACCATGATTGAAAGCCTATGAACGAAAATAGAGGCATAAACAAGGCAAATTGTCCCAATGATCCCCAAAAAATGAGTTCATGTTGGGAGTTCATCCATTGAAAAAGTATCGAATCTTGAGGCAAAGCCTCCCCAACAATTGACAGGGCAACATCAGCATGAGCAGAAAGAATGAGCCCAATAATGGCTAACCCCCTTGAGACGGTTGCAGCAATCACCCATCCAGTGCTAGGTTCGTCGATCTCAAAGCGATGGAAAAATCCTTCAATATCGGATTGGCCAAAGTGAAGTACTGAGATCACCATAAAAAGGATAAATCCAGCCGCGGGTGAAAAAAACCAAAGCACCGATAAGGCAACCATTAAAAAAAGATACCACCCATAGAAACGGATGTGATCCCAAATAGAACTGCCTTGCTCATAGACTTTGGCTGCAATCAGATGATCAATGGCCCCGTGGGGAATACCCACCAAAGCAATAGCTGCAGCGACAATCACAAGCTCAATTTGTTGCACTAGATCTGGAATCCATAGACTCATCGCAATAATGACGAATGCGATCGTCATCGTTAAGAGATTTTGTGTGAAGGATCGATGTCTCATAGGATAGAGAGGTTAGTGTATGGAGTGGAGTACGACAATCATTTACGATCCACCTTGTAAGATTTTGAGAGGATGACGTGCCATAGACCTAAAAAATGGAGCGTACGGTAACCTGGAAAAAATCCACAATTCTTGGCCCAAATGGCTCGATTCATCTAGAAATCTCAATATATCATGGATTGAATTACGTCGAAATAACTTGTCAAATATGGGTAGACCTTTTGCAGGCTCATGATCCAGAATAGACAACAGCATTAAATCGTAAATTCGAAATCGCGCTGGGGATTGTCCTGACGGCGTCGGTGTAGCACCCCTGACCAATTGCGCAATGACCTGGTCCACTTGCGTTTGAATTCTTGAGAATGTGTATCCTGTCGAGGGCTTTGTGTGACCCGCCCATTGCCCCATACAGAGTGTGCGCTCGTTTAGCGTTGCTGCATAACGAGTGGTTGCCATGGGGATATTTCCTGTTTCTTTCCGCGTAATGGCATAGTCGCCTTCTTTAAGGTTGAACTCTTTTTGAATATAAGAGGCGATGGACTTCTCGTAGAAGGGTTCATCCATGCGAGATTTCGAAAAAAGGGTGCACTCAATAAGGGTCTCTGTTGGACTAAATGGCAGGGCATACATGAAGGTGAGTCCATTTCCTTGGAGGGTGTCAAAATCCATGAGTAAGGCGGTCGTTGGATCAAAGACTGGAACGGAGGTTTGGATTTCCCAACCGGTAAAATGTTGAATTAACGCGATGTCTGAGTTTGTTTGATTGTGAGCTTTCTTTGCAAACACCGATTGAAAGCACCAAGAACCGCTAAAATCACCTTGGGATGTTTTTACTACAGCTAGGGATCCTTTTTGATCAAAAGACTCAACAGAGGCAGCCAGTAGCGTCACATTTGGCGCTTGGTTTGCTTGATCCAGAATGGTTTTTGAGAAGGTTTCGCTGCGCAAACAGTGGTAGGTATAAGGCGCAATCTCCTCGCGTTTGTGTACCGAAGGTGAGCCAACACTAAGCGAGGCCCATGAGTGCTCTAGCATGGATCCATATCCGTAGGGATCCTCATCTTTGGACCAAAAGCACCATGTTTTTTCCGTGTTGGGCTCGAGTGATTGATCAATCACTAAGATAGAGGAGGAGGCAAAAAAGGGGTGATTCATCATTCGGTGAAGAAGGCTTAGGCCAGATGCCCCAGCGCCTGCAATGATGAAGTCAACTTGTTCCATGGGGTTAAAATGCGAAGAAACCCAACAAAAGGGTATAAAAAAAGCACCATCCGTTGCCAGATGATGCTTTTTAAGATCAATGATCGTGTTTAGGCTTCAGCAAGCTTGAATCCAGCTGCTTCAGACTTCGCACGAGCAATCGCATAAATCATGACTCCGTAACCAGCTTTAGCTAGAACGTCAGCCAATGCATACCCAACCTGGATTGCAACAAGAGTATTCCCTTGCTCAATACCGAAGAATGGTAGACAGTATACGATTGGGTAGAAACCCCATGTACCGATCAGCAGAAGACGGATGTTGCGGAGCAGTACGCGAACATTGTCTGGTTGATCTTCCATCGCTTTTCCTAATTCACCCCAAAGGATGTACAGGATGTAGACGAAAGGAATGGTAGAGAGTGTACCCCATAGTCCATATGCTCCAAAGAGTTCACGATCTCCAAACGCCATAATTTCACCTGGATACCCAAGTGCAATCATAAGTGCAGATGCGATCACAAGTTTTGGAAGAAGAGAAGCGTTTTTCTCTTTGGTTAGACCCATAACGAGGACTAGCTCGACCAACAGGAGTGGCACAGTCAGTAACCAGTCAACGTAGCGGTAAGCGTCGTTGAATCCTGCGGTGTCAAACATTCCTGTAGCTGCATCATAGGCATGCTCGAAACTGCTAAAAATTCTGAAATAGTGGTAAGCTGCAATACCTACAACTAGTCCAGATACAATCAGTGAAATGCGGTACTTCGGTGCAACCTGTTGTTGTCCCATCCAGAAAAACACGAATGCAGCAAGCATAGATGCAATTGTGAATGAGAACATGTTATACACCAGCGAGTACTGCGAAGGGTCAAGGGAAATTAAATCCATGATACCTAGTGTTTAGTTAACGTTGAGAGCGGTCAAGCCGCTTTAACATGTAAGGAAAACCGCTTCCAATTGCATGTCGTTCCCAATTTGGTAAATTTTTTAGAATAAACGTAACAATTCGGCGTTATTTGGAATTTTTCAAATCTAGATAACGTCTCTTTCTCTGTACGAAATAGGCTTTTAAAAGGCTGTAAGGCCATAAAGTGGCTGGATTTTCAGGATTTTGCCTTGAGCCTTTCTCCTTCTTGCGTTTAGCAAAGAGGTCTCTTTTTTTGGAGTACACGTATCCGTGTGCCCTCATAATCGCGAAGATATGCCGCCATTTCCCCTTTAAAGCCAAAGGAATTGCTGAAATTCCATCCAACACGAGCCGAAACCAAAACGTCGTAGCAAATCCTGCATCAGGAAGGTTGCGAATCAACATCACCAGATTATTTCGGTAGTTATAATAGGTTTTTCGAGGGTTCATGGGCTCCAAAGAACCACCTCCAAGGTGGTAAACGACACTCGAAGGTTCCACCCAAACCGAGTATCCACGGTTTTGTGCTCTCCAGCACAAGTCAATTTCTTCCATGTGAAATTCAAAGTCCTCATCAAATCCTTCAAGCTCATCAAACACCTCAGATCGTATAGCAAGAGCAGCCCCTGAGGCCCAAAAAATGGCTTTGGCGTCATCATATTGACCTACGTCTTGCTCTACGGTTTCAAATAGACGCCCCCTACAAAATGGGTACCCATATCGATCGATGAAGCCGCCTGAGGCGCCGGCATATTCGAACGACACTCGATCATGAATGGCACGCAATTTGGGTTGAGTAATTGCGACATTTGGATTCTCAAACGACGTGGCAAGCTTGTCTAGCCAGTCAGGAGAAACCTCAACATCATTATTTAGAAAAAGAAGAAACGACCCTTCAGCATGCTCAGCGGCACGATTATTGCCCCCGCAATAGCCGTAGTTGTCATCTAAGACCACATGACGCACCGAGGGCGCGTGTTTCCGTAGCCACGAAGCTGTATCATCTGTAGAGGCATTATCTGCAACAATACACTCGTCCTGAGGCCCCAGAGAGGCAATCACGCTGGGTACATACTCCTGGAGATAATGGCGACCATTCCAGGTGAGCACTATGACCGAAAATCTTTTTTTCAAGACGATGGAAGTTTGCTATTCTTTGCGTGATAAGATAACGCATTCCCATCCAGAAACATGAAGATTGGTTGTATCTCAGACACACACGGTGTGTTGCCAGCAGAAGTATTTGACCATTTTAAGGAGGTCGATGAGATTTGGCATGCTGGCGATTTTGGCACAATGGACGTAGCAGACCAGCTTCAACTCATCGCTCCTGTGGTCGGTGTATATGGCAACGTCGATGGGCATGACCTTCGCATTGAATATCCTGAGCACATGCGATTTAATCGTGAAGGAGTCGATATATGGATGACGCACATTGGAGGGGTACCTGGCAGGTACTCATTACCGATTAAGGAACAGATGGAATCAAATCCCCCAAATGTGTTTGTGTGTGGCCATTCTCACATTTTGAAAGTGGCCAGGGATCCGAAACTCAACAACATGATTTATATCAATCCGGGTGCTGCTGGAATCCAGGGATTTCATCAAAAACGGACGCTTATGCGCTTTGAAATTCACGGGGGGCAACTCTCAAACATGGAAGTGATTGATTTAGGCCCCAGAGTATCGTCTTAAAGGGTATCCAGAGCCAATTTGGTAGCATTAAGTGCTGATTGCAAGACCAAGGGTATACCTCCACCAGGATGAGTGCTTCCACCTACACGGTACAGATTTTTGAATCGAGGGTGTGCATTGCGAGGGCGCAAAAAAGCTGCCCAAGGTGAATTGGAGCTAGTGCCATAAATCGCTCCCCGATTGGATCGATACGTATTAAAATAATGCACCGGGGTATGGATATACTGCACCTCGATGGATGCTCGAAGCCCCGTGAGGCCGCGCGATTCTAGCTCATGGATGAGTTTGTTGGCGTATTCAAGGCTCTCCGATTCGCGTTCTGCTTGACGTTGCAGCGTGTGCTCCTTCAATGGAGGGACGTTCACTAAGACAAACAAGTTGCTTCCACCCTTAGGTGCATCGTCTGAATCACTTGCAGAGGTATTTGAGATATAAATCGTGGGATCCGAGGGATACTGGTGCTTGTGGAATATCTCATCAAATTCGTTGGCATAATCGTTGGAGAAAAAGATGTTGTGATGGCCAAGTTGAGGCCATGATTTCTTTGTTCCCAGTAGCAAGACAAATCCAGAGCTGGAGGGTTGTTGCTCAAGCGCAGCGTCCTTTTCTCTCTTGGTCACGCTTTGAGATGCCAGGCGCAGAGGGAGCTCAATACTGTCGGTATTGGAGATGAGTATATCAGCTTCAAATGATTGACTTGAGGTGGACACCTCTACCACGCGCCCTTTCTTTGTTTGAATTTGTTGCACATCGTGATCGTAATAGATATGTACACCCAGCTCAAGACACGCTTTTTCTAAAGCCTTCACTAGCTGATAGAGTCCACCTTTGATGTACCATGCGCCAAGCGATAGTTCGACATGAGGAATCACATGCAACGTTCCGGGTGCTAGGAAGGGACTGGATCCATTATAGGTCGTAAAACGCTTGAAAAACTTGCGCAAAAATGGAGATTGGACGTGCTTGTCCACGACCTGACTCACCGTTGAGAAGGCTTTGATATCCAATAAATCAAGCCATGGAAGACCTCTAAGATCTTTGAGCCGTGCTAGTGGATTACGAATGAATGTAGCGTTGGTCTTTCGGTATAATTCTGAGGAGAGCTGCATCAATGCTTTGAATCCTTCGACATCATTCGGGGCTATTCGCTCTACTTCGTCAAGAGTATGTTGAAGATTCGCGTAGTTCGTAAAGGAGGCAGTAGAGTCTGCACCCGAGGGCAATTCACGATCCCAATAATGACATAGAGGGTCCATTGGAATACACTCAAGGTAGGATTCGAGTGGCTTAGGGGCGTACGAGAACACCTCTTCAAGGGTTTGCATCATCGTTAAAACACTTGGACCGGTGTCAAAACGATATCCATTTTCTTCAATTTGAGAGCATTTGCCTCCTGGAATGGAATTACGCTCTAGAATCGAGACTTGGTGTCCTTCCGAAGCCATGATCAGGGCTGAGGTTAGACCACCAAGCCCAGCTCCGACTACGACGATGTTTTTCGGTGCAGCAGGCAAACGTTTTCGATGTGGTAAGTTTGTGGGAACATGTCTACGGGTTGAATGGAGCGTATTTCGTAGGTCTCTTTGAGTTGAGATAGATCTCGTGCCAGCGTCATAGGGTCACAACTGATATACACCATCACCGGGGAGGGACGTTCCTTGAGGAAGGTGACTAAATCAGGATGCATTCCGGCTCGAGGCGGGTCTGTGATGATCACATCGGGTGTACCGACTTTGGCTTGCCAATCGTCTCGTTTGGTCCACTCCAAGGCATCACCTGCAACATAGCTGACATTGGAGATCTGATTACGTTTTGCATTTTCATTAGCCTCTTGGACAGACTGCTCATTCAGTTCTATGCCCACACACCTTTTGGCTAGATGATGCATGTACTGAGAGATGGATCCTATGCCGCAGTAGAGATCCAAAAGGGTGTTAACGGACTCCACGCCCAAATGGGATATGGATTGCTCCACATACTCTTTGGCCACATCATACAACACCCTCGCTTGTAGAGAGTTTATTTGAAAAAATGTCATGGGACGAATGCGAAAACGGATATCCCCAAGGTTTTCCTCTATATAACCCGGCCCATGAAGAACTATTTCTTTGTGATGGAGTTTCGTTGGGCCTGTGGAGTCATTAATGGTCCAAATGAAGGTGGTGATTTCTGGGAAAGTAGTCAGTAGGTGCTCTTTTAACGGTTCCATCATGGAGGTGTCTTCTGATGCGGTCACTAGGTTAATCAACCATTGATCCGTCATCTCACCTTTGCGGATGAGGCAGTGCTTTATCCAACCTATTTGTTTAACGGGAGACCAAGCTGGGATACCGTGTGACAGACACCATGACCGAACCGCGTCCACAATCTTCCAAGAAGGCGTTGATTGCAAATGACACTCGTGTAGGTTCAAGATGCGATCAAACCTTCCAGGAGCATGCAAGCCTGCAAAAACGCCATGAGACTCGAGTGGTTTGCCACTGGCAATCTCCTCATCGGACAACCACCGACGATCCCCGAAACTGTATTCCATTTTATTTCTGTATCCAAGATGCTCTTCACCCCCAATAATGGGTTGAACAATGACTGGATCAAGTCCTGCTGTTCGTTGGATGGAATCGCGTACGATTTTGGTTTTGGCGTTTCGTTGTGCATCCATCTGGACATGTTGCCATGTACACCCCCCACATTCATGAGCATGGCCACAGATCGACTCTACACGGTCTTTGGAAGGGGAGAGGAGCGAGAGGATTTTACCTTCCGCATAGGATGATTTCTTCTTGACGATCCGAATCTGGCAGTGGTCACCAGGGATGGCCCGAGGAACAAAAATGACAAGGTCGTCCAATTTGGCCACGCCTTTGCCTTTGAACGCGACATCCTCAATATGGACGTCTACGAGTTGCCCTTTTTTAAGCGGCATGTAGATCTATGATGTTTTCAATAACTCAGGTTGTACCAACTGCGCACGGTACGCCGTTGTAGCGTCGGTATGCTCTTGAAGTTTGGCTGAGACTTGATCCAATCGACGAAATAGGGCGTCATTTACAGCCTCAATAAAGCTACAGGCCAATTTTGGATGTCGTTTCTTTAATACCTCATAATCGGCTTGGAAAAAGCCATAAAGCTCACAATTCGTGAGGCATGTCGCCGTCGACTTTCTACGGTAATCGTATTCTATGGCAAACAACCCAAAATGATCAGAGTCGCTTAGTGTAATAGAAGAATTGGATTGCACAGAGGTCTCGGACTCGTTCGTTTCCACGACCACATTGAGCTCCACCTGGCCGTCTTCTATAAAGTAAAGGCCTGTACCAGGATCATGTTGTGAATAAACGGTTTCCCCCTTTTGATAGGATCTTTTATGGCAAAGATTCAAAAATTGCACCCTTTCCACTGTGGAAAAGTCCTTTAAGAATGGATTACGAAAAATAACTTTGGCTTGTTTCTTCACTTGACTCGTTTTGTTTGCTTCTAGAATGAATGTCCGATTCCAAAACTAAAATACATTTTTTTGCTGTTAAACCATCCAGCTAACGGATCATGCGCTCTGAGAGAGAAATCGACTCTTGCAACCACAAATTCCCAATCAAAACGTAACCCTAGGCCTGAGCTAACCGCCATCTGCTTGGGAATCGCATCAAATGAAAAAACCCCTTTGTCTAAAATATTTTGATTATCGGCACCTCTTAATTCGCGTTGTGGACTATACCATATATTACCGCTATCAACGAACCACGCCAATTGAATGTCCCCCGATCCACTAGATTCGACCACGGTACCGCGTACTTCCATAAAGGCAGCCAATTTGATATCTCCACCTGGTCGAGTCACTTCATTTTGCGGCGTAGCACCTGGGCCTAATCGAAAAGGCTCCCATCCACGAATGTCATTACTTCCACCGGCGAAGAAACGCTGATTTAAGGGGATAATTTGATCATAGGTGAAGGGTTGGGCGAAGCCTCCAAAAAAACGTGTAGCAAACACAGTAGAGGAACCAAGAGGGATGTATCGCCTTCGATCGAGGGTCACCTTGACAAATTGACTGTATTCAAGACGATTATCTGACAGTGCAAGAATGGGTGGAAGGGAGCGCTCCAGTGTACTCGGTGTAATAATGAGCCGATCTAATAGATAGGGGAGTGTCCCGCCCATGCTGACAGAATATTCATAATAAACGCCTTGATTCCGCTTGATTAAATCGGTCCTATTACGCCGAAAGGTGTAACGAACAGCACTCGAGATTTGTGGTCGGAAATCCTCAAGAATACGCAGGACTTGCACTGGATCATCAGGGAACTGTAACTCTACATTTTCGCGAAAGGCGTCACTTGGATTGGTGTCAATAAGGCTCAAATCAATGATGTCAATAATGTGACGGTCCACATCATTGAGTTGAATGTCAATCTGAGTGGCATAACGAATATTTGAGTTGATGTCGAAGTAGAGTTGATTGGCACGAGTAAAGGATAGTGTGTGTCGTGTAAATGCAGAGCCCATACCTAGGGTTGACTTCAAGAATCGCAGGGGGCGGCCGAGTGACGGG
>JAQCBZ010000059.1 GCA_027621355.1 Bacteroidota bacterium | reverse complement strand
GATGATCGCCCGAACCGTGATGACCGCCCAAAGCGTGACGACCGCCCCAAGCGTGATGATCGCCCGAGGCGTGATGACCGCCCGAACCGCGATGACCGCCCCAAGCGTGACGACCGCCCGAACCGCGACGACCGCCCGAGCCGCGGCCCCAAGCGCGACGATCGTCCCAAGCGTGATGACCGCCCCAAGCGTGATGACCGCCCCAAGCGTGATGACCGACCCAAGCGTAGTGCACCAGGAACAAACCCCTTCAAAAGCACCAAATCATACAGAGGTCGCAAAACAGACTCACCCCGTAATGTCTCAAAAGAGTCCCAGCAGCGTCTTGACGATCCACAGAAACCATTTCGTCTCAACAAATTCATTGCCCATGCAGGGTTTTGTTCCCGTCGTGAAGCGGATGCTTTAATTGCGTCCGGCCAGGTAAAAATCAATGGAAACATAGTAACCGAAATGGGTAGTAAGGTCACGCTCAAAGACCTAGTGGTGGTCAAAGATCAGCCGCTGAAACTTGAACCACACGTATACATTCTTCTTAATAAAGGAACCGATACCATCTCCACGACAAATGATGAGAAAGGTCGAAATACGGTGATGGATGCCATCGAGGATGCGACGGGGTATCGGGTCTACCCTGTGGGTCGACTCGACAGAAATACAACGGGTTTGCTCGTATTAACGAATGATGGCGAACTAGCTCACCGTTTAATGCACCCATCGTACAAGGTGAAAAAAACCTATGTGGCGACAAGTCGCGATCCACTGTCAGAAGAAGCGTTAGCTCAAATGAAAATGGGTGTACCATTAGAAGACGGCACAGCCAAAGCAGTCTCAGTAAAACGAAGCTCCACAGACCCTACCAAACTGACACTTATGGTAGAGGAGGGGCGCAACCACCTTATCCGAAGGATGATTGCATACTTTGGCACAGAAGTGATACGTTTAAAGCGTACGGCGTATGCGGGACTCACCGATCGTGATATAAGAGTTGGGCGTTGGCGTTATTTGAAACCCAGGGAGATTGACGAGTTGAAACGATTGGTAGGACTCTCATTAAAAGGGGAATAAATACTCACGTGTGATGAACACTCACGGGATAAAGGGATGGATCTTTCTAATAGTACTTGCTGCCTCTGGCTATATGGGAGCTGTGTGGTTGTTCCCCACTATCCACCCTACAGGATTTGTTGAGAAACCTGCATCCAATGAGCGGAGGACACGTACTCTTGATTATTGGACGCAAAATTTAGGCTTTAATCAGCTCGAGAAATCGGGCACATCAAGGTTGCGATTTCGTTCAGACTTAGTGAAAGCCATTCAGCGAAGTGGTGAGGAACACCCCAATCCATTTGCATACTGGGAACAGTATATGGATATCGAGGGTGAGCAACGACCGTCAATATTTGGGGGGAATGGCTCGACCAGATCGACAACAATCCTATTTGAATTTACACAAGATGGTCAACTTGTAGCCTTCCGAAACCCAGGTCGATGGCTGCCTGAGAGGCGTGCTGAACCATCAGACACCCTTGGCCAGTTGGTGACATCAGAGGCTGAGCAAAAAGCCCGAGACTTCCTCAATTCTACCGTATGGTCGACGAGTGATTATGCACTGAGGTCGTTTAATTCCGTTGCATATGATCAAGAAACGGTGGCTTCCTTAACCTTTACCAGTGACTCTACCTATCCAGGAGTGGAGCAGTCATTACGAGTGGATGTGACAGTATCAGGAGAAGTCGTTGCCCTTGAACCAAGTGTGTCGATTCAATTAGCGGAAGGGGAGGTTTCCGAGGACTTGATTGAAGTTGTCCTGAGGGGGTTGCTCATTGTTGGCTTTGCCGTTTGGCTTCTCTACAGACTCTACACGTTAATCCGTGCCAGGACCATTGATATACAGTCCTCAATTATTTACGCTTCTCTAATAGCCTTGCTATTCCCGTTAATCCAATTTTCGACAACGTATGCATCCGTCGTGGCTGGGGAACTCCAACCCTCTTTGATTGAATGGGCTCTCTTTATGGTTGTGTGGGGGGCTCAGACGGCGATAGTATCCGTGATTTTCTTTTTGGTTTCTGGTGTGGGTGAATCTGTCACTCGCTCCACGATGAGTGCAAAACTGCAAACCTTAGATAGTTTACGTACTGGACGTTTTTTTAACCCTTTGGTGGGTCAAATGTTGGTCCGCTCTGTGTTGATTGCAGGCATCTTGTTAGGAGGTATTACGTTCCTGTTGAGCCTTAATACAGGCAGAGCCATGGGTCTTCCAGACATGGTATTCTCTGATCAATACACCTTTCATTATGTATTCTTCAGTCTGGAATTGGGGCTGTTTGCATTAATTGGGACGCAAGCACTATACCTCAATGCATTTCAATCGTTGTCAAAATGGATGCCATGGAAATGGGCTACCGCGTTTATAGTCTCTTTGATCTATGGGATCATGGGATTGAGTCAAATTGATATTGGCCCTTTATGGATGGAAATCGTTATAGGCACATTGGTTGGACTGGGTGTGACGGCGACCTATATTCGGTTCGATTTTTTGCATGCACTTGCTGTGCAAATCTTGTTTTTGATGGGTGTACATGCCTTAGAATCGTTTGGTATCGGTGGTATGGAGGAGATGTGGCTCTTTTATACATTTTTAGGGCTG
>JAQCBZ010000027.1 GCA_027621355.1 Bacteroidota bacterium | reverse complement strand
CCACAACATGTTGTCCTGGACGTGTCATATTCCATATTGCGACTACGCCAAAGATGGTTTGAAAACCGACTGTACCGCCAAGAATCCATCCAATTCCTTGGTCGAGCACCCCAAGGCCATAGAGTAACACCCATCCAATCCACCCTATGAAGTGGAGGTGTTCCATCCATCCAAGAATGGAGCTTGAATCCGAGAGAGAAGGTTGATGTGAGCTAATATAGATGAGCAACCATTGGAACCCAACCCAACAAAAAATAATGGGGAACCAAAACCCTAAGCCCAGCCAATAATTGTTGATAGGATAAGGGAGTACCCCAGCGCTCATCCAGCCATGGACAACTTGCGCTGAAAATCCATCCCTAAACCACAAGGGGATAATGGACGAGATGAACAACACGGCTGCTAGCATCCATAAGACACTCCATCGACCTTCTCGTAGATTGCGTGAGGTGCGTAACGTTTCACCTGCTCGACCGTTGACAAAGGTGCGATAAAGTCGTTGAGAGTAGTACTTTTGACGCTGGAGGAACAAGGCAAAGACGATAAAAACGATTACCCATATGAAGGTTGGCTGACGAGGAGGGGTGACACTAGATCGCTCATCAGCAAAGGGGATAGCTGTTCGCCTTCCTACACTCCAGTCACGAAATATTGCGCTCAAGGAAGGCTCAGCCGAAAGGATCTCTTTATACAGTGATTGCTCAATCCAAATCGATGTTACCGAGCTTTCACGCAGTGACTCCAACATCGTGAGGATATCAGGCAACTTGGCGTCAGGCCAAGATCCCACCCAAATCTCACCCTTAAGGGTCCCATCCTCAAGCGCATGTAAAGAGGCTTCAAGATCCACAAAGGAGACAATCCATGCTTTGTGATCCACAGGATTCAATGTTGGTGGACGTACAATAATGGGCTGATCATCTACCTCAAGTGTGATACCATCACGAGACCATAGCTCAAAGGTTCGTAGTCTTGGACGATTTGGGGAGAGAAGATAGAGTTGATCGGTCACCTGATGATAACGATCCATAGAGAGCGCAAGGGCCTCATCATCCTCGACCGTGGACGGCGAAAACCACAAGTAGGGCTCTGGATACACCCAACGCTTTGGAACCCCCTCTATGCCATCCGATGCTTCTGAATCGACCGTTACACTTTGACTCCAAATCCCTACCTGAAGGGGCTCTTGCGTCGATTGCCCTAACGCCAAGGCATTCCAAAAGCAGATGAATCCTACCCACAGAGATCTCAAGGTAGATCGACACATACTCAACGGGTTGCCCCTTTTACCGTGACGGTTTTTTCGATCGGGATTTTTTGAGATTCTTTGAAGGTTGACAACACAATATTGGAACGCGTTTTGCTCACACCCTCCCATGACTGCACTTGGGATAAAAACTGCTCAAAGGTGGTGGTGTTCTTTGTACGAACCTTGAGCATGTGAGACCCATCACCTGTTATACTATGACATTCGAGTACTTCAGGGTGTTCAGAGGCATGTTTTACAAATTCAGGATAATAATGGGACCCATCTACTTCGACAAAAATGAACGCGGTGATATCAAAATGAAATAATGTTGCATCTAGTATGGCGACATACTCTTGAATTAACCCCCGTTCTTCTAATTTTCGCATCCTCTCCGAGACTGATGGCACCGATAAATGAACTACTTCTGCAATTTCATTTCTCTGGGCACGTCCCGCTTTTTGAAGGTGATTCAAGATTTTGATGTCAATTTCATCCAAAACAACACTCATTTACGCCTCGTAATTTATGCTTGTTAGTCAAAGTTATTAATATAAATAGCTAATTTAACCTAAATAGATTCGGTAATCAACGGTCTCCAATCCATGGGTTCTAAGGTCATGATCCTAAATTCCTGCCAATTACTACCCTCTTTTCTGCCTCACGGAACTCATCGATATTTCATACCTTTTTAGCCATGTTAGATATCCAACGACTTCGTGAATTTCCCGATGCTATCAAGCAAGGAATGCTCGCCAAAGGTGAAAAAGATACCTCTTTGGTGGACAAGGCCATTCAATCGGATGAAACGTGGCGCCATGCTGTAGCAGAGCTTGATGCTAAGAGGGCAGAAGCCAATAAACAGGCCAAAGAGATCGGCCAATTGATGGCCCAAGGCAAAAAAGCCGAAGCAGAGGTCATCATCGCCAAAACAGGGGAGGCAAAAGAGGCGTTAAAAGCCCTTGAAGAGGGGCTTTCTGAGTTGAAAGAGACCCGCAACGGCTACTTATTGCGTATTCCTAATGTCCCGCATGAGTCTGTTCCGGTTGGGAAAACACCAGAGGATAATCAACCTGTACACCATCATGGAGAGGCTCTCACGGAATCTTGGAGAAAACCCCATTGGGAGATTGCCGAGGAGCAGGGTTGGATTGACTTCAAGCGTGGTGTAAAAGTGACTGGGGCGGGATTCCCCTTTTACGTTGGACCCATAGCTCGACTCCAAAGAGCCTTAATCCAATATTTCTTGGACACAGCCACAGATGCTGGATTTACAGAAATACAGCCCCCCTTTGTGGTGAACGAAGACTCAGCTCGAGGGACAGGTCAGATCCCCGATAAGGAAGACATGATGTATGTAATCCCAAGAGACGAGTTCTTTGCCATTCCTACGGCAGAAGTCCCGGTGACCAATTTTCATCGTGATGAAGTGTTGTCTGCATCGGACTTACCCCTAAAGTACAGCGCCTATACCCCTTGCTGGCGACGTGAAGCTGGCTCGTATGGCAAAGAAGTACGTGGGCTGAACAGACTCCACCAATTTGACAAAGTTGAGCTCGTCTATATGGTGCCTGCATCGACCTCTTATGAAGCGCTCGAAGAATTACGCACCTATGTGGAGTCTCTGATCGAATCCTTGGGTCTTTCCTATCGCACCTTACTAATGTGCACAGCAGATATGGGTTTCACGCAATCTAAAAAGTACGATATGGAGGTTTGGAGCCCAGGTCAGCAACGATGGTTGGAGGTCAGCTCCTGCTCAAATTTCGAAGATTTTCAAGCGCGAAGAATGATGATTCGTGCCAAAGATGAACAAGGGTCCATCGAACTTGTCCATACACTAAACGGCTCCGGTCTTGCTCTTCCAAGGATTGTTGCCGCGATCATTGAGCAATATCAGCAACCAAATGGTCAGATTCTCGTCCCCGATGTGCTCCAATCTTATATGAGGACAGATTCTTTAGATACTGCCTGAGACTGAGCGACTGATTGCTTCCGCCCCGTAGAATCCGTGTTTGTTGATACATCCTCAACAGCCTCAAATGAACGAAGCCGATGGAGTATTTCTGCAGGATCCTCCATCGTGATGATGGACGTACGAAGATGCTTACCCCCTCGGATCCCCTTGAGGTAGGCGCCATAATGTTTTTTCATAATGATGGCCCCGAAACGCTCGCCGTGATGCTTTATAGATCGTTCAAGCTGTATGGCGCATGCCTCTACTCGCCGAGCAGCAGTCACAGGCGGGGCGTGTTCACCTCGATCTAATAACGCACGGGTCTGCTCAAAAATGAAAGGATTGCCGATAGCCCCGCGCCCAATCATCACACCATCCACACCGGTTTCATCAAACATTTTTTTGGCCATCTCCGGTGTAGTTACATCTCCGTTCCCAATGAGAGGTATAGTGAAGCCAGGTGTCTCTTTAATTTTGGCCAACCACTCCCACCGGGCAGCTCCTTTATATTTTTGATTCCTTGTTCGGGCATGAACTGTCAACGCTTTCACGCCAACCTCTTGAAGCATTAAAGCCACTTCTTGAATCTTGATCGAGTCTTCATCCCATCCTAACCGCGTTTTTACAGTGACAGGCGTGTCTGGAGAAACCGATGCAGCAGCGTCGACCACCGTCTTTGCCATGCGCTGCATCATATCCAAATCCCTCAAACAAGCTGCGCCTGCTCCCTTATCTACAATCTTATATACAGGGCACCCAAAATTGATATCAAGGATATCTGGCTTCCACCGCAGGGCAATCTCCGTAGCGCCCTCCATGGCCTCCTCGCGTCCTCCAAATAATTGTATCCCAAAGGGGCGCTCCATGTCTTCAAAATCAAGCTTATGAAGCGCACGATCCACTTCTCGAATAATCGCTTCACTACTCACAAACTCAGTATAGACAACCGATGCACCCGCCTCTCGACACATCTGTCTAAAGGGAGAGTCGGTCACATCTTCCATAGGTGCCAAGAATAGTGGACGAGCGCCTAAATCTAGAGGTCCAAGTTTCATAGAGGGTTTCGTAGAGGGTTTGAACATGAAAACTACGGCTTTTACTCACGATGTGCCATTTCACCCTTGAGGTCGTATATTATTGAGTTATCGGGAATCATCCTTTTTTCAAGAACATCTAACCCTTGCTCTTTTAGATTATGTCATTAAGCCAAGCAGACCTCGAAAAATATCTCGGCGATGATGCTGAGTTTCTACTAAAACATACATCCAAGACGATCTCAAAGGATCATCTGCACCTTCCGTCGCCTGATTATGTAGATCAAGTCTGGGCAAAGTCAGATCGAACGCCACGAGTTCTTGGCAACCTTCAGCGCCTCTTTGATCACGGTCGTTTAGGTGGCACGGGTTATCTCTCCATTTTACCTGTAGATCAAGGAATTGAGCACTCTGCCGGAGCATCCTTTGCAAAAAATCCACTCTATTTCGATCCGGAAAACATTGTGAAGCTTGCAATAGAAGGAGAGTGCAATGCAGTGGCGTCTACCTTTGGGGTTTTGCGTAGTGTGGCACGTAGCTATGCTCACAAGATTCCGTTTATTGTAAAGATTAACCATAATGAGCTTCTGACCTACCCAAATACATTTGATCAAATTATGTTTGGAACCATCGATCAAGCCTATGACATGGGTGCAGCGGCCATTGGGGCAACCATCTACTTTGGTTCTGAAGAATCGAACCGACAAATTGTGGAGGTGGCTGAGGCATTTGCATATGCGCATGAGTTGGGAATGGCGACAATTTTGTGGTGCTACACCCGAAATAATGCGTTTAAAGTGGATGGCGTCGACTACCACACATCTGCAGATCTTACAGGACAGGCAAACCATTTAGGTGTAACGCTCGGTGCAGATATTGTCAAACAGAAACAGCCAACAAATAATGGTGGCTACCAGGCATTGAATACAGGAAATTCATCTTATGGTAAATTGGACGAACGAATCTATTCAGAGCTTACATCTGACCATCCAATTGACCTGACCCGTTACCAGGTGATCAACAGCTTTATGGGCCGTGCGGGACTGATCAATTCGGGTGGCGCGTCTGGAAGTGATGATTTTGCCGATGCTGTCAAAACAGCGGTAATCAACAAGAGAGCCGGGGGGATGGGACTCATTAGTGGTCGCAAAGCATTTCAGCGGCCGATGGAGGAAGGAGCAAAGCTTCTGCAAACCATCCAGGACGTTTACTTAACCCATGACATTACCATCGCATAAGGAGCCTACATCCTCTTCAGCGTCTCAGGCAACTACGAGACCTCATATTTCATGGCGTTATATCGCTGCATCGCTTGCCCTAAGCGTGGTGGCGATGTCCATCGTTATCGTCATGACCTATACACCGGGAACGCTGGAGCATCTCAAACCGAAGCGTTTTCCTGGGCTGTTTCTTGCTCTTGGCGTATCTGCATTGAGGATCTATTTAGGTGCTGCCAGACTAAAACTCTTTTCTGACGGTCAGCTCACATGGCCGGGGGCATTTCGATTGATTCTATCATGGGATTTTGCCTCAGCCGTGACACCCTCTACCATTGGAGGAGCCCCTGTCGCTACGTATGCTATGACACGGGAAGGGGTGAGTCTAGGAAAATCCACCATCGTAATGATGTTTGGCGTGTTGCTGGATCACATCTGGTATTCACTGGCTGTGCCACTTTTGCTCATCACGGGTCTCTATTTTGAGGTAATTCCAGAGCAGGCAGGCGTAGTAGGTGGGGTGACGATGATGTTGATATACATTGCCTTGATTGGGTACGGTGGACTTTTAACGTATGGATTGCTTGTGAATCCATCCTCTTTGAAATCGATGGTTAAGCAGATATTTCGTCTACCCTTACTACGTCGAGTCAAAGAAAAAGCCTTGATAGAAGCTGAGAATCTCGAAGCTCACTCCAATCAGATCCGTTCCAAACCACCGGTTTATTTCGCTAAAGCCTTTGGGCTGACTCTCGGTATGTGGCTTTGCCGAATTGCATTGCCAGTCATTGTAATCTTAAGTCTTTTGCCAGCCAATGAGGTTATGCTCGTGTTGCGGAGCTTGGCGATGCATCTATCTTTTGTAGCTGTGCCTACACCAGGAGGGTCTGGGGGTGTTGAAGGCTTATTTGTTCTCTTCTTAGGACCACTGATCGATCGAGCCGCGTTTATTGGACTGGCTGTATTTCTATGGCGAATGATCAGCTATTATATCAGCATAGGCCTGGGAATGTTTGCCTTTAGCTGGTATGCTCGTAAGAGTTGACAGTGGCATAGTAGCCACTGAGATCTGGATGACAGGCCAATTAAAGGGCCTTATCTTCAAATACCTTAGTAATTATCTCTCGTACGACGACGTTGCTCACGCACACTCTTCTTGAGAGCTTCGCGACGAACTTCGGAAGGCTTGGTGAATTCTTGACGATCACGATACTCGTTAAGAACTCTAGAACGCGTCATCATTTTTTTGAAACGATTGATTGCGCGCTCTATATTTTCGCCGTCTTTGATATTGACTCCATTCATGGAAACAATGTCTAATGGTTAAGTTGCAAATAATAGCTGTCGATGTTACCCAAAGCCATCGCTATTGGGAGGCATTTCATTGACAGCATGATAAAGTAGGGGAAAATTCTACGAAAATCTAGCACTTTTTAGACGGTATGTACTTTGACGATTTACACTCAGGATGGCGAAATACACTCTGCAGAACCCAAGATCTAAAGGGATTCACCCTCAATGCCGATCCCTAAGAAGGCATAATCGTATTTGACTGGATCTAGGGGGTCCAAATAGCGAAGGACAGAGGTTAATTGTTCCACAGCAAGCGCGTCATTGGCTCTTCTATTAAGGAGCCCCAAGCGTCTTGATTGCCTGCCTACATGCACATCGAGTGGAATACGTAGTTGCGCAGGTGAGATAAATGTCCATTGGCCTAAATCCACTGGCCCACCTGAGCGTACCATCCACCGCAAATACATCCAAAGTCGTTTTGAAGCGGTTTTGGATTCGGGTGTTGAAATGTGCCGACTTGTTCGTTTGGGAAAGGGCTCGGCGGCAGCCCGAAATCGTCGTTGAAATTCACTCATGAGGTATACTGGATCTTGTTGAACCGCGTCAAAAGACTCTTTCCATATGGTCTCAAGCGTTTCCCCTTGTTGAAGCAATCCTTTAAGCCCCCTTAGAAAGGCCACGATGTCAATCACATTAAACGTGCGATGGCGAAAAGAGGCAAACCATTGCATCCATTGTTCCTCGCTTGATTCACGGAGAGTCAGTGCAGGGTGCGGACCCAAAGCCTCCAAAAGCAGTAACGTTTTTTGAATCACAATCTCTCGACGTCCCCATGCCATCATTGCAGCCAGAAAAGCTACGATTTCACGATCAGCAGGTTCCTCATAACCCACCACAACCCCAATAGGGTCATTTTCTACATAGCGTGGTTCCTCAAATCGAGCGGCATGATCGTCTAACCAAGGTTTCAGAGCCTCAAGCTTGGGTTTGCTTAGCTTACAGTAGCTTGAAATTTCCCGAAAAGCTGCCCGAGAGGGAGGCCACAATGCGATAGATTCGTGATTACTAGAGGAGTGAGGTGTGTTGGTCATTTGTCGTGAATCTACCGATCTCAATAGAAGCTACCCATTTCAGTCTGCTACTGTTGAAGGTGCTCAACAATCGTTTTGTTGGCTTTGGGGAACGGGTAATCGTCAAGTTCATGTGGAGGGACCCATCGCAGCTCTTCATGAACATGGGCTACCGCTTCTTGAGCCTTTGACACCAGCCGACACTCGTATACATGAAGGGTTACTTTAAAATGTGAATAGGCATGGGGCACATTCAGCATCGATCTCATGACCTCGATATCAAGCCCTAATTCTTCAAGGATTTCCCTCTTCACCGTCTCTTCAGCCGTTTCACTAGCCTCTTGCTTACCTCCTGGAAATTCCCATAATCCCCCTAACATTTGATCACTCCGTCTTCGGCCGATCAAGACATCCCCTTGGTCATTTTTTATAACAGCTACGCCAATCGGGTAGTGCGGCACCTTTTTCGCAGGAGATTTATAAGGTATGGAGGCTGTAGAAGCTGTAGCATACGCTATGCACTGTGAAGATAATGGACACACCTCACACGTTGGCTTCGTTGGAGAACAAAGTGTCGCACCCAATTCCATCATGGCTTGATTGAAATCCCCCGGCCGATGAGGGTCGATAATTGAATCCATCCATGTTTGAATCTGGTGGATAGTCGCCCCCTTACGGATATCGTCCTCAATCCCTAGATACCGAGTGGCAACACGAAGCACATTCCCATCGACCACTCCTTTGGCAATACCAAAAGCAATGCTACCGATCGCAGCTGAGGTGTAAGCTCCAATCCCTTTAAGGCTCAAAATCGAGGATAAATCATTTGGAAACACGCCATCAAAATCCTCCACGACCCATTTGGCAGATTGATGAAGATGTCTGGCGCGACGATAATACCCAAGACCCTCCCAACATTTAAGGACTTCCTGTTCACTGGCCTCAGCTAAGGCTTTAAGGGTAGGAAAGGCTTGCATCCAGCGTTGATAATACCCTATGACTGTATCCACACGAGTTTGCTGACACATGATTTCTGAGACCCAAATCGCATAGGGGTCTTTCGTTTGACGCCATGGTAGGTCTCGTCCATGCTTCTGGTACCACGCAAGCAGTCTATGAGAGGGGAAATCAGCCGCCATCTTGACTCGATGACGTACCCTCAGAATCTATCGAAAGTACGTTTAACTCTACATCTTGAACGGAAGCTGTTCCATATTGATCCCTAGCCACAATCTGGAAACGAATGAGTCCTACTTGTTCCGAAGAGGGAGTCCATTCAAAGACACCTGTTTTACGGTTAAGTGTAGCACCTGCGGGAAGATTTTGCGCTCGATAATCCAATAATTCAGCATCTAGCCCATCAGGATCTAATGCAAAAAACTGGGTCGTGAAATACTCTCCAATGGGTACGGACATTGTACGAGTGGGGGCAAATCGTGGAGGCGCATTAAAAGGACGCACATTAACGGTGAACTCTTGAGTTTGAACTCGCCCATCTGTTGTGGTGGCCAATACGGTAAAGGTATGTTCACCAACATCATTTGAAGAGGGAGTCCAAAGAAAGGATCGACCTCGAATCTGAGCAGCTTCTATATTTGATAAAAGGGTTAGCTGAACAGCCTGTGTGCTTGTTGATGTACTAAAGCGTATGGGTAAAATCACCGATTGTGGAAGGGGAACAGTGACAGAAGGAATTGCATGTAAGCTAAAGGATCCAGATGATAAATCAGTAGACATTCCTTCACTAGGGCGTGGATTAGTCGGGTCGTAAGACTGCTCCGTTTGACGAGAAATCAACCTCTCTTGTTGCTCAACTTCTAGAGTGGCTGCTTGCAGTCGATTGTACTGAGCTAGAAAAAGTCCTGAATGTGACTGCGCAATGTAATTACCTCCTCCAACATCACTTCGAACTTGCTGAAACCCTTCGTTTAACGACCCTGCCCATAATAGTCCAGCTTTTGTGCGTATTACCAATCGGTTCCCAACAGCGTGAATGTCTGAGAGCTCATCCTCAACCTGAACCCAAAAAAACGTAGCTCCCTCTTCAGATACACTCACGAGTCCATCGGGACCTGAAGCAAACAAGCCCATTGACTCTACCCAATGAAGGGTTTGATAGGTTCCTTGTAATTCTATCCTCCGTTCGATAGAGGGTTCTTGATCCTCACTTGGCGGATCTACAATGTGAAGAAGCGTTGACACACTGTCTTGGTCTGAACACAAGAGCAAAGCAAATAAGTGAGCATTACCATCCGATACAACGTCACGGGCACTACACTCTTGCGTTTGTTCACGGAAGGTAAATGTGGGCGTCGAGTCCACTAGCTCGGGTGAATCAAGTGAAAGTGTCCCTAAACCAAGACTTGGGAATGCAATCCACAGTGTTTGATGTGTTCGAGCGACCGATTCAAAAGGCGCATTAAATCGTGTGGAAGAGTAGACCCCAAGTACAGAGGTTGGTTCTAGTACAGTCAGCTGATTTCGTTGACCTTTGACATAGCCAAATCGATCGTCAGCAAAAAGGGTAGACCCACGCTTTTGCATTCCAGTCGCGGAATAGAGCCAGTCTACACCTTTCTCTTTTTTTCGAAATACGACCAATCCGTCACTTTCTGACATCACGTAGAGGTGGAACGTAGAGTTAGCCATATCCACAATTCCAGGGATTTCTAACGTTGTTCCACGATCTTCTACCAACCGTATGGTCTCACTTATTCCAATGCGTTCGCTCTTGTTCTCAACGCGTGGCTGCTCTGGGTCAACGGATTGTCCTTGGGCAGTTCCCCACACCATTATCAGGACCATAGAACGGATCCACAACCCTGCTTTCGGTGCTTTTACAATCCATCTATTTATGACATCCATTTGTGCTTTCTGTACCATGTTACAGTTTCCAAGACCCCTGATTGTAGATCCATCATAGGTTGATAATCAAATGTAGAGGTTGCTTTGTCATGACTACAAACCCATTCAAGACTCAGCTCAACCGCTTTCTCACGATTTAGCATCGGTGACTGACCTAACGCACCACCTACTGTTTCCAGTATAGCGCCCAAGCCTCGCAAAACAAAGGGTGCAATGGGTACTACAAAGGTTGAATGACCTAAGGCAAGCTGGGTAGCATCAATCAACTCAGCCCATTTCACAGGTTTGGGGCCACTCAACAAGAAGAAATCGATCTCACCAGCTCCTAACACCTTGGAATTCATCTGTGCGGCCTGAGCAATCCCAATGACCAGGTCATGGACATGCACAATAGAAAATGAGCCATCCTTGGATTGACCCATTAGGGGTGAGACCCTCATATTTCCTGCTTTAAAAAACTGAAAAATATGCTCTTCTCGAGGTCCGTACACCGCAGGTGGGCGAATCACAATTAAACGTGAAGACCCTAAATCTAAGCGACTCAACGCTTCCTCCATCCGTTTTTTGGACTCACCATACATGGAGACGGGGCATGCTTTGGTGTTATCCTGAACCGCTATACCATCCGAAGAGGGTCCAAGCGCTGCTAGCGAGGAGAGCACAACAATCGTTTCTACCCCTTGATCAATCGCCTCCTTAACGAGTGCAACGGTAGATTGAACGTTCACTCGATCAAGTTGTTCTTGTGTTGTTCCAGTGAGGATTGCTGCACAGTGAATGAACGTATCAACCTGGGAAAGTGACTCACGAAGACTCTCAACCACCCTTATATCCCCTTCGACAAAGTGAATTGGCAGTCCTTCAAGCCACTTTTTACGCTGCCTTATTAAGGCAGTGACATCCACCCCAAGCTCGATGAGATGCTCTATCAAATGGCTACCAATAAAGCCTGTACCTCCAGTGACAAAGGCTTTCTTCATGAATCTTTATATTCTTAGCGATAACATTTGACGCAAGATACAGTGAATCTATCACTCGTGGGATGATTCTACACTTGGCCAGACCCTGTCGCCATATTCTAACCTAAGCTTTTTACATGCCTCCATTCAAAGTAGCATTGGCCACGGGAAATTACCATCATATCCGTGATGGGGTTTCGATTACATTAAACCGTTGGGTTCAATTTTTAATGGAGAAGGGTGTGGATGTGAGAATCTTTGCTCCTACCGTTAATCAACCTCAAATGGAGGCTCAGGGCACTATGATTGCGGTCCCGTCTGTTCCAATCCCCTTTCGTCCAGAGTATCGTTTGTCGACGGGTTTATCAAAAGCGGCTCGACGTGAACTAGAGGCATTTGATCCTGATATTATCCAGATTGCAACACCAGATCGATTAGGATTTGCAATGCTCAAATGGGCCAAAGCACACAAAAAACCAGTTGCGGCTACCTATCACACTAATTTTGTGTCATACCTCTCATATTATGGCGTAGATTGGCTAACAAATTGGGTCCGTAAAACCTCCAACACATTCTACAACCAGTGTGATCGAGTCTTTGTCCCGACGCAATCGATGCAAGATGAATTGCTTCGTCAAGGGGTGGAGTCTCACCGACTTGCTCGTTGGTCTCGTGGCGTGGACACCTCGCTTTTCTCCCCAGAGAAACGGAGTCAGCTATGGCGAAAAACGCACCAAATCCCTGAAAAGGCTGTTGTATGTACCTATGTATCACGACTGGTTGCGGAAAAAAACACAGCGCTTTTTTGTCAGTGGATGAATCACTTAGGCCAAAGTCTAGCACAACAACGCTCCGAATCTGCATCTAAACCACCCGATCTCGCGATTTGTGTTGTTGGTGAGGGACCCACTCAAGAGGCGATGCAAAAGGCCTGTCCAACGGCTCATTTTTTTGGCACATTAACCGGTACAGATCTAGCTGAAGTCTATGCAAACTCAGACCTCTTTGTGTTTCCATCGATTTCTGAAACGTTCGGCAATGTGACACTTGAAGCGATGGCCAGTGGCGTTGCGGTTGTGGTGGCTGAGTCTCCAGGAAGTTCATCTTTGGTGAATCACAAAGTAAATGGATGCGTCATTCCTGCTACGAAACTTCAAGACATCGATTGGGTAAATGAGATTTTGCTTGACCTTGTGATGAACTCTCCCAAACGCCAAGCCTTTGCTAAGGCAGCGCGTGAAGAGGCAGTATCCTATGACTCCACTTCGATTCAAGAAGCATTTTTTAAGGACTTAACCAACATGGTGGATCATGGCTGATAAACCCTCTTTACTGTTCATCTCTCACCTTCATCCACCTCAAGATAATCCTTTGGAAAGCATTGGTGGAATGCAAGAGGTGAGCCAACAATTACTGCACCATCTGAAAGTATCAGGGACATTTCAGGTACATGAGTGGGTGAATCATGCTGCATGGAAGCACATCGGGTGGTCAACGGCAGGCTACCTTGCCAAGAGCCTGCAACGGGTTCCAGCACTCATTAAACAATATAATATTGATCTCATTGTTTGTGGATCGATGGTCACGGCTGCCATTAGCCCGGTATTAAGGGCTTTGGGTGTGAAGGTGCCTATCATCGCCATTAATCATGGCCAAGATGTTACACTACCAGTTGGCCCTTATCAATGGTGGGTTCCCAACGTTTTTGGAGCGCTCACACGAGTGATTTCTGTATCCGAAGCCACCAGTCTACAAAGTATTGCTCGTGGATTGGATCCATCAAAAGCGGATGTTCTTCCTAATGGTATCAAATTAGACTTTGCTCGACGTATGCCTTCTCAAAAGGAGGCGAAATCTATCCTATCTGAGGTTCACTCGATAGATCCTGAGAAACCTTTACTGCTCACGGTGGGTCGTTTGGTTGAGCGAAAAGGACATGTTTGGTTTCTTCAGCAAGTGTTATCGCAAGTCAAAACACCCGTACACTACGTAATGATTGGGGAGGGCCCACAACAGTCAGAGATTGAGCATGCAATGGAGTCACTTAAAACATCGTCGCAGCATCAAGTGAGTATTTTGGGTCGACAAGATGAAGAAGTAGTACATACACACTATGCTGCTTCAGATCTATTCATCATGCCCAATATCAGTGTTGACGGGGATATGGAAGGGTTTGGGATTGTACTACTTGAGGCGAATGCTGTGGGTTGTCCAGCGGTGGCTACCTATATAGAAGGGATACGAGATGTGATTGATGATGGGGTGAATGGGGTGGCCATAAAGGAAAGAGACGCAGAGACCTTTGCCCAATCGATTGATCGCTTGTTGTCTGATCCAAAAGCATTGATCAGGTTGCGCAGTTCGTCTAAACAACGAGCCGAAACGTTTGAATGGCAAGTTCTTGTTGGGAGATATGAACAGTGTTTTCTTAGCACTCTAAAGAGCTAGAGTCCCTAAACAAAGCTAAATTTGTGGGTAAATGTCACACAAAGGACCTTTGAATGGCCTCAAATTGAACAAATGTTCCATTTTCGCTATATTTACAAGTTAAAATCCTAAAGCATACCCACGTTACATGGCCGAAATTAAGCTCGACGTTCAAAACGGAGACGTCTTCAACAAGGCGTACGATTTTACGACGGCGGATGACATCAAACGTCTCGGCTTGTATCCCTATTTCAAGCCTCTTCAGGCTACGGATGGGACAACCGTTGTCATAGAAGGCAAGGACGTCGTGATGGCAGGGTCCAACAACTACCTTGGGCTAACCAACGATCCACGAGTCATTAAAGCAGCTCAATCGGTTATTGAAACCTACGGAACAGGTTGTACGGGGTCTAGATACCTTAACGGTACCTTAGATTTACATCTTGAGTTAGAAGAAAAGTTAGCTGTTTACTTGGGTAAGGAAGCCTGTGTATTGTTTAGTACTGGCTATCAAACCAATGAAGGGGCGATTCAAACCATTGCGGGCCGAAACGATGTGATATTCTCAGACAAGGATAATCATGCTTGTATCGTTGTGGGACAGCAATTATCCCATGCCAAAACAGTCCGTTATCAACACAACGACATGGATCACCTTCGTCGACTTCTCGATAGGGAGGATCCATCTTTGGGTAAGATCATTGTCAGTGATGGTGTTTTTTCAATGTCAGGTCGTTTAGCGAGCATTCCAGAGCTTGTTGCCATTGCCAAAGAGTATGGTGCTCGACTCTATCTTGACGATGCGCATGCGGTAGGTGTGGTTGGTGAGGGTGGTCGTGGCTCAGCTTCTGTATTTGGTCTTACGGATCAAGTCGACCTAATCAGCGGGACATTTAGCAAGTCATTTGCATCACTCGGTGGCTTTCTGGTAGGGGATGCACCTGTGATTGATTTCATTCGTCACAATGCACCATCCCATATT
>JAQCBZ010000006.1 GCA_027621355.1 Bacteroidota bacterium | reverse complement strand
TGACAAATCCATTTCCGCCAAAAAGGTCTACAGCCATCGATGCCACTCTTTCAGCCACTTCGGAGCCATAATACTTGGCCATGGCTGCTTCTTTGAGGAATGGTTGCCCAGCTTCCTTAATGCGCGCTGCGTTGTAGACTAGGAGACGTGCCATTTCAATATCGGTTGCCATCTGTGCAAGCTGAAACTGAACAGACTGAAATTCAGAGACCTTTTTTCCAAATTGTTTGCGTTCTTGGGTATAATCTAGCGCTGCTTCATATGCACCTTGCGCAAGACCCACCATTTGGGCGCCAATACCTATACGACCCTCATTGAGCGTCTCAATGGCCACCTTATACCCTTTGCCAAACTCCCCAAGAATATTTCCCTCTGGAACAAAGACGTTCTCCAATCGAACTTCGCATGTGGAACTGGCTCTAATACCAAGCTTATCCTCCTTTTTGGATACGCTAAACCCTTCCATATCGCGCTCTACAACGAAAGCCGTGATGCCCTTGTAACCGTCCTCAGGTTTTGCATTCGCAAACACGATAAAGATGTCAGCTTCATTAGCGTTGGTAATCCAAAGCTTTGCGCCGTTGAGTCGATACCCATTCCCCTCTTTCACCGCTGAGCTTTTAAGGGCAAACGCGTCACTACCTGAGGCTGCTTCTGACAAGCAGTACGCGCCTACCGATTCAGAGGCTAGGCGTGGTAGGTATCGTTGTTGAAGATCATCCGTAGCGTATCGCAAAAATGCATTGTTGACTAGTGTATTTTGAACATCCATAAAAACTCCAACAGACGCATCCACTTTGGAGATTTGCTCAATCGCTACAATACTCATAAAAAAAGATCCTCCAGCACCTCCAAGCTCCTCAGGGATTTCGATACCCATCAAACCCATCTCAAAAAATGATTTAACAAGATCCGGATCCAAGGCTGCTTTCTCATCCATTTCGAGAATGCGCGGGGTGATCTCTTGTTGTGCGAATTCTGCTGCGGCATCACGCAACATTTGTTCATCTTCACTCAATTGTGTCAAAGGTTGAACAGCACCTGAAAGAATTGTCTCTGTCGTGGACATAGCTCCAATAATGTATTATTCTTGAATGAGTCGAGTGGGATGTTGTCTGAGAATTGAACTCGCAGTTCAAGTCGAATCGTATCTTTGTACAGCAACCTTCCTCACCCTTGAAATATAGTCGTTTTTAGACCATGCCCGATACCCCTTTGCATCAAAAATGGCACCAATCGATCCGAAAAGCTTTGGGGCTTTCGCCTGACGCACCGCTTAACTCCAAAGTCTATGACTCTGGAATTGCATTGAAACCGTTTTACACACGCCAGGAACAGGCTAACACAGCGTGGGTCTCTGCACAATGGTATGATTTGGTGACGTCCCAAGCTTTGGAGCCGATGCAAGTTTTCGGCGTAGGGGGGCTCGGAGCTGCACCTGGAGAAAACGAAGATGGGGTACGATGGATGCCTGTATACGTTGGACAAGATCTCAGTACGATGGATGCCGAGACTCTATTGAGTCATCTCAACGCTCCCGGGACTAGTCAAGCTACTGTGCTCTGGTACGGAGACGATCTGCGCTCGGCAGGAGTATCCTCAAGTCTTTGGAGTGTTATAGAGTCTGAGTTGAAATCACCCTTTTCGCCCAATGGGTGGTCGATTCATCAGCAAGGGGGTGATGAAGTGGAAGAACTCAAGGGAATACTCCAAGCTTTAGAAGAGTGGGCTGAAGCTTATGCATCTCTTCCAGTAGAGGAAAAGCATCAAATATTGCATGGGACGCGAATCCGTCTAGCAACAGACGCTCGATACTTTTTGAGTATTGCTAAGGTTCGGGCCGCCCGCCTATTGTGGGCGGAATGGATTCAACGAATCGGTCTTGATCCAGCGAAGACCCACTGCCATGTAGACATCATCACGTCTGGGGTGGGGCACAACTCCGACGAACCTCGACTCAATCTTGTTCGACAAACTCCTCAAGTCCTTGCTGCAATCATTGGGGGTGCTTCTAGTTGCACCCTCCTGCCCTTGCATCTAGACGCATCAAACACAAAAATACACACCCAAGAACGTCGATGGGCCGCAAACCTAGTGCATCTTGCCAAAGCTGAAGCTGGATTAGACAGCGTGGCATTCCATGGGCTTGGATCTCCACTTCTGGATGATTTGACATCACAACTTCTTCACTCATGTTTTGCTGAATTGACTTTACCCCAAAGGGACGTAACGCATGCATGGTCTTTGGATGAATCCTTCGAGTCATCTCTTGATCAAATAGCAGGCGCACCTCCCTACACCCGCGGACCTTATGAGTCAATGTATCTCACAAAACCATGGACCTTAAGGCAGTACGCCGGGTTCTCGACCGCGGAAGCCTCGAATACCTTTTACAGAAAAAACCTGGCTGCTGGCCAAAAAGGCCTCTCCGTTGCCTTTGATTTAGCGACCCATCGAGGGTATGATTCGACCCATCCTCGTGTAACAGGCGATGTAGGAAAGGCAGGGGTTGCGATTGATTCTGTGGAGGATATGAAGCGTCTATTTGACGGAATCCCTCTGGATCAAATGTCCGTCTCCATGACTATGAATGGGGCTGTCGTGCCAGTGATGGCTTTTTATATCGTTGCTGCAGAGGAACAAGGCGTAACACCTGATCAACTCACTGGGACGATTCAAAACGACATCTTGAAAGAATTCATGGTGCGTAATACCTACATTTATCCTCCTGCTCCTTCGATGGCGATTATTGGGGATCTTTTTGCATACACCTCCAGCCATATGCCTCGGTTTAATAGCATTTCCATAAGTGGATACCATATGCATGAAGCGGGGGCACCTGCCGAAATAGAACTGGCCTACACCTTGGCGGATGGTCTCGAATATATTCGGACCGGCTTATCGGCTGGGTTATCATTGGATGACTTTGCACCACGTATGTCGTTCTTTTGGGCCATTGGAATGGATCATTTTACAGAAATCGCCAAGCTTCGTGCAGGCCGTCAGCTATGGTTTGAACTGGTCTCGCAGTTTGAGCCCCAAAATCCAAAATCGGCTATGCTTCGAACCCATTGCCAAACCTCTGGGTTTAGTCTTACCGAACAAGACCCGATGAATAATCTTGGTCGAACAACCTTCGAAGCGATGGCGGCTGTGATGGGGCATACACAATCATTACATACAAACTCATTGGATGAAGCGATTGCTTTGCCCACAGAAGACTCTGCGCGATTAGCACGTGAAACACAACTCATGATGCTCAATGAGATGGATCTGACGCAAACCATTGACCCTTGGGCGGGATCTGAGTGGATGGAATGGAAAACCTCCGATCTTGTGGAAAAAGCACGTACATACATCGAAGAAATTGAAGATGCAGGTGGGATGACCAAGGCGCTCGAGCAAGGGATCCCTACCCGAGAAATCGAGCGTGCAGCCGCTCAAAAACAAGCTCGTCTTGACTCGAGAAAAGAATTTCGGGTGGGTGTGAACCTGTTTGAGCAAGCCTCTGACTTTGAGATGGACACCCTTACGGTGGATCAAACAGCGGTCCTCAAAGGTCAACAAAAGGCCTTGGAACAACTCAAAATGACCCGAAACGAACTAGCAGTGCAGAACGCATTGACCGCATTAGCCCAAGTAGCGCAGACTGTTGTAGAGCAAATATCCGATCAGGGCTTTGCACACACCAAGGGTGAGATTATGCAAAAAGCGATGGATGCCGCAAGAGTTCGAGCAACTTTGGGGGAAATTTCCGATGCTATGGAACGTGCCTTTGGTCGATACCAAGGAAAAATGTCTCCCGTACGTGGAGTGTATGCTAAGGAGGTCGAAATGGATGAATCCTTTCAGGAAGCTGTACAGATGGTTCGTGAATTTGCGGCTGAGGAGGGTCGTCAACCCCGAATCTTGGTCGCAAAGATGGGGCAAGATGGGCATGACCGTGGGGCTAAGGTCATTGCGACGGGTTTTGCGGATGTAGGCTTTGATGTAGATATCGGTACACTGTTTTCAACCCCTGAAGAAGTCGTGAACCAAGCCATAGAAAATGACGTTCATGTGATTGGTATTTCAAGTCTAGCTGCTGGGCATAATAGTCTTGTACCTCAAGTGATGGAACATTTGAAATCAGCAGGTCGGACAGACATGATGGTGATTTGTGGCGGGGTGATTCCCCGCAAAGATTATGAATCACTCTTTGATGTGGGTGTGGCAGCGATCTTTGGACCTGGCACCGTGATCTCTCATGCGGTCAAAGAGGTCGTAGAACTGCTGAAGGCCTAGCCCATGAGTGGAATTAACCCGTCTTATCGCAAAACAGGGCATGATAGTTCGAAAACACCTTCCGATCCTAGCCATCTTGCCGCACAAATCTTAGATGGGAACAAAGCGGCGCTATCCCGAGCGATTACGTTAGCAGAAAGTCGAAAGAAGGAGCATCAAGAGCTAGCAAATCAAATTTTAGAACGTTGTGTAGCAAATCGAAGTGAGCAACAAACGCCCCTCTCATTCAGTCGACGAATTGGTATCACGGGGTATCCTGGTGCAGGTAAAAGTACACTATTGGAGGCCCTTGGAATGCAACTCGTGACACAGGGAGTATCTGTTGCTGTACTTACGGTCGACCCCACAGGCCTGCGCACCGATGGGTCGATTCTTGGGGACAAAACCCGCATGAATGAGCTTTCCAAGCATCCATCCGCTTACATTCGCCCCTCTCCTTCGTCCAAGTCCTTGGGCGGAGTCACCACAAGCACATATACATCGATTCAGCTTTGTGAAGCTGCAGGGTTTGATTGGGTCTTCGTAGAAACCGTTGGGGTAGGTCAATCGGAGGCCATGGTCTCCTTGATGACGGATATTGTTTGCCTAGTGCTCATACCCGGTGCAGGGGACGATCTCCAAGGGATGAAGCGCGGGCTCATAGATATGGTTGATGCATTGGTGATCAATAAGTCGGATGGATCCCAGATCGATCAAGCCAAACAAACGGCTCAACATTATCAACAAGCCTTGGGATGGGATTCACTTGTGGGGTCGGACGCAAGGCCTGGTACATCGGTCATTCACAGAGTCTCAGCCGAGACAGGTGAGGGACTTGAAGGCCTGCTTGACTGGCTACAGAAACGATGGGATAAGGGATTAGACTCTGGGTCAGTACAGCGCAAACGGGACGTCACTCTGGATCGGCTCATGACGATCGAGGCAAGCCATTTGGTGAAGCAGTGGATGGACTCTGTATTGGATCTATCCTCACCAGAGTGGCAACAAGCAAAGCAACACCTTTTACAAGGCAATCAGACACTTTCATCCGCTGTTGAGCCCATTTTGCGATCGCTATTACCCAGCGCACATCGACAGTGATTCATGAAGATGCCGGTGCTGGGTCCGATTTTTTGGTTTTAGGCAATAGAGAAAATTCCGTCTCTTGCTCCGCTGTCCCTGGCGCCAATAATAGCTCCTCCAATCGGGTACGAAGCATTTGAGGGGCTGAGAGCCCTTCAAGATTACCATCCACCGCCAAGCCAATCTTACCTCGCTCTTCAGAAATGACCACAGCATACGCACGATTTCGCTCCGTAATACCAATCGCAGCACGGTGGCGTGTGCCATATTCCTCAGATAATGTCGCATTTGACGATGTTGGTAGTAAGGCGCTTGCAGTCACGATTCGATTCCCACGGATAATGACAGCACCATCATGAAGGGTTGATTCTTTTTGAAAGATAGACTTAAGCAAACCTGCTGAGACTTCTGCATCAAGCCTTACCCCTTCACTGATCAAGTCTTGAAGTCGCGTTCCCAAGGAAAACACGATAATGGCACCTGTCTTTTGCTGAGCCATTTCACGCGAAGCTTTCACCACTTCATCAATCACTTTTTCGGTCGTGCTTGTACTCAAAAATCGATCAAACGCTCGGTTTTGACCTAAATTATAGAGGAGTTGACGAAGCTCAGGTTGGAATAGAATAATGACCGCAAGTAATCCAACATCAAGGATACCCCGGAGGATAAAACTCAATGTTGTAAAACCTAGGAGACTCACAAAGGCATTCACCAAGATGATGACTACCACCCCTGCTGCGGCTTGAATGGCGAATGTCCCGCGAATCCATCGATAGAGATAGAACAGAATCCCTGCAATCAGCAGGACCTCCATGACATCTCGAAAGCCAAATTCTAAAAAGGGTAATGGATTCACAGGATCAAGGGATCAGGGGTTCGGGGGTTCGGGTACCAATTGTAGTGTTTAACCACCAGATGACTCTTGCTGCAAGGCTGCGACGATACGCACGGCCTCTGCAGCCTCTTTCACGTCATGAACACGCAAGATATGCACTCCAGCCAGACATGCAACGGTATGTAACACTGTGCTACCATTAAGTCGATCAGCGGCAGGTTGACCCTTCAGTAGACTTCCAATCATGGACTTCCGGGAAACGCCCACCATGACGGGCCATCCGTGTTTCACGAACTGCGGTAATGCATTCATAAGCTTCAAATTATCCTCGAGTCGCTTGCCAAATCCGAACCCTGGATCTGCAATAATGGAACCGAGAGTGGGAGCAGATTGAGTTGCTTCCTCCACAAAAGCATGAGTAAAACGTTCCACTTCTTTCACTACATCGTCGTAGTGTGGCCGCTCTTGCATTGTTTTCGGTGAACCCTGAGCATGCATGCACACATAGGCTGCCTTGGTATCTGCGGCTATGCTCAATAAATCATCCTCGACTCGACCAGACACACTATTGACAATATGGCAGCCGGCATCCAATGCCCTTTTTGCCACTTCTGCCTTCGTTGTATCGATGCTATACATTGGATGGGTAGGCAGATTACCCCCCGAAAGAAGCGAAAAAAAAGGGTCGAGCCTTTCGAGCTCCTCCTCTTGGCTAACGGGATCCGATCCAGGTCTTGTTGATTCTGCACCCACGTCAATTAAAGTCGCCCCTTGATCGACCATGTGGTGGACTTGATCTCGAATTTGATCTTGGGTAGACATCATCCCCCCATCATAAAATGAGTCGGGGGTTAGGTTGACAATCCCCATGACTTGGGTCCCTTCAAACTGAATGGTCTTGCCTCGGGTACGCAGTGTCCACGCCGAGTCGTTCATCTTACCACTCTTCGACAAGTTCACTCAGTTTGTCGGTTCGTGATGCTGCATCATCGGCGTCTGGGAGAGCATCTTTCGTCTCATTAATGATATGATCTGTTCCCCACGCTTCACTCAAGCGCTCATTTAGGTCGATATAGTGCTCCCATTCAGTGGGTACCTCGTCGTCAGGGTAAATAGCTTCCACGGGGCATTCAGAAACACATGCATCACAGTCGATACATTCATTTGGGTCAATCGCTAAGAAATTGGGGCCTTCACGAAAGGCATCGACAGGACAAACTGCCGCACAGTTTGTGTATTTACAATTTATACAAGGTTCAGTAACAACGTATGCCATAGTACTTGAGGCTAAAGGTTTATGACAGTATTCTACAAGATAAAAAAAAAGCAGCCCCCATAATTGAGAGCTGCTTTTAAAAAGCTTGAAGCTAAACTTTCGTTCCGTTTCGCTTAGAAGTTCACGCGGAATCCGAAGTTGTATCTTCTAGGGAGACCTAAATATACTTCCGCATCATCTGCATCATGATCACCATCAAAGTCATTATATGGACTATTGTCAAGAGCATCTGAGATGTAAAACTCATCAGTGACATTCAACATATTGAAAAAGAGTTGTGTGCCATCGAATAGATTTGATACATCATATGTTAGGTGCAAATTATAGAAAGTTGTCCCAGGGATTTTCCATGGTTGAACATTATCACCACCAATACGATCAAGTGGGGTGAAATCCGAGTAATGTTGAGCGTATGTAAATCCACGTAAACGCGCTGAGAGATTGCTAATTGGTGACCATGTTACTGCATACGAAAGTTGGGTTTGAGGTGCATCTCCAACTTTAAGGTCTTTAATAGCTAGTGTAACATTCTGATTGCCTCCTTCTTGGCTAATGTAACTTGCATTCACATCATTTAGATACTCCCAATTTCCAAAAGATGCCATGAAGTCAAACCTTAGGTCATTCGTTGCCTGGAAGGATGACTCCAATTCAACGCCCATATGTCTTTGATCTACACCCTTTAACCTAAAGATCGCCTCAAACTCGTCTTGTATGTCATATGAAGCGAATGATCTATCTGCTCTAAGTGTGTAATAGAAGTTTAAATTAGCACCAAAACGACCGTTGTCATCAAATAGTCTAAGGCCGGCCTCTGCGAAAGTATATTTCTCATTGGATTGATCTGTAACAACTTGACCGAATGTATCAGATCCATCATCATCATCTATAACTTCGTCAAACTTTGGCACTTTGGAGATATATCCAAAGTTAGCATAGAGATCTAAGTTACTAGTCGCTGCAATTCTTGCCCCTGCCTTGAATTGATATCCAGGCGATCCGTCTGGTGATTGCTCTAGTCTACTGCCGTTAGCATCTTTAACAAAGAAATTTTTGTGAGTGTACTTTACGGATGAGTAACCAAACATTCCGTAAACAGTTAACGCCTCTGTGTCATATCCTGCTTGCGCATAACCGCCAATCCAATCAACAGTGTTGGTGAAGTTATATGCAATTTTGTCACCTAATCCAACCACCTTGTTTGGATTGAATTCATCTGCATCATCGATGTATGCGTCAAGACCCAAAAGGTCTCTTACCTCCCTGTAATGCTCAATCTCAGCAGTTCTCCAATCCAACCCAAATTCTAAATTGAATTTATCGTTTGGTGTAATAGCAAGTTTGAGAATATTACCTACTGTCCATTGGTTATTGCGAGAGTTTCTCAGGATAGCTGCATCATCACGATATCCACCAACACCTATAGTCTGGTTTTCTGCGATCGTTCTGTTGGCGTTCCATACTCTGGCACCTTCGCCATAAATGTACTCATGAGCGCCATACGTACCGGATCCACCTCCTCTACCTCCAGAATAGTATAATACATTCGTTAAGGTGGCAGTCTCAGATAATTTAGAGTACCAGTTAAGATTTACCTGTGGTTTATGGAAAAAGTTCTCTCTTTCCATGATAAAGTTTTGGTTGAAACGCTCTTGAACAGAAGGTCCGGTCCACTTATCTCCTATATATTGCTTTCCAACATATGAGGGATCTACTGGCACGCCATTCTGATTGTAGAATCGACCTTTATCTTTGTAATCGAGCAATGCAGCTGGATCGTAATCATCTAAGGATCTAGCATATTCGTGGGAAAGATTTCCAATATTGCTAGCATACAAATTTTGCCCATGCCTTTGCGGCGCACCAAGTGCGAAGAAATCCAGTCTGTTATCTTCATTGACAATGTAAGTTGCTGCAAGATGGTATGCCCATGCATCCGTCCAGGTGTAGTCAACCATTCCATCTCCCGTTTTTCTCACACCAACAAAAGAAACTCCGAATTTATCGTTGATTAGTCCGGAATTCACTTGAACAGTGGTCTTTTTGAAAGCTCCCGACCCATTTTCGACTTTGATTGCTCCACCAGTTTGGTTAGCAGCAGGATCAGTAAGTACGTTGATAGTACCCCCGACAGATGGAACAGCAAGGTTTACGTTTGATATACCGCGTTGTAACTGAATAGAGCTTGCAACGTCTCCAACTCCATCCCAATTTGACCAGTAAACCCAACCATTTTCCATGTCATTTACCGGAACACCGTTTATCATTACCGCGACGTTTCTTTGGTCAAATCCGCGCACGTTTATTCTGGAGTCACCAGCTCCCCCGCCTTGTGCAGTGGAGTAAACTGAAGGAGCAACATTTAATACTTCAGGTACATCACGGGATGCCAATTCTTCCCTGATTAAGTCCTTATTAACATTCGTAAATGCAACGGGTGAGTTGATGTTACTGCGTGAAGCAAAAACTTTGAGCTCTTCTAGTGTGGCACTCTCAGGATCAAGAACGAAATTTAAAAAAACGTCTGAGCTTGAAACAGTGACATTTTGCTCGAATGAGCTATATCCGATCGCAGAAACACGCAGTGTATAATTACCAGGCGTCACATCTTCAATAGCAAAAGAACCGTCGATACCCGCGGCGTCACCTTGAACAGTACCTGCTATAACTACAGAGGCACCAAAGATAGACTCGCCGTTGACATCTTTAACAGTTCCTGAAATTGTATACGACTGAGCAAAGGCCATGGATGTAAATAGGCCGATGATCATAAGTAGAGAAATGTTGAATTTTTTCATACAGGATTTAGAATCTTGGTTAAGGAAAGCATTGAAAAATAACGCCTTACTATTAATTCAATGTTAAGCTTTTCAACCCAGCACAAAAAACCCAACATCTCCCTAAAAGAGTTTACGATGGCGTCACCCTATTCTTCAGGACGCTCTTCAACAGCCCGTTGGATATCACGTAGCTTGGCCCTCAATCGTTTATCCAGATCAACATTTGCATTAGGCAAGTTTCGCCAATGCAATTCTATCTCTCGAAGTCGCTGAAGAGCCTGTGATTTGGTCAGATCATTTTGCACCATTTTAGCCTCATGGAGCAAATGTTTTTTTACATGATACGCCACTCCAACATCTGCAACCTCAAATTGACGTGTTTTGGACTCATAATGCTGAGCTTCTTTGACCGCGGTTTTGAAGCGCTGCCATAAAGCACGCTCATGCAAATGCATGAGCGATGGAAGTTGCCCCCATTCACGGTGCAACTCTTGAAGTAGTTGTATCCGTCGCGCGTATCGCAGGTGCTTGGAGCCTATCGCTTGTTGTATGATGGCTTCACGACGCGCCACAACAGAGGAGTATGCCTGCGCATAATGAGCATCAACCTCCATCCGTAGGTCATGAACAGCTGACTTTACGTCAATAAAATATCTCGCTGTCGTTCGATTTAAGGATTTTTCTTTATGGAGCTTGTTCAGGTACTCAAAAGAAGCAATCATGGATTTCCATTCCTGGGTCAAGGTTACCTCTGAGGTGAGTCCTTCAGGAAGGGATTGCAACCATTGGTCAAGCTGACGAACGAGTGTCGTCGTGTAACTTTGGTGATTAGGGTGTAGGTCTTTAGGATTATTCATAAGGTTATGAGATTAGTTAAATCAACGTAAATGAACTCGGTCAATAGACCGTTCATATCATCTCAGAACCCTCCAGAGCAAAATCCTTACTAATAAAAATGTATGACGCATTAAAGCGTGCTGGATCGATTAATTCTCGATTCCGTGGACATCCTTCAAAATAGCTGTCGCGTTTTTATCCCCTTGCTGCATCGAGCGGTGCTGCAAATTCGTCACGATGTCTGGCTGTGCTTTTTCCCATGCAAATTCTTTGGCTTCGTCAGCCGAGGTCGCGCGAATCAACTCAAACACATCATCGGCACGTACAATGCTATAAAGTTGATCTTGGTTAAACGCATGAGAGCGTTTGGATTCAAACTCTTTGAACAGTTTTGGGAAATCCTTCGTATCCACTTCTTGGCTCAACACCTCAACATCAGACACCCCTGAGGCGCTTAATGGAGTTTTGCATAGGTAAAAGGCGTGTTGCTTGTATATCATAATGGATTATTTGACCAAAATTTGGAAGAGTGTCTTGTCTACTTAAAATAGAATGTTTTCACAATTTTTACATTGTCTTGGTGCCATTCGTTTGCATATCAAAGACTGTGCGACTATTTTCAGTTTTTAACTAACCAAATGATTTTACCCTCATGGGACTCGCTTCTCGCACCAAGATTTTAAGCATTGTGTTATTTGTGATCGTTGTAGCACTATCCTACCTACTCTATCGCTCCCTCACAGATCCTTACAAAGCGGTGATTGCTGAGCAAGAGATGACAGAAAACGTGCGCCACCGAATGGAGCTCGTAAGGGATGCTCTCGTACTGTATAATTCACGTACTGGGGATTACCCCCCAACGGAGAACGGATTGACTGCACTTGTTGAATGGGTTAAAACAGACAGTTTGATTGCTACTCAGGCAGACTCACTTTTTGCGTTTCTTCCACCTGATACATTTAACGCGGACCAGCTCATCGTTTCACCAAGGACCGGTGCATCATTTACCTACACGCTGAATGACACGCTTCGTCCAAATGTATACCTATTAGAAGATCCAGACTCAGAGGATCAAATTGGTGATCTTCGACGCACAACCATGTTGAACGCTCCGAATTGGAACTAAGGCCACGGCGTCATTGAGGATTATAGCCGGGACATTCAAGGGTAAGTCTATCCCCGCTGCCACCAGTCAAAACGTTCGCCCGACTTCTGATCGAACCAAGGAGGCCATTTTTTCATATCTCGATGCGCGATATGTGTGGGATGGACATACGGTGCTGGATCTATTTGCAGGAACGGGAAATTTAGGCCTTGAAGCCCTGTCAAGAGGTGTATCATCTGTAGATTTTGTGGAAGCAGAAACCGATGTCGTGAAACGCCTCTATTCAACTTGTCAAACTTTTGGCGTTGAGTCGCAAGTCCGGATTCATAATGTCGATGTCGCCACGTTTTTAGAACAGTGCTCCCAAGCCTTTGATTTCATACTTGCAGATCCTCCCTATGATTGGCCTCTAATTCCTGAACTTCCATCCATCATCCTAGACGGAAATCTTCTTTTGGACGGCGGAACATTTATATTGGAACATGATCGACGCCATACTTTTGAAGCACATCCTCAATGTGTCCGTTCAAAACCCTACGGCCGTACGATTGTAAGTATCTTTGAACCCTAATCAGGCTTAATCCGCATGTCTAAGACCGCTCTGTTTCCTGGTAGTTTTGACCCCATCACAAATGGTCATGTAGATTTGCTTGGCCGAGCGTGCGATTTGTTTGAAAAAATAATCGTAACCGTCGCCGTCAACAACACCAAGACCGCCCTTTTCACAGGCGATGAGCGGGTAGAGATGATTCAACACGCCATTCAAGACAAGCCCTGGGCGTCTCAGGTGGTGGTGGAGCAATTCCAAGGACTCCTGATCGATTATGCCAGGCAAAAAGACACCAAAATCTTGATTCGCGGTGTGCGTCAAATTTCTGATTTTGAATATGAATTTCGGATGGCGTTAACGAATCGGAGACTAGCGCCAGAGGTAGACACAGTGTTTTTGATGCCAGATGAGCAATTAACCTTTATCTCGGCATCCGTTGTGAAAGAAATCGCAGCGTGGGGGGGCGATTTATCCTCCTTTGTCCCTGAACCTGTTGCTACAGCGCTTCGCCAAAAGTTTAATGGCAATGCTTCCTCATCCACTTGACCCTAATCCTACCTGTCATTTAAGCGTCACTCTTTTCCTATGGCTATTCAAGTATCAAACCGCGCGCAATCCCTCGCCCCTTCACAAACCTTAAAATTTTCGGCCAGAGCCAAAGAATTAGCCGCTGAGGGAAAGTCTATCGTTTCGTTAACCGCAGGTGAGCCAGATTTCTCCACACCTGATATCATTTGCGAGGCCGCCATTCAGGCAATTAAAGCGGGGCACCATGGCTACACCATGAATACAGGTCTTCCTGCACTACGAGAACGTATCGCAACCAAAATTAAAAGAGATCAAGGCCTCGATGTGGGATTGGATCAGATTGTTGTATCCAATGGAGCCAAGCAATCGATTGGATTTAGTATGCTAGCAACGTTAAATCCAGGTGACGAGGTTATAATCCCGACGCCATACTGGGTATCCTATCCTGAAATGGTCCGTTTTGCAGAGGGTGTACCCAACTTTGTGAGAACGAGTTATGAGTCTTCCTATAAAATGAGCGCTGCTCAACTCGAGCAGGCTCTTTCACCCAAAACACGTGGGGTTATTCTTTGTTCTCCATCGAACCCAACAGGAAGTTGCTACACTCAAGAGGAGCTTTTGGAGCTTGCTGAGGTTCTTCGAGCGCATCCCGATGTGATGATCTACTCCGATGAGATTTATGAATATCTCGTCTATGATGGAGAGGCCCCAAGTTTATTTACTGTGGCTCCAGATCTATTCGATCGAGGCATGATCATTAATGGTTTCTCCAAAGGATTTGCCATGACTGGATGGCGTCTAGGGTATTTGGTTGCTCCTGCTGAGATTGCCAAAGGGTTGGCCAAAATCCAAAGCCAAGAAACCTCCGCTCCATCCACAATTTCACAGTATGCCGGCATTGCAGCCTACGATATGCCTCTAACCGATCTAGAACCCATGAAGCAAACCTTTCGATCGCGACGTGAGATGGTTGTGAATAGACTAAAGGCGATGCCGGGTATCAAATGCCAAACACCCCCAGGTGCTTTTTATGTATTCCCAGATATTTCCGAATTATTGGGTCGAGTAACAGACTATGGTGCATCCATTGACACCTCCACAGATTTCTGCATGGAAGCGCTTGAGCATGCGGGTCTTGGAATGGTCCCCGGAGATGCCTTTGGAGAACCAAATGGGATTCGTCTTAGTTTTGCTGCCTCTGATGATCAACTTGAGGAGGCCTTAAGTAGACTGGATGCATTTGTTGGTGGTCTAACCCCTACCACATCGTAGACACTTAATTCTAGACTCCTCAGGCTCATGGCAGAATCATCCCCAAACAATGTAGGTCATCAGGGCCCAGCAAAATCCTCGCAGGAGACATCCCCACAAGAGTCTTTGGAGCAAACGAGAACCGATTTTGTGGAGTTTTGGAGTGAAATGGCTCATGCTTGGGGTATAAATAGATCCATGGCCCAGATCCATGCGCTATTGTACCTTCATCCGGAATCCATGACAACGGATCAGATTATGGAGGCTCTTTGCATAAGCCGGGGGACAGCCAATATGAATCTCCATGAGCTAATTCATTGGGGACTCATCCAAAAAGTGAACAAAGAAGGGGATCGGAAAGACCATTATGTCGCAGAAGCCGATGTTTGGGAAATTGTTTCGTGCATTGTTCGCAATCGCCAAGAGCGAGAAATTGCACCCGTGCAGCACAAAATGAAAGAATTACTCGACGCCTATCACGTCGATCCCTCCCTGGACGAAAGTGAGGAAGTGCATCAGAGAATGAAAAATGTGCTGGAATTTATCGAAATGTTTGAAAGGTTTTCGACTGCCATTACTCCATATATCAAAGGGAAGCATCAACAATACCTAAAAACCTTGGTACGAGTGGCAGAGGCTGGCCAAGCGTTGCGAGGCAAATCAGAATGACCACAAAGCAGGCGTTAGGAGCGATTGGAGAAGCAACGGCGGCCGATTATTTAGTCGACAAAGGGTGGACTCTGTTGGAACAGAACTACCATTTTGAAAAAAATGAAGTAGACCTAGTGGCCTATGATGGGTTTTGTATTGTCTTTGTCGAGGTAAAAACGCGACAATCTACTGAATTTGGCTATCCTGACGAAGGGTTGAGTGATGCACAATTGCGGCGTATTCAAAAAGCGGGTGCTGCCTGGATTTATGAACGGAAGATGGATCCCTCACCCACTCGGGTTGACCTGATCGGCATTGTCATGGACCCTGAATCTGACTTACCCCCGGTCATTGAACATCTTGAGGGGATTGATCGATGAGCACCCTCTATGCCATTCGCAGTGGATTGGCCATAGCGCTGTTTGTGATCCTTATGTTGATCATGTACCCCATTGTGATTTTGGCCAATCTCTTAACCTTGGGTCATGCAACCAATCCCATGACGCAGTATGTTCTTCCATGGTTTATGGCCCCTTGTTTCTGGGTCTTGGGGATTCGTTTCAAGCGTGAGTTCCATGAAACGACGCTACGCAAACAGGCGATTTATATTTTTAATCATAATGCAACCGTAGACCTGCTGACTATTTTTGCATTAGGTATTCCTCGCTCTCGGTATGTGGCTAAATGGGAGATCCAATATATCCCGGTGTTCTTTCTTCTTGGCCGCGTGACTGGGCAAATATTTATAAAGCGGCAAAATTCAAAGCAGGCTGTGCAACATCTCCACAAGCAATACAAACGGATTCTTAAACACAGGTTATCGATTGTCATTGCGCCAGAAGGTACTAGGAAGCACGAAGGTCTAGTAGGACCTTTCAAAAAAGGCCCATTTCGCATGGCGATAGACCTAGGCATTCCCATTGTCCCTGTGTTTTTTGAGGGTAATCGGGACCGAAATCCTGGGGATTCATTAATCGTAACGCCCGGTACGATACGAGCTCATATTATGCCTGCAATCGACACATCGGATTGGAGCACGTCGACACTGCCAAAACATATTGAGGACGTACGTAACCTCTATATCGAATGGGAAGAGCGCTCGCCACAGAAATCCGTGGCTTAAACTCAAACTCTGAATCTATTTTTCTCTGAAGAAATAAATCTTTTGCTCCTTCGCGTTTTTACCGCTCTTGATCTTCACCTTATGCTCTTGGTTATATTGATAAACCGCAGTACGCATGGAGTTGACATTTTTTTCTGTCTCGTAAGCAACTTCCACTGCATCTCCACCCGGCTTAAGCTTATCGAGGGCTTCCATGAGGGGTTTAAACTTAGAAGAACGACGCTTAGTCGATTTCACTTGAGTTCTATTTACGAACTTAATTTCCATAATTGATTGATTTGAGAGAACGTTTTATTAACGATATCGTAATGTAAAAGGATTCAAGATAATGAACAAGAGTTTACTCACTACTCTATTGGATATTATCCATGAATACATTCTACGATAATTCATTAAGGCAAGATGCTTTTTTTATAAACGTCTTAGACGTGTCTATGATTGTATAAAGAGGGAGATGCCAGGAGTTTACACACTCACCCACGCGAAGGGGTGTGCAATAAGCAGAGACGAAAGAAGGCTTTGCGAAGGGGTGGGCGCAGAGGGATTCGAACCCCCGACCCCCTGCTTGTAAGGCAGGTGCTCTAAACCAACTGAGCTATGCGCCCGAAAGGACAACAAAATTACGTGCATTTGGTATTCTTTCCAATAGAAAGGGAAAAGTACCAGATGTTCGTATCTTTTAGCGTATTGACTTTAACTTGATTTCCCTTTTTATGTACGTTTTTTTAATGGCCCCTCCATCCGGAGGACAAGAAGGAGCCCTCCTAAACTTTGTATTCTTAGGTGCCTTATTTCTCGTCTTTTACTTTTTCATTATTCGACCTCAGTCGCAAAAACAAAAGAAGGTTGAGAAAATGATTTCTGAGCTCAAGAAAGGTGATAAAATTGTGACGACAGGTGGAATTATTGCCCATATTCAATCCATTGAGGACAAAAGTGTGCTTGCGGAAGTGGATAGTGGGGTAAAAGTGCGCTTCACAAAGGCATCCATTGTCGACGTAAATCCTGCCAAAAAGGAATCCTAAAGTCTCGCAGGGTATCGTTATGCCGGCTAGACAGCCCTCTACAGACACAACATTTGCAACAATTGATGAGGCCATAGAGGAGCTCCGTCAGGGTCGCATGTTGATTGTGGTGGACGACGAAAATCGAGAAAACGAAGGTGATTTCTTGATGGCAGCGGACAAAGTCACCCCAGAGGCCATCAATTTTATGGTCACATATGGTCGCGGACTGGTTTGTGTGCCTATTACAGCCGAAAAAGCCCGTGGTTTAAAATTGGACCATATGGTGTTGCAGGGTGCTGATCCAGAAGAGGCTGCCTTTACCATTTCAATTGATCATAAGGCTCGGACCACCACAGGTATTTCTGCGCCCGACCGAGCTGCGACCATTCAAGAGATGTTATCTCCGGAGACTCAAGCGGATGACTTTCGTCGCCCAGGGCATATTTTCCCACTCATTGGTGTTGAAGGTGGAGTCTTACGTCGACCAGGACATACGGAAGCCTCCATTGATTTAGCTAGACTTGCTGGACTTCAGCCAGCGGGTGTCATTTGCGAAATCATGAGTGACGACGGAGAGATGGCGCGAGTTCCCGAATTAATGGAGATGGCGCAACTCTTCAACCTACGCATGATCACCATTGAGGATCTCGTAAGGTACCGTCTTGAAAACGAGTCTCTCATTCAAATTCTGTCACAACAACCCTTCACATCTGAGCTTGGTGAGTTTAGCCTAACCACTGTGGAAGAAGTAACCACGGGGGATCGGCATTATGCGCTGACTAAAGGAGAGTGGACTCAAGATGATGCCGTTTTGGTACGCGCCCATTCTTCGGATGTGCTTGCTGATACCTTTCGGTCGATGGACTCGACGCAGTCTGGGGTGCTAAGACAGGCAATGGATATGATTCAGAAAGAGGGTCAAGGCGTGGTTCTCTACATGAATCACCATATGAAAGTTCACAATCCTCAGGACCAAGAAGGGCGAGCTAGGGATGACAAAGATTATGGTGTGGGAGCACAGATACTCTTTGAACTTGGTATCCGCAAACTAAGGCTACTTACAAATCACCCCACAACACGTGTTGGATTGGAAAGTTTCGGCCTGACCATGGTAGAAACGGTTCCCTTAGACTGAGGACTCGACATCGGGCGGCAAAATTCGATCCCGAAATAGCAACATGGTGATAACCGTGACCGAGATTGCAATGTCGGCAACATTAAAGATGTAGGGAAACACAGAGAAATTTTGAATCCGCAGGCTAAAGTGTAAAAAGTCGACCACATGCCCATGCATAAATCCACCGTATCCCTCTACTAATCCTAGGAACATACGGTCAATGATATTGCCAATGGCTCCTCCTGTCACAAATCCCATCGCAATCAAAAAGGCCTTGGGCGCTCTAGAGACATGCCACCCGACATACAGCAGAATACCCAGCGTTGCAAGGGTAGACAGCGCACCCACAACCGGCGTAGGCAACCACTCGATACCCAATGCCATGCCAGGATTGAGTGTATAGGTGAATCGAAACCAACCTGGGATAATTTCTAAGGAATGGAGCGTGGGATCATGACGAATCACCCATTTTGAAAGTTGATCCACTCCAATCACAATCATCATGGGCAGAAGAAACCAGCCTATGCGGCGTCGACCCGTTGATTTATTGGGGGAATCGGAGATTGTCGAAACGTCTTCTGGCATCGCGTCGAGGATTAACGACGCTTTAGTTTTGCCTCAATACTCAATTGAGTGTGGGGCACCGCCTCTAGACGCCCTTTATCAATCGCCTTACCTGTGACTTTGCAGACCCCATAGGTCTTATTATCGATGCGTTGGAGTGCATCATCGAGATACCGAATAAATTTCTTGGCGCGATTAAACAACATGTATGTTTTTTCTCGCTCTTGGGCATCCGTACCGGCATCCGCCATATGAAAGGAGTAAGCAGATTCATTGGATGCATTTTCCATGCTCTCTTTCAGATAAGACTGTAGAGAATCCATTTCTTGCTCTGCTTCCTCTCTTTTCTTGAGAATAATACCCTTGAAATACTCCAACTCCTCGTCATTAAACGGGGTAATGCGTTCTGGAGTTTTTGATGAAGATTTATCAGCCATCGTCTTATTTAATTTCCCTTCCTCAAAATGGCGATGGTACATTCACGCCCATCGAAATCCCATGTCTTGATGAAGTCTGCTTCGTCTAATGCTGAGCTTGTTAAGGACTCAGCCAGTGTCTCGGACTGAATGGTATCCGAAAACTGCGTCATCGCACCGAGAATCTCGGGCGAATTGCTAAGATAACTAATTTCTATACGGTCTGTGACATCATAACTAGCCTCTTTTCGCATATTTTGAACCCGATTGACAAATTCTCGGGCAAGGCCCTCATGGACTAGAGCCTCTGTTAAAGCAACGTCTACAGCAATCGTAAGTCCTTGCTCAGACTCCACGCTCCACCCATCCAATCCCGTACGGATGATGTCAACATCTTCTGACTCAAGTTGCACTGTTGAGCCATCTTCAAGCTCAATCGTTGCTTCACTCTTTTGCTCAAAATCGTGCACCTCTTCAGAAGACCAGCTTTGGATTTTTTGCGCCACAGCCTTCATAGCACCCCCAAACTTTTTCCCGAGAACAGGGAAATTAGGTTTAGCTGCCTTGTGAACAATTTGTTGATCATCATCCACCGTCTCAATCTCTTTCACATTCACCTCATCCAGAATAATAGACTCTACCCCTGCCAAATCTTGTTTAATCTGTTCGTTGGCAGGTAATAAGATGCGCTGAAGGGGTTGTCGAACATTGAGCTCTGTTTTGTTTCGAACCCTCAACACCATGCTCGAAATCGAGCGCGCAAGCTCCATACGTCGCTCTAGTGCATCATCTAATGACGTCAGTTCCACGGATGGAAAGTACGCGAGATGGACCGATGGCCCCTCTTTTTGTGTCACATCATTAAGCTGTTGGTGCAGCCATTCAGCAAAAAATGGAGCAATAGGAGCCATCATTTTGGATAATGCGGATAAACTCTCGTATAGGGTCTGGTACGCTGAGGCTTTGTCGACACTTTGACCCTCCTTCCAAAAACGACGTCTTGAACGACGTACATACCAATTTGACAGGTCATCAATAAATCGCTCCATAGATCGAGCGGCACGTGTGGCGTCGTAACTGTCGAACTGATCATCGACCTCTTGAATCGTCCGGTTTAATCGTGACAAAATCCATCGGTCAATCTCTGCCCGATCTTGTTTGGCGACAGGAGCTCCTTCATACTCAAACTCATCAATATTGGCGTAAAGAGCGAAGAAAGAATACACATTGGTCACCGTGTTAAACACTTTGCGCTGAGTCTCTTCAAGACCTTTTTCGCTAAACTTCAAATTATCCCAAGGAGCGGAATTACTCATCATATACCAACGCACCGTATCCGCACCGTATTTGTCGATCATCTCAAAGGGATCTACTGTATTTCCCTTTGACTTGCTCATTTTCTCCCCTTTGGGATCAAGCACTAGACCGTTGGAAATCACCGTTTTGTAGGCAGGTTCGTCGAAAAGGAGCATCCCTAAGGCGTGTAACGTATAAAACCACCCTCGAGTCTGATCGACCCCTTCCGCAATAAAATCGGCTGGAAACCCCGTTTTAAATCGCTCTTTGTTCTCAAACGGATAGTGCCATTGAGCAAACGGCATGGCTCCAGAATCGAACCAAACATCCAACAAATCAGGAATTCTTCGCATAACATGACCTTGCTCATTGACCCATGTCACTTGGTCGATGAATGGGCGATGCAGATCGATCTCTATATCGTCATCGAGACCCGCTTTTGCACGAAGCTCTTCCATGCTCCCGATGACTTCGATCATCGATGGGTCTTGCTCACTTACCCAGATAGGAATGGGGGTTCCCCAATAGCGCTGTCGCGAAATCGCCCAGTCAACATTGTTCTCCAGCCACGTTCCAAAACGCCCCGTACCTGTACTTTCAGGCTTCCATTGGATGGTTTTGTTGGCTTCAACCATCCGGTCTTTGATGGCTGTCGTCTTAATGAACCAAGAATCAATAGGGAAGGACATCAACGGTGTCCCCTTGCGCCAATCAAATGGATAACTGTGCTCCAAAACATCTTGTCGAAACAGATGGCCTGAGGCTTTTAGCTCTTTCGAAATCACTTTATCGGCATCCTTAAACCAAACTCCTTCAAGGCTACCTGCTTGCTCTGTGAATGTTCCGTCTCGACTGACGGGATTAAACAGAGGGATACCCGCTTTCTGACAGGTTTCAAAGTCGTCTGCCCCAAACGCGGGAGCTGTATGAACAATGCCTGTACCATCGTCTGTGGTTACATAGTCTGCTGGGTGCACCTTCCAGGCTTGTGAGATGTCTTGGTCTTGACCGTTTTCCGCATGCTCGTGCTGGTCTTGGCCGTTGTCCGCTTGCCCATGCTGGACAAAATAGTCCTTTGCATAGCTTGTCGGGGGATCGTACGACATACCTAGCAACTCTTTCCCCTTCCATTGTTTTTGAATCGACGGTGCTTGCTCCTCTGAGAAATTCCTAGCTAAGCACTCTTTGGCTAGAATATAGCTTCTGTCTTCGTCTTGAATCGATACTTCCACATACTCTAGCTCAGGGTTCACAGCAAGTGCCATGTTGGAGACAACGGTCCAAGGTGTGGTCGTCCAGGCAAGAAACGCACGATTTGGCTCGCCTCTAAGGGGAAAGACCACCGTGATGGAAGGGTCTTGTACATCTTTATAGCCAAGGCTTACCTCATGAGAGGAAAGCACGGTGCCGCTGCCTGGGGAATACCATGCAATTTTGTGTCCTTTGTAGAGATAGCCTTTCTCATGGAGCTGTTTTAGTGCCCACCAAACTGATTCGATGTATTCATTTTTGAAGGTGATATAGGGATCATCCAAATCGACCCAGTAGCCCATTCGCTGGGTGAGAGTATCCCATAGCTCTTTGTACTTGAGCACATTCTCACGACACTTTTCGTTGTACGCTTTGATCCCATAAGCTTCAATATCGGCTCTTGACTGAAGATTCAGCTCTTTCTCCACCTCAATCTCAACCGGCAAGCCATGGGTATCCCAGCCACCTTTCCGAATCACTTTATACCCCTTTAGTGTCCTATAACGGCAAAACAGATCCTTTAAGGTCCGTGCCATCACATGGTGGATCCCAGGTTTACCGTTTGCCGTAGGGGGTCCCTCATAAAACGTAAAGGGGAGGCCGTCCTCTCGGGTCGATACACTTTTGGAAAAGGTTTCTTGCTCTTCCCACCACTTTAAAACTTTGGTTTCAAGGTTTGGATAGGAAAGTTGCTTAATTTCCTCAAACTGCCGTTGCATAATGCGAATTATGGTTTTTTGGGCAATCACAAAGGTACGAATTTTTATTCCACTTACCCTTTTTTGGGTACTTCTTGGGGGGCTTACAGGGTGCACAACGTTGAGGGGAGGCCTTATCACAGAAGCTGATTTAGGTGTCTCGTCTGACAGCGGGCTCGAAAACCTATCCTTTGATACGATTCAACAAATGAATCAACGAGCAACGTCTCTATCCTTTGAGGGGTCCATCTTTGTAAGTACTCCTCGTGGAACAGAGAGAAGCCGTGTTAACGTGATCCTATCTGAAAAGCTGGCATCATTTACATTACAAGGACGAATGGGGTTAGGCAAAACAGAGATAAAATGTGGATATGAGATAGACATGAACGTCGATCCACCCCAGGATCTCGTCCCTAAGGAGCAGAAGATGCTTGATGTTCTGTGCCGGTCCATCTATCCTTTAAGTACTCTATCAACGCAATATGATTGGAGATTGCTAAATCAAGAACATCCCGAGGAATGGGCCGCAACAACACAAACTGATGTCGAAGGTGAGTCCTTTTTGTGGACATTGGAGCGCTTTAACCAATCTAATGGATTGGTTTTACCTCAAAAAATAACACTCCAACATGCTTCAGACCCCTTCAGAGTGCAAATGCTTCTCAAGGCAACTCATCTTGAAGCGATGACCACACCATTTCAAGGCTCATGATGATAATCCACCTATTGAAGAATCGAATGGGTCAGAAATGGAGCATCGCGTTGTTCCTGTGGTGTATCATTGGCACGACCTCAGCCTTTTCCCAGAGTGTCTATCTAGAAAGAAAGGCTCTTTTGGAGGGACAGCAGCGTGAAACTCGCAATACCATCGATCAAATTGCAGACCAACTTCAGCGGAGCCAATCCCTTCTGGATGTCACCTTAAAAGAGGTGGATCAACAATATCGCCTCGCAACTCAATTAAGCAGGCAGATTCGTCTTCAAGAGGAAAAAATTCTTGCCATCGAACAAGAAATAACCCAATCCAACCAAAAAATCAGGTTGATTGAGAACGATATCACACAACTTGAAAAAGATATTGCAGGGGCTATAGACAATTATAAAGAGACCCTAACCTACGTATACAAGTTCGGGAAAATGAATACCCTTTCCGTAATTCTGACTGCACCCTCTCTCAATACCATGCTCAGTCGATCGGTGTATTTGCGCCGATTTGAAGCTTTTCGAGAGGCTCAGGTTGAGCAAATCCGGGTCAATCAAGTTAGCCTGCAAACTCGCACGCAAGAGTTGCGCGAAGAGAACCAGCTCAATGAGCGCTTAAAAGATGAGCTTTCCGCAGAGAATGGAACCTTGGTCGAACGCAAAGAGCGTCTCGATCGCAGAATCACGCAACTTCAGCGTGATAAGGGGAATTTAGAGCGACAGATTGCCTCCTATCAAACCGAGCAAGCTGAATTGGAGGATGCGTTGGATTCATTTTCAGCACAAGCTGATGCTCTTCGAGAGGCCGAGCTTGAACGGCGTCGCAGATTGGAGCAAGCCCAACAAATCGCCCAGGGTGCTTTGGAGGGACTTAGTGGTGCATCACCGACTGAAAATCTCGATGCAATAACTCAAGGGGCCGTGGCATCTGGGCCCTCAGCAAGTGCAACCTTTGCTGAAGATGACGATAGCGAAGCTCTATTGGTTAACTTTGAGGATCAATTTCAAGGTCAAAAAGGGTCTCTTCCTTGGCCAGTAGAGCAAGGAGTTGTAACCAAAAAATTTGGGATCCAAGTGCATCCTGTCTTTGGCACCAAAGTGAACTCTTTAGGGGTTGAAATATCGACATCGGGGGGCACGGATGTCACAGCAGTGAGTGATGGAATTGTAGTGGCCATCCAGCCCATTCAGGGATATGGCGATGTCGTGATCTTAAACCATGGCCGATACAAGACCGCCTACGGGAATTTGAGCGAGTTGGCCGTTCGACGTAATCAAGTTCTATCCGCTGGAGATAGAATTGGTGCATCTGGCACCGCATCATCATCTAGAGGCGAAGTCGTGTTTTTTGTGGTTCGCGATGGAACCGAAAATGTAAACCCTGAAATCTGGCTCGACTGATGGATCGTTTCTTTGCATACGTCACCTTTACAATCGTCCTGTCTAGCATTTTATCATTACTGATACATCCATTAACACCCTACATCTTAGTCCTATGGGCGCCCATGGGTGGCGTTGTCGCGGCAGCGTTTTTGGCTCACGGTTTTGTTGTCTATCGCCTTATACGAAGGTATTTAAGGCGCCCTACCCCATTTGGTCACGCTCAGTGGGTCCTTTCCACACTATTTATGGCTACTCCCGTTGCCTGGTGGACCCTCACCCTTGATTTTACCTTCTGGTCCACTGCGCTTTATTGTGTTTGCGCGATACTGGGTGTCCTACTCGGGACTCGCTTGGCTATGATGACTCAGGCTGAGCCTCAATCACCACCGATCGTTTAGAAACTTTTTCCATTAGAAATGATTTTCTTCTGGCTCCCCATAATTCGAGTTCGGGATCTGAGGTGGTTTGAATGGTAATTTTAATCTCTTTTTTGGTCACCTCGACATCCATTGCCTCTACATTTTGGTAATGGCTACGGTCAAGACCATCAGCAACACGCAAGATTGCAGAGAGTTTTTGAATCCGTTTTTTGAGATCCTTATCTAACTCTTCATAGAGTTCATGCCTCTTTTTGGGTGTTGAACGGCGATGATACCGTGCAACATGCGCCATAATCTGGATTTCTGATTCCGAAAACCCTCGAAGATCAGCATTTAAAATAAGGTACAGAGCATGAATGTGATGCTTGCGATGGGAAATGTGATAGCCAATATCATGCAAAATGGCAGCATACTCGAGCAGCTCACGCTCGGAATCTTCAAGCTTTAAGACCCCCTGCAGCTTATCAAAAAGCTCTAGGGCAAGATTACACACCTGAACTGAATGGGATTCATGCCAATTACATTTAATGGCAAGTTCCATGATGCTATCTCTTCGGGGGTCCTCCGTCACGGGAGAGGTTGATAGCTTTGGGTACATTTTTTGGATATATCGAATTAAAATCCCCTCTCGGAGTGCTTGCGTAGAGATTTTAACCCTCTCCACATTAAACATCCGCATGATAGAATGGACCAAAATCATACCTGGAAGGATAAGTTCGGAGCGCTTTTCCTCCAATCCTTCAACCTTAAGTCGTTGTTTTTTAGGCAGAAAGAGAAACTCATCAAAAAGTGCTTTGAACTCCGCCCAAGTGAATTCAAATTCGTTGGAGATGATCCCACCGTGTCCATTGGGTCGTCGAGCGTCAATCATTGCAGCAATCGTTTGGTAGGTTCCGCTAGAACCGATCATCAGACCACTTGGGAGTCGTCCAATTTGTTGCTGAATGGGATCTAGGGTTTTTTCGATGTGTTTTTGGATGGCCTCCACTTCCGCCGGCGTTATGGGGTCGTGTTCCAAAAACATCGCCGCCAGACGCGCAACACCAATTTTTTTGCTTGTTAAGTACGATGTTGTGTCCTGTGTGCCCACAATAAATTCAACACTACCGCCACCTATATCGGCCATAAGAACAGGTGTGGAGCCAATGGTGACACCATGTTGAACGCCATAGGCAATCAACTCAGCCTCCATAAGCCCAGAAATCGCATTAATCTTTAGACGCACTTCATCAATCACCCGTTGAATGAATTCTCCGCCGTTGGTTGCCTCTCTCACCGCACTTGTTGCATAAGCGATAATCGCCTCAGATTGACGCCCCTCACTGAGGTTGTAAAATTTTCGTAGGGCAGCTACCCCGCGGTCCATAGCACCAGGAGTAAGTTCTTTGCCTACCCCTTTTTCTGCCATAATGACCATCTCTTTGAGCGCATCAACGATTTCAAAGTGCCCATCATCATAAAGATCTGCGATAATCGCATGAAAGGAATTGGTTCCTAGGTCAATGGCTGTGATTCGTTTGAGCCGTTTTGATGAACCATTTTTAGTCGGTTGTGTAGAGCCAGCTTTTGATAATGTGTCTTTCAATGCCGAGGCGTTTGTACGAGTGGGTTTGAACATGAGTTCAGCTAAAAGGTTTGAACATACGTTCTTCAGAAAGAGTGAGTGGGCAAAAAAAAGGGGCAAGCCCTTCATATCACGCCGCTACAACCTCCTACCGCTGCTGTCTTCCGACCCTGACGGACTTCAGAGGGAGCTGGCTGTATGAAACTTGCCCCCGATTCTTCACCTAGTGGAGCTATGGGGATTCGAACCCCAGACCTTCGCGCTGCCAGCGCGACGCTCTAGCCAGCTGAGCTATAGCCCCAGACGAATCCTAAAGATACAATCTTTCCATTGAAAAGGTAGACGTCCAAACCATCTAAACATTTGTTCCGACTGATACAGTTACGTAAATTACCTATGCTGTAAAGTTGTACTTAAAACAAACTACCCCCGTACGTTCATGAAAACGACAAAATTTTTTCCAAAACTTCTCACTCTTGTAGCACTATCTATCGTTCTGTCTAGCTGTGCTTCAAACAAAGTAGATCCAGCCACCATTGATACCGATGGCGATGGACTCACTGATGTTAACGAGACCAATGTTCACAACACCGATCCACTCAATCCAGATACGGATGGTGATGGCTTGACAGATGGTCAAGAAGTAAATGAATATTCTACCAATCCTCTAAGCGCTGACACAGATGAGGATGGCCTTAATGATGGTGAGGAGGTAAATTCCTACAATACAGATCCACTATCTGCGGACACCGATGGTGATGGCCTGTCCGATGGTGCTGAAGTAAATGACCACAACACTGATCCTCTAAATACTGATAGCGATGGCGATGGCTTAACGGATGGTCAGGAAGTCACACAGTACAATACCAATCCATTAAGCCCTGACACCGATGGAGATGAGTATGGCGATGCAGATGAGATTGCAAATGGAACCGATCCAAACGATGCAACTGACCCAGGTCGCGTGCGTGACATGGCCACGATTACATTCGGATTTGACCGCTCTGACATCACAGATGTGGCAGCGCAAGCCCTTGCAAATAACGTAGAGAAACTCCTGGCAGCTCCTGCCGTAGACGTGCAAGTGGATGCCTACACAGATCATGTGGGAGGGGACCAATACAATTTGCGTCTTTCCCTACGTCGTGCAAATGCAGTTGTAGATTTCTACAGAAGCAATGGTGTGAGCGAAGATCGAATTGAGTCTCGTGGACTTGGAAAAGCTCCTGTGCCTTGTATGGAATCTGAGAAAGATGCAGACACTCCAGGTTGCGAGAAAAACCGTCGTGCAGAATCTACTCCAGTTCATCCGTTTTAATCTGTAGTCTGTATTATCGATTTTGTAAAGAGGCGGGTCATTGACTACGCCTCTTTTCATTTAAACCTAAGGTGAAACCCATGAAGCTTTCTACTTTGATCCCCCTTTTCCTTCTTGTACTCTTTACTCTCACTCAGTGCGATCAGTCTGCCAATGATCCTGAGCCTACAGCTGAGCAACAAGCCGCTGCTGAGCAAGCTCGCCAAGATTCCCTTCAAGAAGTCGCTAGAGCAGAGGAAGCTGCTCGTCAAGAAGCTCTTCGGCAACAAGTTGAAGCTGAGCGCACAACCCTAAACTACGACGATGAAGGAATGTTTGTGGTGCAACTCTCTGCTTGGAGATCTTCTGACAAGGCAGAAACCATGAAATCCCATTGGACTGAGTCAGGGTTTGAGAACGCAAGTGTGATTGAAGTGGGTGATGAAGCCACTGGGGAAATTTGGTATCGTGTACGACTAGGGCGTTTTGCTAATGAGCAGGACGCAGACAAGGCTGTAACATTACTCATGGACGATCACAGTACCGAAGGGTGGGTGTATCACCTAGAGGATGCTGCTACGATTGATTGGTAAGTATCATGTCCTTGGACACCTTTCAAATCCACTCCCAAACGAAGGATGGCATTACCATCTTGAAACTCCAAGGAGAACTTGATGCTCAAACTGCTGTAGTCTTGGAAGAGGAGTTTGAAAAGCTTCTTGAGAAGCAAAAATATCAAGTGATTACCAATGGGCAAGCGCTTCAGTATATCGCAAGCGCGGGTCTAGGGGTTTATATGGCGTACATTGAACGTTTTCGTGATGTGGGGGGTGATATTAAAGTTACTCATCTGTCAGAGCGTGTTCAGCATGTTTTTGACTTGCTAGGCTTTACAAAAATTATCGATGTACTAGGTACCGATGACGAAGCGACGCAACGTTTTCAGTCCACTTCATGAATGACAGCACTTCAACACCATCTAGAGACCTCTTTTCCTGCTTCCCGAGCCCATTGCAGTGAAGTCCGTGCACTTCTTGAGTCTACTCTTACATCTCTAACACCACCCCCCTCCAAGGATCTTCTACATAATATTGTGCTTGCCACGGATGAGCTCTTTACCAATACCGTGAAGCATGCGTATCAGGAAGACTCCAATAAAGTGGTTGACATAGAGATTCAGGTCTCCATCGATCATATCCTTATAGAGATTCGGCATACGGGCACGCCTTTTGATCCATCATCCTACACACCTTTCGACCCTGATGCGACCTTAGAGCAGCGAAGAACAGGAGGAATGGGTGTCTTTATTATGGAGCATCTTGCAGATCAATTAGAGTTTGAATCTAACCGTTCAGGTGAACACCGAGCCACACTCAGATTTGATCGGAAGCCCAAAACCACTTAATCGCTTCCTACGATGTCAACACCCACACGCTTTGAGGGGGATAGGAATCTGGACCGAAAGGAAAGTGAGCTCATCGCATTAACCGAAACGATAACTAGTCTTCATGCCCAACAGACAGAGGAGGGTGTATTAAGGGTGTTTAAATACACGTTAATGGGGCAACTAGGGGTCAAAGCATTCACCTTGACAAGGCTAACTGATGGCGAAAAAGAGACTCTAGTTTCACATGGAGTCGACAGAAAACCGACTCAGGAACCCTTAATGGAGCCTCTCTATATCGATAGTGGATTCGATGATCCGCTGCTTGAAAAGGGCTTTAAGGGTCAAATAACGATACTCGAACGGTTTGAAACCGATGAATTACAACCCACAGACATACGGTTCATCAAAACACTCACTCAATTATGTCTTCAATCCATTGAAAAACTACGATTACAACGAGTAGAGGTTGAGCAGCAAACCATCCAAAAAGAACTAACCATAGCACGTACGATTCAAGACTCTTTGTTACCCAATCGAGAGGCTCGGTATGAACCCTGGGATGTGGCCTGGGCACATCATTCAGCAAAAGAGGTTGGTGGGGATCTTATTGATATTGTTCAAGATGAAACAAATGATCGCCTCGTTGTAATGATTGCCGATGGAGCTGGCAAGGGGATTCCAGGATCGCTGTTGATGTCTAGTGTGCAAGCATTATTTCAATATTTGGCCGCCAAAGGATCCCCAGTAGGGGACATTGCACAGGCAATCAATCAACAACTTCTCAACAGTACACCTGACGATACATTTGTTACCGCCTCCTTTGTAGAGGTAGGCATGCCAGCTGCGAAAAATGGAGGCTTCCAGATTCAGTATGTCAATGCGGGGCATCCCTCTGGATATCTGTTGAAGCGAGACAAAACGTCAATAATACGCTCAAGAGATACAAACGCCCATCTTATGATGCTTCCATCTACAACGCCTCTTCTTGGTGTATCCAAATGGAGCGCATTAGTGATAGAAGAAGCAACTCACAGGTTGATGATGTCGAGTAAAGACATCTTGTGTTGGCTCACAGACGGCGTCTTAGACCAAGACGTTGAACGTTCGACAGAACTACAAGAGAAACATGTGGGTGAACAACGCTGCGGAGAATGGCTTCTTGAGGCTATTGAACTATGCCCGCCTCACGCAACGTCACAAGAGTATCTCCATAGGTTTATCGATCTATTTGAGTCACGTGTAACGAATGCGCAAGCTGACGATCAAACGATTTTTATGTTGAAGAGCGGGTACTCCACGTCAAGCTAATCCCCCCCATAATGACCACCATCCCCCCTATCGTCAGTGCGGATGGGATTTCCTGAAATAAGACATATGCAAGGAGCGTTGCAAGTACAGCTTCTGCCAAAATGAGGGTCGAAAGGGCCGTTGCAGAATAATAACGGACTGCAAAATTAAGAGATCCATGCCCCAAAATCGTCGGTCCTAAGGCTAATAAAATAACCATAAGCCATGCCGTTCCACCAAATCCTGAATGAGTCTCTGCCAAGAAGACAAAGAGCAGAGAGGCTGTGATAAATGCCGCTCCATAAACATAAAACACATAGTCTATCCAGGTTGATTTTTGACGCACGGAGCGTCCAATAAGGAAGTAAAATGCGAATAAAATGGCTGCGCTAAAGGCAAGCATGTTGCCAACAAAAGGCTGTCCATCGGTCAAGGCAAGAACATCTCCTTCCGACCCAAGCGTTAAGAAAAACGTGCCTGATAATGCGGTGATGACCCCCAGCCAGGTACGCCAACCAAATTGGTGTTTAAAGATGACGCTTTCTAGAACGATAAATAAAATGGGATGCATCGTCACGAGAACCGTTGCAGAGGCTACACTCGTAAACTGAATGGAAGAGATAAACAAGACAAGGTGTGCTCCTAAAAGTGCACCTGACAACAAAATGGCCCATGGTTCAACCCCTTTTTCCCGTTTTAATGTGCCTAATGATGTGCCTTTTCTGAACCAAAATGGTAACAATAATGCCCATGCAATACCTAGTCGCCCTGCGGCTAAAAAGTATGGGTCCGTCTCACCGGCCCAGCGCACGAAGATTGGCGAAAACCCAAAGGACAGAATCCCTAGACCTAAAAATAGAGGTACCCAAATGGGCGGGGTCGTGGTTTGTGTGGCGCTCAATTGGATAGATCCTTAACGGAGACGGTCCACGGATGCAAGCAGTGCTTGATCTGATTGAATGGCTCGGCGACCCAAAAAAGCCAACACAAAACTTCCACCTGTGATCACCGCAGCAATCGCTTCATCCCACAAATAGGGGCCAATACCACCCAGTGAGAATAAAATAGCCACTTCAAAAGCGAAGACTCCTGCCAACGAAAGAGTCCCAATGCGCACTATTTGGAGCTGCAGTACTGGTTTTTTAAAAAGAAAAATCGCCAATAATAATGCTAAGGATGCAAGGGCCATCATGGATATCGGCACCCAATACATCCAAATAGCTGGATCGGCAGCCATCCGCTCTGGCATGGGTGTCAATAGCATCAAGGGATTCAGAGAAGCGGCTAATAGTAGCCATAAAGACTGAATACGTTGGATCATAGCGTATGAATTTGGTTCTTGCCTGAATCGTTAAGGACGTCCGAAACTGAACACTTAGGTGCTCGGAGTTGCATAAAAAACCCCTTTAACCTGTGCCGAAACACGTTCAAAGAAAAGATACAAGACTGGAACCAAAATCAGTGTAAGTGCTGTGGCAAAAATTAACCCAACGATAACCGCTACGGCCATGGGGCTCCACCATGCTGCTTGTTCACCGCCCCAGTAAAGATATTCGCCGATATTTGAAAAGAATTCCACTGGATTATTGGTGAATGTAAAGAAGTCGATGTTAAAGCCGATGGCCAAGGGAACCAAACCTAAAGTCGTAGTAATCGCAGTCAATACAACAGGTCGGAAACGGGTAGAGCCTGCCATAATGAGCACATCATAGGTCGATTTTTCCGGGTATTTGGCCCGCAATATATCAATGTAGTCTATCAAAACGATCGCATTGTTGACCACAACCCCAGCCAAGAAGATAATCCCTATCCCCGTCATGATAATCACGAAGGGCATCTGAAAAATCACCAAACCATAAAGAACCCCTGAGATAGACATTACCACAGATGTGAGCACGATAATGGGCTTCACGACAGAATTAAACTGAGAGATCAAGATGAATGCAATAAGGAATAAGGCGATTAAAAAGGCATTACTCAGGAAGGCGATGGCATCTGCCTGTTCTTCCTGCTCACCCGTCCACTCGTACCGCACGCCTTGGGGGAGGTTTGCAAGGGTGTTGGCTAATTCGGCTTGAACCTGTCCTAGAACCTGATTGGGGTTTGAAGCGCTACTCACATCAGATGATAGGGTAACAACACGTTGTTGGTCTTTATGTGTGATCCCACCATAACCCTCTTGCGTGGATAATGAAACAACTTCGGAGAGTGGGATTTGCTGCCCCCCCTCGGTAAGCACCGTTAATGTGCTTAGGGCAGAAAGATTCTCACGACTTTCAGGGTTGAGCCGGACGGTGATATCATACTCATCCACACCATCTCGATAGCTCGATGCCTCAACCCCATTTATGGCAGAGCGAATGGTCGAACCAATCTCCTGCGTGTTTAGACCAAACAGCGCCGCACGCTCACGATCAACATCGATGCGAAGTTCAGGTCTTGATTCAGGTAGGTCTGTATCCAACCCTTCTAGTTGAGCATACAATGGGGAGTTTTCGAGTTGACGTTTCAAAGACTCAGAAATCTCCATGAGTTGCTGCATATCATCCCCAATGAGCTCCAAATTAATGGGCTTGCCAGTAGGTGGTCCATCTTGTGGCTTTTCTATGACAACTTCTGCACCTGCAAGATCCTCAGGTAAGGATTTTCGAAGATTTTCCATCGCATCAAATGTGGAGCCTTCGCGTTGCTCATAATCGACAAAATTCAATACGATTGTCCCTTTGTTCTGAGTCTGTCCGCTATTATCCCTGCCCGAGGAGATCGGAGCTCCAGCGGTGGCAACAATGGTTTCTACATCGCTAATCTCTGGAATTTGACGTGATCGCTGTTCGAGCGATTCAATAAAGTCTCGAGTTGTTTCAACGTTCGTTCCTGCAGGGGTGGAAATTTGAGCGTACAGTCGAGCGGGTGGGATATCCTCAGGGAAAAATTCCACTTTTGTCGTTTGAAATACACCCAATGAGAGACCAAACATCACAAAACTCGACAAAAAGACGCCAACGGCAGTCAATAAGACAATCCATTGATGTTTGAGAGCCCAGCCCAACGAGCGTTCATAACGAGCGATACTCGCCAACATCCCTTTGTTTTGCCACCAGGCTGCTACTTTGGTCAGTGCATAGCGGTGGAGAAGATAAATGGCACCCGCTATGGTCAACAACATAGACCAGGTCACGGGGTTTTGGATGAGTAAAAAGCCTACCACAAACACGCCTACTCCAAGGAGGATTCGACGACCCGTTTTCGAGATCTTGGACGTTGTCGCTTCCTCTTCCTGATTTGGGACTCGCATAAATAAAGCACACAACACAGGATTGATCACAAGGCCTATAAATAATGAGGCTGCGAGCGTGATGATCAGTGTCTTAGGCAGATAGGACATGTACTCCCCAACAATCCCTGGCCAAAAAGCCAGTGGGGTAAAAGCAGCAAGCGTTGTGGTTGTTCCTGAAATAATCGGGATCGCAACCTCTCCAGTCCCCTTTTTCGCTGCTTCAATATTGGAATACCCTTCCTCAAGGTATCGGTAAATATTCTCGACTACCACAATGGCATTATCCACCAACATTCCTAATGCGAGAATCAATGAAAACAATACAATCATGTTGAGCGTAATACCCAGCGCTGTGAGCGCTAAGAAGGTGATAAACATCGAAAATGGAATCGCCACTCCAACAAACGTGGCGTTGCGCACACCCATGAAAAACAGCAGTACGGCGATCACCAAGATCAACCCCGATATAATGTTATTCTCCAAACTCGAGACCATTTTTCGGATCTCCGTACTCATATCGGAGGTGATTTTGAAAGTCGTGGTTGGAGGAACCATCGCCTCGTTATCTTCGAGAATTTTTTTGACGCGTTCCGAGGCCTCAATAATATTTTCTCCAGTTCGCTTCACCACAGAGAGGGTGATCACAGGTGCCTGATCTAGAAAGGAATATGATTCTCTATCTTTTGGCGCAAACCGAACCGTCGCCACATCTCTGATATAGATCGACCTCTCGTTGTACGTCGTAAGGACAATGTCTTCTAGCTCTTGAGGGTCCTCATATTCACCAGGCACACGAAGCAGGTATTTTTTGGTTCCCACATCGATTGAGCCCCCCGGAATCGTCACATTCTCATTTCCGATAGCTTTAGTGATATCATCGAAGGCAAGATTATAGTAGCGAAGTTTGGTCAAGTCGACATCCACTTTCACTTCATTTTCTAGACCACCGGCAAGGTTAACCTCTAGAACCTGCGGCAGGGCCTCAATCTCATCTTGGAGATCCTCAGCAACTTTTTTTAGCTCGTCAAGTCCATATTCACCCGATATATTGACCTGCATAATGGGGAACTGAGACCGGTTAATCTCATCTACCACAGGTTCCTCCACGTCGCCGGGTAGTTCCGACTTTGCAAGGTCCACCTTTTCACGCACCTTGAGTAAGGCCTCATCGATGTTGACATCCGAATTAAATTCCAAAAGAATGCTAGAATAGCCCTCTGCAGACGTGGACGTCATTTCCTTGATTTCGGAAATATTAGCTAATTCATCTTCTAGCACGTTGGTAACCAAGGTCTCAACATCCTCAGGTGCCACACCAGGATAGGCTGCTCGAACCACAATATTGGGAATAGTGATATCTGGCTGTGCCTCTTTGGGGAGCGATAAATAGGACGATAATCCTCCAATGACAAAAATGACACACAGGACCAAGACACTAATGGGATTCTTAAGCGACAGATTGGTCAGCGGAAATTCACGGCCTTGAAATTCAGATGGATTTTGAGGAGATGATTGGGTGTTCATGGATTTGGTAGGCATGGGTGTGCGTGCAAGCTCATTTTGTTCAATTCAGTATCATCAGTTTAGCGTCTCTGAGAGTGTGGCCTCAGCAGCAGCCGGTCCTGAACCATTGGAGGGCGTCGTGGACGTTCGAATCTGTAACCGTGTGCCATCTTGGAGATAAGACGATCCATTGGTGATGAACTGGTCTCCAGGATTCAAACCAGATAATATCACCGTTTGGCTTTTGTAGACGGGCCCATGGTCAATCTCTATTTCTCGAGAGATTGGATTGCCCTGTGCGTCTTCCGCAACGATGTACGCCACTATGCGGCCTTGCTTACTAAACACAAACTCTTCACCAACGACAATTGAGTTGGGCATGTCGTCAAGGACAACCTCCACGTCAGCAACCATATCAATTTTGATAATCTCATTTGGATTCGGGAATCTTACTTCTACTTCAAAACTGCGCGACTGTGGGTCGATTGTGGCACCTACAAACTGGATACGACCCTCGACTTGCAAGTCCTCACGTTGGTTGAATTGGAGTCTAACGGGGTCTCCCTTTTCTAAAATCCCAACATAGCGAGAGGGAATGCCAACCGTCACATAGAGCTCGGTCGTATTCACCACTCGAGCAATGGGTGTCCCAGGCGAAAGAAGCTCCCCTGGATCAGCATAGGTTTGCTCTAGAGTTCCACTAAAAGGTGCTTTCAATTCCGTGTGATTGAGGGACACTCGAAGAGATGCCAATGCAGCATCCTGTTGTTCATAAGCTAACTCGGCATTATCAAGATCACTCTGAGACCCTACCCCCTTCTCAAAAAGTTCTTTTTGACGATCATATTGAAGCTTAGACTGACGCACCATCGCTTCCATTCGACGTACCTCTTGCTTGAGTGTGGCATCATCAATCTTAGCAATCATCTGACCTTCTTGAACACGCTCTCCCTTTGAGACTGTGTAACGAAGAAGTCGGCCTTGCACCTCAGCCGACAAAATGGCGTCTTTGTCTGACGTCACGGTTCCCACTTGTTTGAGATAACTTCGAAATAATTCAGGTTGTAGGATTTCGGTATCGACAGTCACCCGTCGAACGAGCTCTTCTGGGGCCTCCATCACTTCGGGGGCTCCACATTGAGTGAATAGAAGCGTGCAAAGGAAAAGAAAGGGTAAGATAGAAATGCGTTTCATAGAATTATGGATTTAGAGAGGTCTGAATCGAAAGTGTTTCGGTGAATGGGACACTGCCAATGGCATAATCAAAAGACGCTTTGGCATTGAGATAATCATGGGCCAGCTGAACAACATTGAACTCAGCTTGCTGAAGTTGCAATTCAGCCTCAGTGAGCTCCAGTTGGGATCCATTGCCTGAATCGAGTCGTAGTTTCGCACGATCAAAGCCCTCCCGAGCTTGCTCCAAGGCCATTTGACGTGCCTCATAGCTCAAGAACAGTCGAGTAAATTCGTCCTGAAGCGTGGCAATTTCCTGGGCTGCTGAGACTTCGGCTTGCTCTAGATCAGTCTCAAACGTTTGTAACTCAATCGATGCTCTGGAGACATTAGCTATGCGCTGTGAGCCTTGAAAAATGGGTAATGATACCGCTAATCCAACGGTCTGAAAGCGAATGGCATTCTCAAAAACTACGGGCGTTCCTGGTTGAGCAGATGACCATTGCAGATTGTAGACGGCACTAATCGATGGGAGGTATTCACTCTTGGTGGCAAGAAGTTGTTTTTGTCGCAGTGCCACTTGGCTCTCTAAAAACTGGATGTCTGCCCGTTGATCGACCACATCTTGTGGTCTCAATAATGATTGAGCCGAGTGTCCATTAGCTTGATCAATACGACCCAAGTGTTCATTGGTTGGGCTTGGTTGATTCGTTGTCGAAATCACAAAAGATGTCAAATCTCCCACGACATCGAACAGGCTACCCACGGGTAGACCAAGAATTTGTACTAATCCTCTAAGAGATTGCTTGTACTCATTCTGTGCCTCAATCAAAGAGGGGCGTTGATTCGCCAGTTGCACTTCAATTTGGAGCACACTGTAATCATCGATCAACCCAGCATCCCGGCGCACCTTCGTCTCTTCTAGCACACGCTCAAGTCTTGCTAACGACGCTTCCAAAAGCTCCACACGCTCTTTGGCAAGCAGCGCTTGATGATACGCTTGGCGTGTTTGTGTGATCATTTGCTGTGATGTGAGTATAAAATTTTGGGACTGTGCTAGTTTGTACAATCGTGAGGTACTAAGGCCAATGATTGCTTGCCCCTTGAAAATATTTTGAGATACCGTAAGGCCACCTTGCCAATTATTATCGGTCCCAAACTGTACTGGGACCAATTCTCCAGCAGGCGCCGAAGGGTCAAATACTTGGGCAGGGATGAAATTGACAGGTATTTCAATGTTACGCGTGTAGTTTGCACTGGCACTCACATCTGGAAGTACCTCTGCCCAGGCACTGAGTACCTGTGCATCTCCATCTTTGACTCCCAGAGCCGCTTTACGAATCTCTCTGTTGCTAGCCAATGCCGTCTGGATGGCTTGCTCAAGCGTCATGGTGAGGGTTTCGGGCTTTGCGGATGTCGAAATAGGCTGGCTAGCAGATCCATTCTGCGCTTGGACACCTGTGAATGGGCCAAATGCCAAGAATGCCAGTAGTACCAAGCAATGAACTACCTTTGATGGTGTAAACATTGGGTTGAGTTGAAATAATTTTAGACTTTTTTGACCCATGGTCACGACCTCAGTTATGGTTCTATCGGTTTAATTCCATGCAAGACGACTTGCATAAATTGTTTCATCGCCTCTTCGGCAGTCATATCGTGGATTAAAGAGTGATTGAACATCTCTTGCTTGGGAGATTGAAATAAGTCCAACATTCCTTTGGATGCAGCAAAAATCATGAGACCTAATTGTTCAGGCTTGATGTCGGCTCTAACAGAACCGTCCGAAATGCCAATTTGAGCGGCCCGAATCACAAAGGATAAAGCATTATCGACCTCTGATTTGCAAGCATATACCGTATCACTAACCTCGACCCCATCTCTTGCAACAATATTTTGGTACACATGTAAACTTGGCAAGTAGAGTGGATTCTCCTTTGCATACTCTAAACGTTGTTGCCCAAAGGTTTGTAGCATCTCTAAACCTGTAAGTGAGTGCGTTAGAATATGACTGAAGACCTGGTTAAGATCCCGACAGAAACCCAATGCAATAGTCACAATAATGTCCTCTTTGCTTTCAAATTCTAAATACAGAGCGCCTTTAGAAATGCCAGCATTTTGGGCGATCTGATGCATTGACACGCTCTCAATTGAGTGTGTCTCGAAGAGCTCAGTAGCCGATTCGAGAATCGACTCCTTGCGTTGGTGAGTCTTAGTGCTAATGGACATTCAAGTTGAACAAGTGTACGGAACAAGCCTATTTTGGACCCAATGATACGAGATTATGACCGCCGGTCATAATTTGAAATTTACTAACGCAATGACCGTGGGTTCCGTTCGTTTTGGAGGTCGCAGGATATAGGTATGTAGTCCATCCCATTAAAATGCATATTTTGTGCTTAAAGATTTAAGATCCCACGCCAACAGCTTCTAAACACTTATTCCATGCTAAGGCTTTTCATATTCTCGCTCTTGCTGCAAATTCCAGTGTCAATTTGTATGGGGCAAATCGGAGGTAATAAAGAGATAAGGGATTTACTTGGTTCTGAGTCAACGAACAATGTCATGCCTATTGAAGTGCACTTAACAGGTGCATCTCCTGTAAAGGGCAAGTACTTAGTCTTACCAGGGACAAGGGTTGATGATTTACTATTTAAAGTTGCTACCTCTAACAAAAAAGAGGAATGGTTTGAGAAGCAGGAGTACAACCTTAGGAATATTGTTATATACAGAGAACGACAGCAGGATACTCTGAGATCAGATCTCTACTCATACAATTATGGGGGATTGGTCGAGGCAAATCCAATACTTCAGGATGGGGATATCGTTTTTCTCAAATCCCTAGACCTCAGTTCGCCTAGAATATCAATCTCTGGGGCTGTAAATACCCCCCTAAGTGCGCCCTATATAGATACTGACCAGGTTGAAACATTGCTCAGCATGGCGGGTGGACTCACAGATTATGCTGATACTGAATATTTAATGGTGTTTAGTCCTGAGCAAAAAGCACCTGAACGATTCTCTTTTAATGAACTCTATCAAATCCATTTAGAGCCTAATCAACATGTGATTATTCCAACAGTAGAAAAGTTCGTACAACATTATGTTGAGATCACCGGTGAGGTTAAAAATCCTGGTATCTATCCTATCATGAGTGGCGAGACGACCCTTAATGAAATAATTCAGCTATCAGGTGGTCCCACAACTTCGGCTAGACTAAACGGTATTAAGATTGAGAGGGCCACTGATAAAGACATGGATTTATTTCCAGAAGAGGATGACCCCTCAAATCTTTCCTCTGTGGAAAGTGACGTTCCTGTCGATTTAACGCCAAATAGATTTACCCAAACACAGGTGAATAGAGTTGTATTGCCTGCTGTTCGGCTTTCTGATCAATATGAAGAAGGAAGGATCTTATTAACCCAAGAGTTAAAGGAAACAGAGCCAACAGTTTACGTTTCCCTTGCATCAAATAGAGATTCTGTGAAGCTGCTACATCTTGATAAGATTTCTGTTCCACGAGATGCAAAATCAATTCGATTATTGGGCCAAGTTGTAAATAATGGCTTCTTACCCTGGTCTCCATCCAAATCAGTGGAAGAATTCATTGAAGAGGCTGGAGGATTAGGTCCTGCTGCTGATTCAAGCAGAATCTTTGTCATAAAGGCTGGAAGCTATCAATGGATTTCAGCAAATGAGGCGACGATTGAGAGTGGTGATATGATATTCGTAGACAGGATTCCCCTTGAAACATATGCTGATAGTCGGGTTTCAGACATTAATGAGACAAGGTTAAATATTGATAAGAGAAATAGCATTTTTCAAATTGTAGCTGCTACGACTTCAGTGATCTACTCTATTCTTTTGCTACTTAACAGATAAACGGTTCGGGCTTTGTCAACTTATTCCCCTCTTTCAACACGAGACTTTCTAAAAACGATTTACAAAAAGAGCGGATGGATTCTCTTTTTGTCACTATTTGTATCTGCTAGCGTTACAGGACTGAGCTTCTTAATTCCAAATCAATACAAGGTCACAGCCAACTTACTTCCTAATGAAATGAGATCCATTTCTGGCTTAGATCTTCTATCGAGTGGGGATGGTCTTTCAGGTATCGCGTCAAGCTTATTATCTGGTCGTAGTGAAGAATCTGACCAATTCATCATCTTTTTAGAATCTTACACCGTCAACAAGGCCATTATCGATGAGTTCAATCTTATTCTGCGATATGATAATGTAGACTCCAAAACACCGGTTAAACACACTTTTGAAGAACTATCAAAAAGAACAAGTTTTAAACCTCTTCCTGAGGGGAATTTTGTCATTGAAGTTTGGGACGAAAACCCAGATACAGCCGTCTATATGGCGAATGCGTACATCAGCCACCTTAATCGACTGAATACTGAAGTCTCGATGAAGGAGGCCACGTTATATAGGGAGTTCATTGAGACTAGGTATCTACAATCTGAGGCGGATCTCCTTGGATACCAAACGCAGTTAAGAGACTTTCAACAAAAATATGGTGTTTTAGAGCTAACTGCTCAGATTGAAGCGAATCTAACACTTATAGCTGAACTCACAGCAGAAAAATTCCAAGCCGAATTACAAAAGCAATACTTCGGGGAAACCGTTCAGGAAAATAGCCCTCTTCTACGTAATGCCGAGGTGCAAGCTCGACTAGCTGACGATTTAATCAATGAAATTACCACTAACACTGACACTTCTGATTTTCTTCTTAACTACACGGAAGTACCTCAAATAGGTTTTGAATATTTTGAATTAATGAAGAGGATTGAAATTGAGACCGCAATCCAACAATTTATAGTTCCATTATACGAGCAAGCAAAATTAGAAGAAGCTAAATCACTTCCCGTTGTGAGTGTGCTTGATGAACCTATAGCCCCAGAAAGAAAGTCCTATCCAAAGCGCTCTTTAATCGCCATTCTTTCATTTCTAAGCGCTTTGATTTTACTCTCATCTACGTTCATCTTTTCGAGTCTTTTGTCTAAGAATTCTTTGTACTGGAAAGAGGTTCTAGGCAAAGAGTAGCCTTGATTCTCATGGATACTAGTGTAAATCAAACTCAGCTTTTTGCGTTCGCCGTATCCATTGGAATTATCATCCTGTTTGCAGGTTTGCTTTTTTTAGGGAGTTACGCCAGCCCATACTTGATTGCCGTACTTGGACTCATACCCATCATCTCCCTTCTTCTTAGAATCAAATCTTGGATAGGTATCTTTCTTGCTACTGCTCTTAGTGGATTTTATCTGATTGGAGACACAGGTATAGATCTTGGTGAACTAGCTTTCTTCAGTGCATACTCGCTATTCATACTTCCTACAACTGGACTGGTTTTGTTGAAAGGAGATCTTCCAAGGCGAACGATTCTTGATGCCTACATGATGATATTTATTGTGTTGATTCCATATGGAGCTGTCCTTGGCTTATTGAATGGTGCTTCACCAGAGGTTGTATTTAACGATTTGCGGTTCTTTATGTTTTTGCTTGCTTATCCAGCATTTATGCTGTTTATGAAGCATGCATCATTTCGTTCATCCATCTTAATAGCTCTTCTATTGGTTGCTTTCACAGTCTTAATTGAAAACTTTTACAACTATCAGGAGATCATATTAAACGCGACCATGGAGTGGGAGGCACAAAAGGCGCGATCCACTACCAGTGAATTTGTATTGATGACAGCAGCCGTTTTCTTTTTTGCGCTTGGCTCAACAGTCCAATCATTTTGGAAACGATTGATATGTGTATTACCCGTTATTGCATTTATCGCAGGACTCATTATTACTCAAAGTCGCGGGTTCTGGGTTGCTTGTTTGTTATCCTTTGTGGTTGTTTTCTTGATTTCGTCAAGCTTTGAGAGAGTCAGAGTTTTGCTGGTGTCTTTGATCACATTCATAACTGTTGGATTGATGCTTGCCGTGTTTAGTCAAGAATACCTAACAGTAATCGGTGGTTTGGGAGAGAGGCTAGCTTCATTCTCAAGCTTAGGTCTTGATATTTCTCTGATAGAAAGAGCAAGGGAAACAAAAACAATTGTCGAGATGATTAGTGTCAATCCTATTGCAGGCTATGGCTTAGGCGTGGAATACGATCGTTGGTTCTTGGTGCCAAAACATGTTGAGTCTACCTCGTATATCCATAACGGATATATAAACCTGTGGTTTAAATTTGGAATTGCAGGTCTTATCGTGATTTTAGGCATATCCTATAAGCTTGTACAAAAGAGTTATTCTTTCCTAAGAAAAGAGTCTGATTGGCTTCAACGTACTATTCTCAAGACCATTGTCGCCGCATGGATTGGCGCGATAGCAGTGAGTGTTACAAGCCCGCAATTCTATAGTTTTGATGGCATCATGTTACTTGTCGTATTTACTGCTTATACATCTTACCGCCTATCAGCTCCAAATATAGCCCCTGTAGGCCCATAACATCCCAATGAGATATGGTTCATGAAAGGTAAGTCACTGTTTCAAAACCTTAAGTGGCTTGGTAGTGCTAGCCTAATTTCAAAACCAGTCTGGTTCTTATTTTTGATCTATGCTGCAAGGGTGTTAGGACCTGCAGACTTTGGAGCCTACTTAGCACTTTTCAGTCTCTCCTTGTTGTTAAGCTCAGTTCTTGAGTTAGGGCTTGATGTACAAATCACCCAATCGATTTCGACAACAAAAGAGAACGTATTACGACTTGCGACACAGTCCATTTTGCTTCGCATGGCTACATCGGTAGTACTTGCGTTCTTTGGTTTAGGCGTATTTCATTTTTTTTATAACGATACCTACTCATCTATCGTTTTTACTGCAGCGTTTTCAGTTGGGTTAATTCAATTTTTACTGAATCATTTCAGGGCAATCTTCCGCGGGATGGAACGACTGGATCTTGAGTCAATAAGCTTACTGCTTGAAAAAATTGGTGTTCCCGTTTTTCTCGTCTTTTGGCTAGGAGCTCAACCTACATTTGATTTTTTCTTGATCTCTCTAGCAAGCGCTCTAGGGGTAAGTTTAGCATGTACATTCATACTACTCATCCTAGGTGTGTGGAGATTACATACACGTACGTCTTCTCGAAGTGTTCAGTCTGCAGGCGATTTGATAAGGAAAGCATTTCCTTTTGCCATGATGAACTTCTCACTAATCTGGTTTGCTCGAATTGGCTCCACTTTGATTGAAAGAGTCTTAACACAAAAAGATGCTGGTTATTTAGGCGTTGGAACACGGTTCTTAGATGCACTAACTGTCATCCCGAGTACTCTATCCGCTGTCACCTATCCAGTGTTATGCAGAATTACTGATTCACCACGCCTTTTCAATGATTTATGTACACTTACTTCTCGGATTGCTAATGCCACAACATTAGTCATCGTAGGTATACTTTATTTTTTTTCGGAGCAGATTACAGTATTGGTCTTCGGTGATGAGTACTTGGCTGCTTCGAGTGTCGTTCGGATATATAGCATGACGATGCTCGTTCTAAGTCAGGTGTTTGTAATAGGTGCTGCTGTGGCAGCGTTGCGTCTTCAACATCAAGCAAATAAATGGTTGATCGGTTCTGTTGGAGCGTCCATCATCGCTTATGTTTTGTTATTACCATCACTAAATGTAAATGGATTTGCCTGGCTTGCCTTACTAGATCAAGGATTAATCTTGGCATCTAGTTTGATTGCAATACAAGGCTCTGTTTCATTGAAAGAACCCCTCATAAATTTATCCAAGGGAATAACGGTATTTATTTTATGGATCGGCGTTGATTGGGCGTTACACAAAGTTGATATCCCATTCTTTGGGACTCCTTTTACCGAGACGTACATACCTTTAACAAGTCTTCTAGTTTATGTTGGCTTTTTAACAAGTCTTTGGTGGACCGGTGTAATCCAATATCGGGACGGCTATAGATTTTTACACCTGAGTAATCGACTCTAGTCAGTTTTCTTGAGAATATGAGCCTTCATCCAAAATGACCACATGAATAGGTAAAGCACATTAAACTGAATATTACCCTCATCCTTCATCTTCTGAAGCCATGATTTATAGGCCAAAACGGCTTCTCTCTTTTGTTTATTTACGACTGAAGACTGGTTTAATGATGAAATATTATACCCTGAGTACCTCCAATAAATACGGGGGCATGTCTCATTATCGTCTCGAGTAATTCCGACGATTCCATGCTTTTGACCGTAACATATCCATGTTGCGTCATCAGAGCACCAAGCAGCAGGAAAATCAATAATTCCATATTCCTCATAAGCTTCTCTGGAAAAAATTCCATCTACAATGAACAGTGGTTTCTTGTATAGCAGCCTATCTTTCAATAACATGGATGCTGTCTGCCAAGCTGGAATCTGACTTTCTTTAACTGTTTTACCATCAGCATCAATAACTGTTGGACTGAATCTATAGAGCTGGCTATTTGGGTGTAACAATTTTGTATTGTAAAAAGACTCCACACAGTCATCATCCATCAAATCATCATCGCTAAATAGCCACAACCAAGGCTCTTTATTTGTCATTGCAATCGATCGATTCCAGTGCGATGTCAAATGGTTCTTACCCATGTTTTCTGAAAACTTGTGATAGGTAATCTTGAGCTTGTCTAAAAAAGGTTCAATGATGCCATAAAGATCTTCGGGACTATGATCATCCCCTATATACACATGAAATTTCTGATTCGTTTGTCGCGCCAATGAACCAAGTGTCTCATTGAGATAACGCCCTTTATACGCTGGGATAACGATTGCAAGCTCTACAATACTCATAAAAACTCTTTGTAATACTCAACAAGTGTGTCCGCCAAAACATTAGAATCATACGCAGGAAATGTGATCTCATGGGCTCTATCACTTAGCTCATTCAACGCTTTTTGGGGTGATGATGATAATTCATCTAATCCAAGACGCCACTCTTCCAATGAGTTAGCTACTAAGAAATGCTCTTTATCTTGAAAAGGGAACCCCTCAATACCTACGTCGGTGCTGATGATAGGACATCGACTTGCAACAGCTTCCAGCACCTTAATTCTCATTCCACTTCCTGATTTCAATGGAATAATCATGGCTTTTGAGTGATGTAGAAATGGTTGAACATCCTCCACAAATCCATGAATGATTATACCATACTTATGATCATACTCGCGCAGTTCTTCTGTAGGTTGTGATCCAACAATATGCAGGCTATCCGTTGGTTGATTTTTCCAGTGCTTGATCCAGACTTCCTCAACAAAACTCAAGACAGACTCAGCATATGGAGCCCAACCCATGCTTCCAAGAATCAAGAACCCTTGATACTTTTTTTCCTCATCAAGGATATAGCCAGATGGATCAATTCCAACTGGGATAGCTTTTGATTTGATATCAGCATGAAGTGATTTGTATACACTCTCATCTTGATTCGTAAGCGTGATGACCCCTTCGATATTATGAAGGATCATTTTTTCGAATCGCTTCATTTTTTTGGCTTGATCATGGTAAAACCATGCTAAAATTGGGTTCGTTATCTCTTTACTTAATCGTTCAAAAATAACATGCTCCACATTATGAGATCGAAGAATAATGGGTGTTTGAGGCCAAAGCTCACGTAATAGGTCTACATAATAAGCCATGTGCACCCACTCAACTTGGATTAAATCAACATTCGGGTGGTCATTTTGCAACTCACGAAGCAATGCATTCATCTCTGCTTTAGCAAACCTTGTCTTTATGTTATACGGCATGCTAACAAATAGTGACTTAAGAGCGTCCACTAAGGTAAAATCAGACCAGTTTGCCCTGCATGTATATACAGGAAAGAGCTCTTTGACTTTTTCTACATCTTGCGGGTGGCGATTTGAAAGAAAGGAGGCTACGACTACTTGTATGTCTTTAGAAAGCCAAGACTTGTGAAGTTGATGCACAGCAATTGCTCCACCATCTACAGGTGGAGATGGTAATCTTGGCAGTAGATTTAATATCTTCACTCTTCCAATATAAAGATATGGCACATTTTCTTGGGGTTTCTATTTACACCCTCTGACATTCAAAGTGGACTCCGTTAGCATGATGAAAATCGCGATAGTTAATCGCTACTTCCCCCCTTCAAAAGCTAGCACTGGTGATTTAGCGAGGGAATTCGCTGAGAAAATGGGTCGGCTATTCCCTCAGGACCAGCTTATTATCATTGCTACTGATGCAGAGTATAAAGGCGGATGGAGTGATGGAAAAATCATTCCAACAGAGGTATTACGCACCTCATCATACTACGATGGCTCCTCTCAAGTGCTCCGATTTGTTTCAGGACTCATTGAGGGTCGTCAATTAGCAAAGAAGGCTTTTCAAGAGGCTGACGTTGTTCTCTCTATGACGAATCCTCCTCTTGTCAACCTGTGGATGGGAAGAGAAGCGAACAGAACCAACAAACCACTCATTGAGTGGACACTAGACCTATATCCTTTAGCCCTTCATACCTCGAATAATCTCTCTAGTCAACATCCATTGTACAGATGGTTCAAATCCCAAGTCGAATCGTATCCTCCTGATTATCATTTATTTCTTGGAGAGGGGCAACGTCAAAAGGTCCAAGAAACGTTGGGATACTCAAGACCCTATTCAATTTATCCCTGTGGATATAAAAAAGTTGAGGCCTCCAGTGAAAGGCCGTCATGGAAACAAGAATATGGCCAGGACGATATTTGGATTGGATATGTAGGAAATATTGGAGAGGCGCACTCTTTAGATGCCTTAGCTCGTTTCGGACGTATGCTACCTAGTCACATTCATCTTGTTTTTAGTAGCTACGGTGCTAAGTCTTTGATGTTAAAACAAGAGCTCAAAAAATCTCCTAATATCCATTGGGCAGAGGCAATACCTGACACTGAACTTCCTCATTTAGACCTTCAATTAGTTTCTTTATTGCCCTCTTGGACTCATGTGAGTGTTCCATCAAAAGCCGTTTCTTCAATCAGCATGGGGATCCCAATAATTTTTATTGGCGAAAAAGAGTCCGATACATGGCAAATGTTTGGTGATGCCGGTTGGCACTTACAAGAAGATTTTAGCCCTCAAGCTCTAGAAGCGTTATTTGGTGAGCTAACTCCGAAGGAAATCCAAAAAAAGCAGAAACAAGCCTCGCATTTATCCAAATCAATTGAGAATCAAATTGAGGGCAGTATCACTCAGGTAAAGACGTTTATTGAGGGCTACAGAAAAACTCTTTGAGCACCTCACCCATGCTCACTTCGACGTTTGACCCGACGACACTCCACGACCGCTCGCATCACTCTCCGCTGAGCCACTCAACAAGTACAGCACAGCCATTCGTACCGCTACACCGTTCGTGACCTGATCCAGAATAAATGCACGATCGCTATCTGCCACAGCGTCTTGAAGTTCTACACCCCGGTTAATAGGTCCAGGATGCATAATTTTCAGATCTGGAAACATCTCTAAGTGCTCCATTTTGATGCCATACTTTTGATGGTATTCTCCTAGGCTTGGAATACGCCCAGGCACGTCGGCTTGACGCTCCATCTGAATCCGCAGTGCAATGGCTACATCCGCCCATCCCAGCGTCTCCTCCAAGTGGTAACTTACATGTGCGCCCAAGGTTTCTGGGTAGAGTGGCATAAGTGTAGATGGACCACATATCATTACCTCTGCCCCCATCTTTTGAAGCCCGATGATATCCGATCGTACCACTCGGCTATGGGCTATATCCCCTATGATGGCCACTTTTAACCCTTCGAGTGAGCCCATTTTCTGTTGCAGCGTAAACATGTCAAGCAATGCCTGCGTAGGGTGTTCGTGGGCACCGTCACCCGCGTTCAAAATGGCTGCATCCACACATCTAGTGAGGTAATGAGGGACCCCAGGGCTCTTGTGACGAACGACCACCATATCCATTTTCATGGAGTCAATATTCTGGATGGTATCACGCAACGATTCACCCTTGGATACGCTCGAAGAGGACGCGGAGAAATTCACGACATCAGCACCCATGCGTCGCTGTGCGAGCTCAAACGACATCCGCGTTCGGGTACTATTCTCATAAAAAAGGTTCACAATGGTTTTATCGCGAAGCGTAGGGATCTTTGGAACAGGGCGGTCCAAGACTTCACGAAATCTCTCTGACTGATTCAGCACATAGGCTATATCATCTCGGCTATAATCAGCCAAACCGAGTAGGTGTTTTTGTGAAAACTGATACTCTTTTGGTACAGCAATCATGCCTCCCCTCCATCGCTTGTCATCTCTACAACATCCACGGCATCTTCACCGTCCATTTCTGAGACCCGTACTCGAACTTCTTCATTCTCTTTCGTTGGCGCAACAATACCAACTAAATCTGGTGCTATCGGCAATTCACGGTGGCCACGGTCCACCATGCAGCAAAATTTTATGCTTCGAGGACGGCCGTAATCCAATATCGCGCTCATGGCTGAGCGGACCGTTCGCCCGGTAAACAAGACATCGTCAACCAAAACAATGTCTCGATCATACAGGTCAAAGGGGATGTCCGTCACTTTGACTTCGGGCATTTTGAGCTTGGTTCTGAAGTCGTCACGGTAAAACGTAATGTCAAGCACACCAAAGTCTAGATCAACACCTGAGACTTTCTTGGCAGCTGCTTGAATACGCTTGGCCAGGAAAACACCGCGAGATTGCATGCCAATTAGAGCTGGGTACGGTGCCGAACCGTTGTTTTCCAATATCTGTACCGCAAACCTATCATAGGTTTGGTTCATCGCGTCCTGGGTCATGATTCGGCGGCTCATACCTAGAAATTTAGCGAAATCTTCAGCTAAAACCTTTTATCTTTCGCCCATAAAGAAACGGCAATCTTTTCACATTTTTTATGAATATCCACGAATACCAAGCCAAAGCACTCCTTGCAGAGCATGGAGTTGCAGTTCCAGCCGGCAAAGCCGCAACAACAACAGAAGAGGCAACCAAGATTGCCAAGGAGATCTTCGATGGGGGATCAGGCCTAGTTGTCGTAAAAGCCCAAATTCATGCGGGTGGACGTGGAAAAGGGAAAACGAAAAACAGCGGTGCAAAGGGGGTTATTCTCTGCAGATCAGTCGAGGAAGCAACGGCTGCAGCAGACTCTCTTTTGGGGGATGTCCTGGTAACCATCCAAACAGGCGAGGCTGGCCAACTAGTGAAAACCATTTATGTAACAGACGGTGTCGATATTGAGTCTGAGTTCTACCTATCGATTCTCCTCGATAGAACTCGTAGCCAGCATGTTGTTATGGCTTCCACTGAAGGGGGTGTTGAGATTGAACAAGTCGCTGAAGAGACGCCCGAAAAAATCATCAAGGAGTGGATAGAACCTGGTCTCTCTTTACAGCCTAGTCAAGCTCGTCGCTTGGCATTCGCTCTTGGACTCCAGGGTGACGCACTCAAAAGTGGTGTGAAGCTCTTTATGAAGTTGTTTGACTTCTACGATAAAACGGATGCGAGCATGGTAGAGGTGAATCCGTTAGTCTTGACACCAGATCAACAAGTGATCGCATTGGATGCAAAGGTAACCTTCGACGAAAACGCGTTGTATCGTCACGATGATCTAGCCGCACTGCGTGATGAATCTGAAGAAAATCCATTGGAGCTTGAAGCCTCCAAGTTTGGCTTGAATTATATCAAGCTGGATGGCAATGTTGGATGTATGGTGAATGGCGCAGGGCTTGCCATGGCCACCATGGATATCATTAAGCTATCAGGTGGCGAGCCGGCAAACTTCCTCGATGTTGGGGGTGGAGCCAATGTAGAAACCGTCAAAAACGGCTTCCGAATTATATTAGAGGATCCAAACGTAAAAGGGATCCTGATCAATATTTTTGGTGGGATTGTTCGTTGTGATCGCGTTGCTAATGGGGTACTAGAGGCTATTAAAGACCCCGAAATCGCTAAAAAAGTGGAGCAGATTCCTATTATTGTTCGTCTTCAAGGGACCAATGCAGAAGAAGCGAAGGAGATTATTGATGGAAGCGGACTCAACGTTATCTCTGCCGTGTTGCTGAAGGAAGCAGCCGAAGAGGTATCCAAAATTTTTGCAGCGTAGTCTTTTGTTGCTTGGCCCAAGCTCCTGGCCCAAGTACGTCGACCAAGCTAGGCTTTCTTCTTACTCATGTTGGCCAAGCACTTCTGGTAGAACTCCTCGTACACCTGGACCACTTTGGACTGCTCGAACACCTCAGCTCGAGCGCGAGCATTGGTGGATAATCGCTGCTTCAAGGCGTCATCACGTAGGATTTTAAGGGTATAATCGGCCATTGCCTCCGCGTCATCCAGCTCCACTAGATACCCTGTTTCACCATGGATATTCACCTCTGGAAGCCCCCCAATATTGGTGGACACTACAGGAACGCCACATGCCATCGCTTCGAGTGCTGCCAGCCCAAAGGTCTCAGAACCACTGGGCAGCAAGAACACATCCGACATCGACAATAATTGCTCCACTTGCTCTTGTTTCCCTAAGAAACGAATGTGTCGCAAAACGCCCAATTCTTTTGCCAACGATTCCGCTTTGAGTCGCTCCGGTCCATCGCCAACCATGATCAGTTTTGCTGTGCCCCCTTTTTCAAGCAATTTTGCCATCATTTCGACTAGCACAACTACTCGCTTCACCTTCCGAAAGTTGGAGACATGCATTAATAACGGCTCCCCTTCAGGCGCTAATTCATATCGAAGCACTGGATTAGGAACCCTAGAAAAGCGCTCAAGATCAATAAAATTGGGAATGACGACGACATCTTGATGAATATCAAATTGACGGATCGTTTCTGCCTTCAAATACTCCGATACCGCCGTAATACCGTCACTTTGGTTCAGGGAAAAATCAACAATACGTTTGTACGAAGGATCTCGACCAACCAGGGTAATGTCCGTACCATGAAGGGTCGTCACAATGGGTACTTCAGCTCCACGATCTCCCAGAATTTGACATGCGAGATAGGCACTCGTCGTATGGGGGAGTGCATAATGGACATGAAGCACATCCAATGACTCATTTTCGATGATGTGGGACAACATGTTGGCCAGAGCCAAACCATAGGGTGGGTACTCAAAAAGTGGATAGGATTGCACCGTGACTTCGTGATACACAATATGTGTCTCAAACGCCTCAAGACGAGCTGGTCTAGCATAGGAGATAATGTGAACCGTATGACCTTTTTTGGCCAGTCCCTTGGCTAACTCTGTGGCGACGACTCCACTCCCACCAAATGTGGGGTAACAAACAATCCCGATATTCATGATTTACAGTTGAATGGTGTATCTTTTTGACTTGTTAAACTCCTTCTAAACTTAACACCATGGCAGGACATTCCAAGTGGGCAAATATTCGTCATAAAAAGGCGAAAGAAGATTTAAAACGGGCCAAAGTTTTCACAAAATTAACGCGTGAAATCACCATTGCTGCTCGGGAGGGTGGCGATGCTGTAGAGTCTAATGCCCGTTTGGCACTCGCTGTTGACAATGCAAAAGCTGCCAATGTCCCAAAGGACAAGATTCAAAAGGCCATCGATAAAGGGGCTGGCAAAGACAACAAAGAGGGTGAGATTTTCACAGAAGTCTCCTATGAAGGATATGGACCCGGTGGTGTGGCGTTTATCCTGGAAGGAACCAGCAATAATGTGCATCGAACCGCTGGGGAGGTGCGACATATTTTTTCGAAAGGTGGTGGCAATCTCGGGGAAACGGGTTCTGTAAGCTATCTGTTTGAGACCAAAGGTCGGCTAGAGTTTGCCACGAACGCTGAGGATGAATGGCCTATTTTGGAGACCCTTGAGGATTATTTGGTCGATGTAGAGCTCTTTGATGGGCGCGCAGAGGTGATGACCGCTCGGGATGAACTCATGGCGGTCAAGAATGTGTTAATACAAGCAGGAACTCCCGTGGAAAGTGCTGAGCTTGTGAGAGTTCCGCTGACCACGGTTGAAGTCGATGAGGAGACACACATAAAAAATATAGAGCTCTATCAAAAGTTTGAAGAGAACATGGATATTAGCGCCATTTACTGGACTCTTGCCTCTAATGATGAGTTTGAGCAAAAATATTTTAATGGTTAAGACGTTTTCTAACTCTATGAAACTAGGGACTCCATTTATTGTGCAGACTTTGGTCGGCTTTACCAGCGCGTTGGCCTTGCTCTTGCTGGTTTTTGGACCTTTGGGTCTTTTACATGGGCAATCCTCTCCTTTAACGCCTTGGGTCCAGCCTGAAAAAGAGGCCAATGAACTCTATAATGACGGGACATACGATCAAGCAGCGGAGGCTTATCGGGGATTACTCCAGCGGCAGCCTGCTGAACAAGACAAACCCAATCAAACACTACCCAAGCTTTGGTTCAATTTAGGCAACTCATTAGCACAACTTGGCGATACCGAAAAAGCAATAGAATCATATGATGCGTTCAAAGAATCTGGGCTTTCGCAGTCCTTTGATCCTACTGAATTGTCCAAAGCCGACTATAACAAAGGCACCTTGCTTGCACAACAAGATCCTGAAGCTGCGATTGATGCGTTAAAGCAGGCATTGAAAGCCAATCCACAAGATCCTGACGCTAAACATAATCTCGAGATGCTGCTCCAACAACAGCAACAGAACCAGCAGCAGAACAATCAAAATCAGGATCAAGACCAGAACCAAGACCAGAATCAAAACTCTGAGCAAAACGAAAATCAAGATCAGCAGGACCAAAACTCTGATCAAAATCAGGATGGTCAGAATCAGGATTCAGAGCAAAACCAAGACGGTCAAAATCAAGACCCAAATCAGCAAAATCAACCTCCACCTCAGCAGCAGCCGCAACAAGGGCAAGCTCCCTCCATGCAACCAAGAGAAGCTGAAGCACTGCTGGATGCATTAGAGCAAAAAGAGAAAGATCTATTGCGAGAGATGAAAAAAGAGGCCAAGGAACAACAAAACCGTAAGGCCAAAGATTGGTAAAACTGATGATGATGTCTACATGGAATCCATGGACGCATCATGTCCTTCAACTGATAGGTGTTTGTAGAGCCTTACAGCTACGCAGATGGGTGATTGCATGTGCAATCGTGGCGATGACGATGGTTAACTCCACCATGGCTCAAGGGCAAAGCCCCGAGATTCAAGCCACGCTCTCCAATACGATTGTCTACACAGGTGAATCCTTCAATCTGAGCATTGAAATCAAAAATGGTGCGTTTTCGAGCGCGGATTACCCCCAAATTGGACAGATTCCCGGTGCGAGAGTCCTGAACCGAGTTCCCTCACGGTCATCGAGTTATCAAATTATTAATGGCAACGCCTCCTCATCGTTGACGTACACCTACACGTTAATGGCTGAACGTGAGGGCTCGTTTGAGATTCCATCTCTAGAGGTTGTGATTGATGGAGAAACGTACACTACAGAGCCCATTCCCTTCCAGGTTCAATCGGCTGCGACTGGCGCCTCGGCTGATGACGGATCGATTCCTGATATTTTTATAGAGATGGAATTTGATGATCAGACTCCCGTGCTAGGACAACAACTGTTAGCGGAAGTGGTTCTCTATTTTCGAAATGGTTTAGAGGTGCAGTCGTTTCAACCTTTGACAGGTTGGAGTGCAGACGGCTTATGGAAAGAAGAACTAGAGGGTCAAGCACAGCCACGCGCCGAAGATGCACTGATCCAGGGTCAACGATTTCGTCGTGCCACGTTGCTAAAGTTTATGGTCTTTCCAACGCGGACAGGTACACTTGTTGTGGACCCATTCCCCATGGTGCTGGGTGTTCGCTCTCAGGTATCCAGCAGAGACCCATTTGGAAGCATTTTTGACAGCTTTGGAACCAATCTGCGACGTGTGACACTGCAAACCGAAGAGTTTGAGTTAGAAGTTCGGCGACCCGATAATCCGCTGAGTGTGGATCTCATCTTGGATGCTGTGGGCTCGTTTACCATTACCCGTAGTGCTTCAGCCCGTGAAGTGCAAGTGGGTGAAGGGATCGAAATCACCACAACGATTCAAGGCACTGGAAATCTTCCCTTGTTGACTCGTCCACAATGGGAGTACCCAGAAGATTGGCAAGAGTATTCTCCTCAAGAGGCGTCCGATTTTCGTGCACAAAATGAGCGAGTTCAAGGACAAAAGGCCTTTACGGATCTTGTCGTTCCCTCCAAAGCGGGCCGAAGTGAAGTTCCCGCTGTAGATGTTGCCTACTATAACCCAACCGCTGCGCGATGGGAGGTGGTATCGCTACCTGCCATTCCGCTAATTGCCCGTGAGGCATTAGGGCAAACACCGGTCCAACTAGCAGATGCTGCTCGGCAGTTTCCAATGATGGGGGGTGCACCAACTTGGATTCAAACCGTCTCCATCCCCACCTGGTTTTGGCAACAAGGGACGTGGGTATCGCGTGTTCTTATACCGACGATGCTTGGACTTGGTCTCTGGATTGTGATGATTGCACGACGAATAAGAGAGCAGCAAGCGCCTTCAAGACAGAGGCATACAGCCGCAAAAACCCTTCTCAACCAATGCGAAGTGCATGAAAGTCAAACTCATAATGCAGGACTTGGCACTGGGGAATCAACATCATCCAAAGAGATTCAAGAACGGTACACGATGTTAGTACAACAGGTGCTTGACTATCTCCGTTTGAAACTTCAACGACCTACAGGGGCTTTCACACTTGCCGATGCTGAGAAACTCCTAGATTCGATGGCCATAGATCAGGGGTTTAAGGAGAGTTCTAAGGGGCTTTTTAAACAACTCTCTCGGATGTCTTATTCTCCAGCTGCCTCCCATGAGCAACTCCGTGTAGATCTTGACGCTGTACGCGAATGGGTTGACATCGCAGAAACTGCCTTAAAACAAAAGAGGAACTCATGAGTCTTGGATTCTTATTGGCTATTGTGATGCAGATCATGATACAAGGTGGGGGAAGTGACGCACCCTCTGACCTACAATCGGCACAGGAAGCCCGTTTTGTTGAAGCCATTGAAGAGTATCGGAGTGGGCAAATTTTAGAGGCCTATGAGAAACTCTCTCAGATTGTAAGTGAGGGTGGTCAAGCGCCAGAGTTATATTTCAATTTAGGTGTAGCGTCGAGTCGCATGGGGCGATTGGGCGAATCGATGGGATGGTTCCTTCTTGCCTCCGAAGACCCTAGGCTCGAGTCTGAAGCTCTGGATGCCTATACCTCTGTTCAAGAACAATTACCATTTACCATTCCTGTGCTTCCAAAAACCCCATGGCAGCGTGGCTATGAAGCGCTTCAGGGAATTTTTACGCCCAATGGGTGGTCTTGGGTGCTTTCTGTTGGTTTATACATTGTAGTCTTAGGACTTGGACTGGGTTGGTTTAGCTCCCTTTCTTGGCGTCACGCTTCATGGGTAAGTGGCTTGGGCGCAGTGATTGCCCTTGTGGCGTCCATCATCTTATGGTCAAGCGCGACTCAGTATGCTGAGACGGTGAAAGGCTTAGTCACTGCCGAATCTGTGACACTGTATGATGAACCCAACCAAGAGTTTCCAAGTGAAACCATCGCGTATGAGGGGGTCGAATTTAGGGTGAGAATGGGTGATTTTAGCGGTGATCTTGATGAAAGTGTAGCCTCCAATTCATCTATTCCACGGACAGAATGGCTTCCTGTCACCCTCTCCAATGGTTCCTCAGGTTGGCTCCCATCTAAGGATGTTTTCCTAGCCGATACCCGTTATCTTGGCTCATAATAGAACCATCCAGTATCTAGATTCGACTCTGCAACAGATGCGAATCCACACCTAACCCGAATTTCACCACACTATTTCACCACACTATGGATGCCATACGCACCTATCTTGACGCTCACAAACATTCACATCTTGACGCACTCAAAGAGATTCTCCGCGTCCCAAGTGTGAGTACCAGCCCGGAGCATGCGGGTGATGTCCAAGCGTTAGCAGAGCACCTCCGCAATCACTTAGAGTCCATCGGATTGAAGAAGGCTACTGTTCATAGCACCCCCGGTCATCCAATTGTTACGGCCGAATGGCTTCATGCGCCGGATGCCCCCACCGTATTAATCTATGGCCATTATGATGTGCAGCCAGCAGATCCACTGGAACTCTGGGAAACGCCTCCTTTTGAGCCAACACAAAAGGGAGATCGGCTGTATGCCCGGGGTGCAAGTGATGACAAAGGCCAAAGCTTTATCCATGTGTGTGCATTGGAAGCATGGCTTGCCACCGAACAACGATTGCCTGTGAATGTAAAAATCCTTCTTGAGGGAGAGGAGGAAATAGGATCCCCAAACCTTGTGCCTTTTCTTGAAGAGCACAAAGCGTGGTGTACCTGTGATACCGTTTTAGTATCTGACACCGCGATGTTTGGCAAGAATCAACCTTCCATCACCGTTGGGCTTCGTGGTCTTGCCTATCTAGAAGTGCACGTCGAAGGTCCCACCCGTGATCTGCACTCCGGGGTTTATGGAGGCGCGGCACCGAATCCTGCTACGATCTTAAACGACATGTTATCTCAATGCATAGATCTCAAAACAGGAAAAATTCTAATCCCTGGCTTCTATGACGACGTGCTCGAACTGACCAAAGCAGAGCAAGAGGCCGTCCATGCACTTCCGTTTTCGATGGACACCTACACAAAGGCCATTGGAATTGAAGAGGTGGTCGGGGAGCCAGAGTACACCGTTCATGAACGGATCTCCAGCCGTCCCACCTTTGATGTGAACGGGCTCTGGGGTGGATATCAAGGCGAAGGTGCCAAAACGGTACTTCCAGCCAAAGCAGGAGCCAAAGTCTCCATGCGACTTGTCCCAAACCAAGATCCACAGTCCATTGCCGATAAGTTCAAATCGTTTATCCATTCGATTGCGCCTCCATCTGTACGCGTCAACGTCATCAATCATCATGGAGGGAGCCCTGTGGTCATGGATCTAACCTCTGATCCTATTCAAAAGGCCGCTCAAGCATTCAAAGAAGTGTACCAAACGGAGGTGTTTTTTACTCGCGAGGGTGGCTCTATTCCAATTATCGCAGATTTCAAACGGGTCCTTGGTGTCGACTCCGTGTTAATGGGATTTGGTCTCAACGAAGACGGACTCCACTCACCAAACGAAAGTTTCTCTATCGAAGACTTTTACAGAGGACGTGAAGTATCAGCTAGATTTCTTGCCCACATGGCAAGTGACGATCCAAAGAGTTAAAGCTCTAGCTCATAGGTAATGGGCGCTTGGATTTCAAAATCGTAGAGCGTTAGGCGGCGCAAATTATACACTCCAAGCCAGTACGTTCGAAGAGCTTGGATGTAGGCACGCTTCGCGGAATCGCGCTCATTTTGAGCAATCAGAAGATTGGTAATATCGATATTACCAATGAGATAACGATTACGAGCAACCTGATATCGACGTAGGGCAATCGTGTCAGATTGAGCGGCGATCTCTAGCTGACGTTCCAGCTGTAAAAACTCCATTACCGTATTTTGAACGGCAAGCTCAAACTGAGCTTGGCTGTAAGCGATTTCATCGGCCACTTCACGTTGTACATTGCGCGCCGACTGAATCTCCGCTCGTGCCTTGCCCCAATTAAAAATGGGGATATCAAAACCTAGTGTAATAAACTGCTGGTCCAACGGGTCGTTGTAGACATCGTTAATGTCTTCGGCCGTTTGGTTAAACCCCACATTGGCAATAATGTTAGCCGAAAATGTGCTTTGCCTCACTGCTTGTTCTAACTGGCGGCGAGCATCAATCTCTTGTAATGCGTTATTCAGAGATGTACTGTTGTTCTGCTGTGCCATCGCTAAGGCTTTGTCTGCTGTAACATCAAGACGAGGAAGCTGTTCCGGAATACTCACATCGAAATCTGCATCTGCAGGTAACCCAAGCAACAATCGAAAATTCTTGATCTGCTGATCGTACTGAATTTGTGAGCTTGTGAGATTGGTCTCCGCATTTCTGAGTGCCAATTCACTTTGCAATAGGTCGTTTTCGGCAATCGTCCCAATGTTGAATCGACCCCGAGAGATATTATAAATCGAGTCATTGACCGCGACATTGGTTTGGGCAATGTCAAGGTTGATTTTGGCTAGTAACACATCAAAATACCGTTGTGTCACGGTGAAGGAAAGGTCCTCAAGCTCCTCGACATACTGTTTTTCTGCAATGGTCAAGCGTAACGGTTCAAGCCGATTGCGCCATTTGAGCGCATTATATTGAAAGAGTGGTTGACGGTAGCTCACAACTAAGGGGGTTGAGCTCCACAAGTAAGTATTCTCATCACTAAAAATCCCCAGTCGTGTCATTCCACTTGCAATCGAGACTGTCCCTCCTGTCCACAATAGGTTTTGGTTTACACCTAACTCTAAACTCGCGTTCGATTGTTTTGTTGCAATAAACTGCGTACTCCCATCATCAGCCAACCGAGTGGAGAGACGGCGGTTGTAATTAGGTACATCTCCTGAGAGATCTAAGCTAGGAAGCAAATCCGCGCGGAAAGACTTATATCGATACTGACTTGCAACCAACGAATACTTGGCTGCACGAGACAATGGACTTTGCTCAAGAGCTAACTGGATGGTTTCCTCTAACTCAAATATTTGGGCAGTGACTTGCGCAGTGACTTGCCCGGTGGCTGGTTCTGTGGATAAGGTGCTAGCAGAAGCCTCTGAAGAACCCTCCTGACCCGACTGAGCGAACGAAACAAGTGGCATGGAGATCATGCAGATCCCCAGGCAAAAAGTCATCATAAAGATGGGGGCAAACGTGCGAATGTGGGATTCTCGGTGTGAGATAAACATGGATTCCATAGGATTACTCATATCTAAGTGCAACAACAACATCTTGTTCGGACGCTCGCTTTGCTGGAACGTATCCAAATACCACGCCAATCAATGACGCTACCCCAAAAGAAATCAAAATAGAGGCGAGTGTGACAATCGTTTGTATGCCCGCAAACCACTGGATCACCAAACTCAGCACAATCCCAAGGACAATGCCAATAAATCCACCCACGAAACAAATCGTGAGAGCCTCCGTCAAAAATTGCATGCGGATATCTTTCTGCTGAGCCCCAACGGCACGACGTACTCCAATTTCACGGTACCGTTCGATCACAGAGGCGAGCATGATATTCATAATCCCAATCCCTCCAACAATCAACGAGATGGAGGCAATGGCTGCAAGTACGATGTTGAAGATATTTTTGGTCCGTTGCTCTTGCTCTAACAACAATTCAGGGACGATAATCTCAAAATCTACGACGTCATTGTGTCGACGTTGCAACATTCGAGACATAATTTCTGAAACGGCCACACTGTATTGATTGTCCTCTACTCGTACAATAAGTCGATCGACTTCGTTGGTGTTTCCATCCCCACTATTGACTCCCGAGGAAGAAGACGTCGTAGAAATCGCGAACCCACGACCAAAAATCATCGTCGTCGTGCTACCACCCCCACCTCCTACATCATCACCTGTTACCACTGAGCGATTTCCATAGCGCAAGAGGACGGATGTCACTGGCGCATAGATATCCATGTTGTAATCGCGAATGCCCAGATTTTCAATTTGTTGATTCGAAATTCGCTTCTCTTCCAGCACTCCAACCACACGAAACCACACCCTTCCTGCCTTGATCCGTTTGCCAATAGGGTCATCCCCAGAAAAAAACTTCGCTCGTATTCCAGCACCAATGATGGCAACAGGTAAGGACTCTTCCACCTGACTATCGGTGAAATTATCCCCAAGCTCAAAGGACGATTCATTGATTTCAAAATACTCGTCCGACACACCGATAATTTTACCCGTTCGCATACGCCCCGATCGGATAATTTGTGTGTCGTATATAATCTCAGGCGTGGCCGTTTCTACGTAGGGGATATTCGCCCGAATGGCTTCGAGATCTTGGAGTGTGAGCCCTGGAGAGAACTTTTTGGAATTCGATTCCGTGGATGCATCACCTCCAGATGATTCAACATCCCCCTCTTTTTGCTCCACCACCGGTTGCACAATAATATTATTGGTCCCCAACAGCTTCATTTGGTCAAGCACTTCTTCCTGTGCTCCACGACCAATGGCAAGCATAGATATCACAGAGGCTACACCAAAAATAATCCCCAACGATGTCAAAAACGATCGAAGTCGATTTTGCTTCATTGCCTCTATGGCAATATCGAAATTATACCCTAGGTTTTGGAGATTCATATCGCCCTACGAGCCTGAGCCATTAGACTGAACCTGCACCCGTACCTGTCCGCTAGCTCCACCCCGAGCCCCACCACTTTGAGCTCCTGCACCTCGATTCATAAAGACTCTTCGGAGAGAATCTCGTTGCTCTTGGGTCATGTTCTGAAAGTCCATCCTCATCATGCCCTCTTGGGCTTGCCTTGGTTGATTTTGACGCGCCTGCTGTTCTTGTTGACGTTCCATCTCCGCCTGCTCAATGGCTCGAATCTCCTGCAAAACATCCTCAGCCAGTGGAATAAACTTGAGACCAGCTGTGTCTGTTGGCATCGATATCAACATCTCATCCCCTTCCTCAATCCCTGCTTTCACAACAACATCATTTTCGTTCATCGATCCTAACCACACTTGTTGTCTCTCTACGCCCAAACCGGCTTTTTTGTACACCACATCCAAACCATTAAACTCAAACACTGTTTCGAGTGGGACATACACGGCATCTGCAATTTCTTCAATTGAGATAGCGTTTGAGGTTGTCATGGATGGGCGCAGAACTGAATCTGACTCATTAATTTCAATCACCACTTCAAACACTTTGGAATCAGAGTTTTGACGTTGCTCTCCGATATTCGCTACGGATGTCACGACACCACTTAATGACTTATCTGGGATGGCATCGAGTCCAATATCAACTAACTGATTTACACGAACTTTCTGAATGTCCACTTCATTCACATAGGTAATAGACTCCATGACGGAAAAATCAGGTAGCTCAGCAATCACTGGATTCCATGCGCTTACACTACTCCCTTCGGCCACTTTTGTGCCACCATTACGTGTATAGATGACCATCCCATTTTCTGGAGCGTACACCGTAAATTCATCGATCACCTGTTGGATTCTTTCCAGCTCGCGTTGCTCTTCAATCAATTCCGTTTCTAGCTCCCGTAGTCTAGCCTCTTCTTTACGCACCCTCGTGACATAATTTTCACGCTCTTGCTGAAGCTGTCTTTGGGTTTGTTCATACGCGATTTCAGCTTGCCGTTGCACAGAGGGTGATTCATAAATCGATTGTTCTACAGCCAACTGACGCTCTTCCACCTGAAATTCAAGATTTTCGAGGGTGTTTCTGGCAGCGGACAGGGTCAAGGAACTGTCAAGTTGTGCCTGCTCAAACTGGGACTCTGCCTGCTGAACGTTCAATTGAGCGTCTTGAAGACGTGTGTTGGCCTCGGAGCGATCCAATTCGGCCACAAAATCGCCTCGTTGCACAACCGTTCCCTCCGGGATAATGCGCTGGATGTTAAAATTATACACACGGACATCTCTTGCATTACGCGGACCTATGATTTGGGTTGAATTCTCAGCTTGAAGCTCTCCAGTCGTATTGATGATCACCTCAAACGGACCGCGCTGAGCTTCCGCATAAATTTGAGTCGTATCCTCACCACTCCGCCCAAGTGCAAACCACATCACGCCAATAATGACAATCGCTCCACCAAGGAGTAATAGATTTCTGTTAATTTTCATAGGGAATCGCTCGGGTTAGGTAGGGAATCGCTCGGGTTAAATAGGCTATTTTAGCTTGTTTTGGTCGTCAACGAGTGTGACGTTTGGGGTATGATTGGCTATGTCTTCCTCATCAAAAAGACCGTAAGCAATCACGATTACTTTATCTCCAATTTGCGTAAGGCGGGCGGCAGCACCATTTAGACAACATATGCCAGATCCTCGCTCTCCAGGTATGGTGTACGTCTCAAGACGGTGTCCATTATTAATGTTGAGCACTTGCACACGCTCATAAGGCACAATACCTGCCTTTTCGAGTAAGTCAAGATCCAGGGTGATGGACCCTTCATAATGAAGATTCGCATCGGTGACCGTTAATGGCTGGATTTTTGAGTGAAAAAGGGTTCGTTTCATAGTCATTTGTGTCCACGAAAAAGCAAACTTATATGCTTTCAGTATCAGTAAGGAGGTTATCAATGAGTCTGGTTTGGCCAAGCCAACCCGCAGCAGCAACCACTAATGGTTGTCCAGGGTGAGGCTCAAGAACAGGCGTCAACGTCGAGACATCGTATACATCCACGTACTCTAAACGAAAACCAGCCGCAGAAAGTTGCTCATGAAGCTCATTTCGTTTTTTTTGGAGGAGCGCAGAGGCTTCTTTGGCTTCTATTGCCTGTTTTAGTTGCTCGAGAGCTTTAAACATTGCCACAGCAGATCCACGCTCTTGTGGGCTGAGGTATCGATTTCGGCTGCTGAGAGCCAATCCATCGGCTTCACGTACCGTCTCCACACAGTGCATCCGAATGGGCAGCGCAAGTTCATCCACCATTGCCTCAAGGACACGATATTGCTGGAAATCTTTTTGACCAAACCATGCCTCATCAGGTTGGGTAAGGCTAAACAAGCGCATCACTACGTGGCAAACACCCTCAAAATGTCCAGGACGATGAGGACCACACATATGTTGGATAAGTCCTTTGGGCTGAATCACAAATTGTTGCTGATCCAAGGCCATTTCTTGAGGAAATGGAGCGAATAGTACAGAGATACCCTCTTGTTGGCATACTTCTTGGTCATGGGATAAATCACGAGGATATCGGTCAAAATCCTCGTTGGGTCCAAATTGCAAGGGGTTGACAAATAGCGTCGCCACTGTTGGACCCTGCTCGACCGCATGTCTGAGTAATTCACGATGACCTTCGTGCAGCGCCCCCATCGTGGGCACGAGTTGCCGGGGGTGGTTCGGGTGCGTACGTTGGAGCTCTAATAGCGCCTCCCGTAGCTTATCAATCGTCTGGACGACTTCCATAGGACCCTTTAGGGCTATGTTGGGATCAAACAGAAACGGTTCGTTAGTTCAATCATTAAAACGATCGATTCGGGTCAAACCCTTCCAAAAGCTGCTTGATCCGATTCAGGAACGCGCCACCATGTGCCCCGTCAATCGAACGGTGATCGTAACTCATCGATAAATACATTTGATGACGAATCGCAATCACATCACCATCCGCCGTCTCCATCACCATAGGGCGTTTTTCAATCGCACCCGTTCCAATAATGGCTACTTGTGGCTGATTAATGATTGGCGTCCCCATAAGATTGCCCACACTTCCATAATTGGTCAGTGTAATGGTGCCTCCTACCAAATCATCTGGACTCAGCGTTTTGGATCGGGCCTTTGTCGCAAGATCGGTAATGGCATGGGCTAAGGCCGCTAGATTCTTGTCCTGTGCATGCTTAATCACAGGAACTATTAACCCACCGATTCCACCTTCTCCAAGAGCGACTGCTAGACCAAAGTTGATATTCTTCTTCACATGAATTTCATCTCCAACAATCGAGCTGTTAATCAACGGGAACTCCCGAATGGCCTGAATAATGGCCTCCACAAAAATGGGTGTAAATGTGAGCTTTGCACCTGTTTGCTGCAGGAACCGGTCTTTATTTGCTGCTCGCCACTTTACAACTTGGGTCACATCCACATCAGAAAATGTCGTGACATGAGCTGATGTCTGCTTTGAGTTGACCATATGCTCCGCAATCATCTTGCGCATACGATCCATCTTGATGATTTCAACTTGTTGCTCAGGTGCTTTGACGTTTAGCTGACCTGCGTTGATGGATGCGGAACTTGGCGCTGCGGGTGCGGCCGGAGCAGGAGTAGCTGGAGCAGGAGTGCCAGGGCGTGACAAGCCTCCTCCTGATGCAGGTTGAACTGGTGTAGAGGCAGGGCTTGCAGAGGGAGTAGACGTACCTGCTTGCGGTGGACGAATAGACAAGAAATTCAACATGTCCTTCTTCGTCAATCGACCATCTTTGCCTGTACCTGGAATTTGATCCAGGGTTTCAACTGGGATACCCTCTTTCTCCGCAATCGACCGAACTAATGGGGACAAAAATTTGCCTGATGGCGTAGAATTGGGGATTGAACCTGCAGCTATTGTGGCAGTAGGTGCTGGTGGAGTTGTAGATTCTGGGATGGCTACCGGTGTTGATGTAGCCGGCGCAGCTACAGGCTCTACTGGCACGGCTTGTGCGGCAGGCTGTGCACTACTGCCGGCCGGTGCAAGCCTTGCAATCACTTGTCCCACCTGAATCGTCTCACCCTCCTTGGCCAAAATCTCAGTCAACACTCCGGCTTCAGGAGATGGAACTTCTGTATCCACCTTATCCGTAGCGATTTCGAGCAGGGTCTCATCCACCTCGACCGAATCGCCAATCGCTTTACTCCAACTCAATACTTCTCCTTCCATTACAGACTCACCCATTTGTGGCATGACCACTTCAATGGACTCACCTGAGGCCACGGGTGCGGCTTGAGGTGCAGGAGCCACTGGAGTAGGAGTTGCTGGTTCAGGCGTTTGGGCTACCGCTGGTTCCGGTGCAGATGCTGGGACTTGTTCGGCCACGGGTGCGGGTTCTGGCTCAGATGCAGGAGCAGGAGTCGCTGTCGCAGTCGATGCAGCGCTCGCATCTGTTTCAATAATCGCGATTGGCTTTCCGACTTCCACAGTGTCGCCTTCTTGGGCAAGAAGCTCAACAATCACACCTGCCTCTGGGGAAGGGACCTCTGTATCAACTTTATCCGTCGCAATCTCTAGAAGGGTCTCATCCACCTCTACGGAATCTCCAACAGCTTTGGACCAACCAATCACTTCTCCTTCCATCACAGATTCGCCCATTTGGGGCATCATGATCTCAACTTTTGCCATGTTTTTTTACTCGATTAGACTTATGGATTCTACTTGTGATCCCATTAGACTCACGTATTGTATAAAATATGTGTACTAGCATGTGAAGTTTTGCTCCAAATCCCTCAAACCAGCATGAATCAAAAGTTCTCATTATTTGATATACTATCAAATATGTGCTATTGGTGTGTGATTAATAGGTGCATTCTTGCGCTTGATTAACCCGAAAGACCCAGAACTCCACCCCAAAGACTAAAACACGAATCAAACTCTTTAATACCACCTTATGAAGACCTGGATCTATTTTATTGCACTCACATGGTTTTTCACGCTGTTTTTACCTTGGTGGAGTCTTATTCTTTCTGGACTCATTATTGGCTTGTGGCGTCAACCCTCGTGGGTGTTTCCTCTGGGGTTGTCTGTTGGATTCATTGTCTGGACTGGACAAAGCATGCTTACGGCCGTACAAAATGATTTTATCCTAAGTGAAAGACTCTCGTTGTTGTTTGCAGGCATGGACACGCCTTGGGTATCGCTTGTGATGGCTGGACTCATCGGTGGTTTGTTGACAGCAAGCTCCGCGTGGTTTGGCAAAGAATTACGAGTCAGGATTGCCTCATAATCCTGTTTCTTATTGAGTTTGTCCGTTGAATAGTTTCGCAGGTTTGTGTACATTTGATTTTATGCAAAGCTACAAGCGACCGACTTTCAGATCGATCACTTTCCCATCCGACGCGGGTTCCGTAGTCGGATTTTTTTTGAGCTTTTTTAGATCTATTTCGAGCAAGAACTCCTCCTTGCTCGCTCCTCTGACCCTCAACTCTTCGCATCGACATGAATAACACCCCGAAACTCTATTCGGCTAGGCTCGCTCTGTCAGACGGCCTCATCTTTTATGGACACGCCATTGGTGTTCCTGGCACCGTAGGAGGTGAATGCTGTTTCAACACGAGTATGACAGGATACCAAGAAATCTTTACCGACCCCAGTTATTACGGGCAACTCATGGTCATGACGTATCCTCACATTGGAAACTATGGCACAGCTGCCGAAGATGATGAGGCAAGCAAAGTGATGATCTCGGGATTAATTATTCGGTCGTTCACAGAGCGATATAGCAACCCGTCAGCAGATGCCAGTTTGCGGAGCTACATGGAAACTCATCAGCTCACGGGTATTCAAGGGATCGACACGCGTCAACTGGTGAAGCATATTCGTGAGAAAGGGGTCATGAACGCAGTGATCTCGACCGAGGACGTTTCGGATGAAGAACTCGTCACAAAAGCCAAAGAGTGGCCTTCGATGGCGGGCCTTGAGCTTTCACAACATGTAACGCGCCAAGAGGCACAATCTTTTCCAGCCGAAGGTGAGTCCAACTACAAAGTAGCGGTGATGGATTATGGTGTCAAAAAAACAATCCTTGAACAACTCCGTTCCAGAGGCTGTTCTCTACGCGTATTCCCAGCACAAACTCCACTTGAGGAGGTAAAGGAGTGGGGAGCTGATGGAGTCTTTTTGAGTAATGGGCCGGGTGACCCCAACGCAACGGCGCCGTTTGCAGCACCCATTCTTGAGTGGGCCAAGAAAGAGAAAAAGCCCCTGTTTGGTATTTGCCTCGGACACCAGTTAATGGCTTTATCAGAAGGGTGTTCTGTGGATAAGATGTTTGTGGGACACCGGGGTGCCAACCAGCCGGTACAAAACCTTTCCACAAAACTTGTCGAAATCACGACCCAAAATCATGGGTTTGCCGTCAAAGAAGATGAGCACATTGAACGGGTAGCCACCGTCACACACAAAAACTTAAATGATGGATCCATTGAAGGACTGCGCTTCAAAAACTTCACTGGATTTTGCATTCAGTACCACCCTGAAGCCTCACCGGGTCCCCATGACAGTCGATATCTATTTGATGAATTTGTCAAAGATCTCGCCGCAGCCAACGCATCCAATTCCTCCAACTAACTGAGCCACCAATCTCCTCCATTTCATGCCAAAACGCGACGATATCCATAAGATTCTGATTATAGGCTCTGGTCCTATTGTAATCGGTCAAGCATGTGAATTTGATTATTCTGGCACCCAAGCTTGCAAGTCTCTTCGAGAAGAAGGCTACAAAGTTGTGCTAATTAATAGTAATCCTGCAACCATCATGACCGATCCCATGATGGCTGATGCGATCTATTTGCAACCGCTGACACCCGCGTCCATCAAAGAGATTGTCCAAAAAGAACGTCCTGATGCCGTACTGCCAACGATGGGTGGACAAACTGCCCTAAACCTCGCTCGTGAGCTCTACCTAGATGGGTATTGGGAAAAAGAAAATATTGCGGTCATTGGGGTTGATATGGACGCGGTGAATATCACAGAGGATCGACAGTTATTCCGCAATTTGATGGAAGACATCGGCATCACGCAGTGCCGCAGCCGCACCGCCGAGTCCCTGCTCGACGCCAAAGAGATCGTCGAAGAACTTGGCGGCCTCCCCATTGTGATCCGTCCTTCGTTCACCCTCGGCGGTACCGGCGGCGGCATAGTCTGGACAGCCGATGAGCTCGAGCGAAAGGTGCTCCGCGGACTCGAGCTGAGCCCAGTACATCAGGTCTTGATCGAAGAATCGATTGTGGGGTGGAAGGAGTATGAGCTCGAGCTGCTGCGGGATGCGAACGATAATGTCGTCATTATCTGCTCCATCGAAAATGTGGACCCTATGGGGGTTCATACGGGTGACTCGGTGACTGTCGCTCCTACCCAAACCCTTCCAGACAAGACGTACCAACGACTTCGTGATGCTGCAATCTTGATGATGCGCTCCATTGGAACGTTTGCCGGAGGGTGTAACGTCCAGTTCGCCGTGAGTCCAGATAATGAAACCCTCGTCGCGATCGAAATTAACCCAAGGGTAAGTCGCTCTTCGGCATTAGCCTCCAAAGCAACCGGGTACCCCATTGCGAAAATTGCCACGAAGTTAGCTATTGGTTACACACTGGATGAGCTCCCAAATCCGATAACAGGGGTTTCCTCTGCCTGTTTTGAGCCTTCTATTGATTATGTTGTAGTCAAATCGCCTCGTTTCAACTTTGACAAGTTTCCTGGGGTAGATGAAACCCTTTCGACTCAAATGAAAGCCGTCGGTGAAGCAATGGCAATTGGTCGGACCTTCACCGAAGCGCTCAACAAAGCGTGGCAATCTCTTGAAATTGGTCGGAGTGGACTGGGCGCAGATGGGTATGAAGAGCTTGACCCACGAGAGGTGTCACACCGACTCAAACATCCCTATTGGGATCGCACGCTTCAAATACGCAATGCCCTCAAATTGGGTGCCTCTGTGGAGGAAATTCAGGATATCACGCAATTTGATCCTTGGTTTATTTCACAAATCCAGCTTTTAGTGACCCTTGAAAATCAGGCGGAAGGAAAGACACTAGAATCCATCACATACGATGAACTCCTCGAGCTGAAACAACATGGGTTCTCAGACGTCCAGGTTGCGTGGTTACTCAGCCAAGGGGGTGAGGTGGTTACAGAGGATCAAGTACGTGAAAAGCGCAAAGTGGAACGGATGACCCCTGTATTTAAAATGGTCGACACCTGTGCAGGAGAGTTCCCTGCACAAACACCGTACTACTACTCAACCTACGAAGGGGAAAACGAGAGTGTCAAAACCGATCGAGAGAAAGTGGTGATCCTAGGAAGTGGGCCAAACCGGATTGGTCAAGGGATTGAGTTTGATTACTCCTGCGTCCATGCTGTGTTGGCCGCCAAAGAGATGGGCTATGAAGCCATTATGATTAACTGTAATCCAGAAACCGTTTCTACCGACTTTGACGTAGCAGATAAGCTCTATTTTGAGCCCATCTACTGGGAACGAGTGATGGATATTATCGACTTTGAGAAGCCCAAAGGGGTCATTCTTCAAGTCGGTGGACAAACGGCACTAAAACTCGGAAAGAGGTTCAAAGAGGCTGGAATTCACATCTTTGGAACTGAGTTTGAATGGATAGATTTTGCGGAAGATCGTGGAGAGTTCACGAAGTTTTTAACCAAACTGGATATTCCTTTTCCAAAATTTGGGGCGGCAAGATCCGTAGACGGAGCCCTGGCAATTGCCAATGACATTGGGTACCCCGTATTGATCCGTCCAAGTTATGTCCTAGGGGGTCAAGGGATGCGAATTGCGGTCAAAGAAGACGAGCTCCGTAAGTATGTTGATACGATTCTGAAAACCCATCCCGAAAATGACTTCTTGATTGACCGCTATCTTGAGCAAGCCATTGAGGTTGATTTTGATTCTGTCTTTGATGGCGAGGAGCTTCATGAAAGTGGCATTATGCAACACATTGAGCCTGCTGGGGTTCACTCGGGCGATTCAACAGCCGTAATTCCAACCTACACGTTGAGTGATCAAGTCTTGGCTACGTTGCGCGACTATCAAATACGGATTGCCAAGGCGATGAATATTATTGGGTTTCTAAATGTGCAGTACGCGGTCAAAGGGGAGCAGGTCTATGTCTTGGAGGCCAATCCACGCTCAACACGAACCATCCCATTCTTAGCCAAAGCGCATGATCGACCTGAGGCGATGGTGGGGGTGAAAGTGATGCTTGGGGCTAAGCTCAAAGAGTTTGATTTAACGTCTAAACTTGTGGGCTGGGCGATCAAAGAGCCGGTATTCCCGTTCGATAAGTTTCCTGAGGTGAAAAAAGAGCTCGGACCAGAAATGAAATCCACTGGTGAAAGCATCTATTTTATGGATAACTTTGACGATGAGCACTTCCGCAAGCCTTATGAATTCAAAAATCTTTATTTGAGTAAGTAATCGGTTGCCTCGAGGTGTTCGGAACATTTGAAACCCGATTCACATGTCTGCAAACCCTCGCCATATCCTGGTCTTATTTGGAGCGCCATCCCCAGAACATGAGGTGTCTATCCTTACGGGTCTACAAGTAGGGCATGCACTCCTTGATCGGCACCCTCACGTCTCGCTTGGGTATGTAGATAAGGCTGGACAACTTTGGACGGGGGATCCTTTGTGGCAGGTGAAAAGTTATACGGAAAAGGTTCTTCCCTCAGCATGCATCCAAGCAAGACTTCGCAAAGATCCTATCAAAGGGGGCTTACTTGTCCAAGAGAAGGCAAAAAAGGGGCTTTTTGGAAGCAGAGGGCATGAAGTTGTACTCGATGTGGCTGTTTTGGCTTTTCATGGTGGCGATGGTGAAGGAGGGGCGTGGCAAGGGTACCTCGAATCGCTAGGAATCCCCTTTGTGGGTTCCGGCTCTATGAGCGCGGCCCTTGCACAAGATAAGTCGATGGCTCGCGCGGTCCTTCCAATTCAGGGGCACAAAATCGCTGTCGCCGATGCTTTGACACTTCAGGAACAAGCATGGGTCAACAATCCTGATGGGTGGGTAAAAAAGATTGCCAAACTTGGGAAAGAGGTGATTCTCAAGCCTGCTCGATTGGGCAGTAGCATTGGAGTAGAGCGTGTGTCAACCAAACCCGCGGATTTGAGAAACGCCATCGAGCGTGGGTTTCAGTATGATGATAGACTGGTGCTGGAAGAGCTTATTTCCCCTATGATTGAAATAAACTGCTCGGTTCGAAAGCGCCCTGACGGCTCGTATGAAGCTTCTGCTTGTGAACAGCCCGTAGCCTCAGAAGGTGCCTTAAGTTTTGAGGATAAATACATGAATCAAGAGCAAGGTAAATCAGGAGCAAAGATGGGTTCCAAAGTGGGATCTTTTGGACAGAAAGGTAGCCAGTTGGGTCCTTCGCAAGAGGGAACAAAAATAGGTGTGGGTGCAGGACTAGATGGGCAAGGGATGGCCTCCTTAAAGCGGTTGTTGCCAGCTCCCATCGGAGATGACTGGACTCAGAAGATTCAAAACGCTGCCGTCGCACTTGCTGAAGCGTTTCAAACGTCAGGAGTCGTCCGATTTGATTTTATGGTCAAAACATCCAAAAAGGGTGCGCCCAAAGAGCTCTACTTTAATGAGTGCAACACCATTCCAGGGTCTCTTTCGTTTTATCTATGGCAAGAAATAGGGGTAATCTTCCCTGATTTACTAGACGAAGCCATTGAGGTGGCCAAACAAGAGATGGCTACACGAATTGGGCGTCAAAAACCCTTTGAATCGAACCTCTTGAAACAATATGTTGGGTCATGAGTGAATCGATCACACTTACACTATTCGCCAAGCAAAGCCGTGCCAACTTTTGTGAGGTACTCCTCACATTTTTGGAGTGGACCCAAGCTCATGGTGTGAGGGTTCAAACCCATATCCCATTGTCAAGCTTCTCCGTCTCAGATCCACAGATGGAGAGGGCGCTCACCAAAGCGTATGATTCGGTCACCATCAAAGACAGTGCCGAAGATGCTTTGAGTGGGGCTAGCCTAGTCTGTACCATTGGTGGAGATGGCACCATGTTGATGGCCGCTCATTGGGTACGGGGATCAGGGATTCCGATTGTGGGTATTCATGCCGGAAATCTCGGGTTCTTAGCACATATTCAAGCCAAAGATCTGGACACTGCCCTTCCGCAAGTAATTCAAGGGAAAGCTCGTCGAGATCGTCGCTATTTTTTGGAAGCAGCTTTGCCGGATGGAGAGACCGCCTACGCCTTGAACGAGTTTTCGTTCACCAAAAAAGATCGCATCAATCTGATTGAGATCTCTGCCTCGTATGGAGGACGCCATGTCAATGACTATTGGGCTGATGGCTTACTCATTGCATCACCCACGGGATCAACAGCATACAATCTCTCTGCAGGAGGGCCCATTGTCTATCCAGGTACACCTGTGATGGTGGTGACCCCAATCAATCCTCACACGCTTACCACACGCCCCTTGGTCTTGCCTTCTGACACTGTATTGGAGCTTCAAGTCCACGAGGAGCCCAATCAGTTGCTATTTTCCTATGATGGAGTACGTGAATCTCGT